>CAJQNK010000106.1 GCA_905479655.1 uncultured bacterium | reverse complement strand
CTCCTCGACGTACAGACAGTACGACTGCGTCGCCCTCGGTCGCAAGCCTTGCATCTCCAGGCACCTACGGCCTCTCGCAACGACACCCGGTGAGAAGGGCAGGCTAGCCGCCCGGCGGAGGCGGGCCGGAGGTCAGCGCATGGCGGCGGTGGCGCCGCAGCACTTCTTGTACTTCTTGCCCGAGCCGCAGGGGCAGGGGTCGTTGCGGCCGACCTTCTCGCCCTGGCGCTTGACGGTGGTCTGGGGCCGCGCCGGCGCGCCGGTCTTGGGTGGGGCGGAGAACCGCGGTCGCGCGGTGGTCGTGCTGGGCGCCTGGCGCCGGCGGCGCTGCTCGTCCATCTGCTCCTGGCTCACCGGCTCGATGCGGAACAGGGTCTTGATGATCGTGTCCTCGATCCGCTCCTTCATCGCCTGGAACAGCTCGTAGCTCTCGCGCTTGTACTCGTTCAGCGGGTCCCGCTGGCCGTAGCCCCGGAGGTTGATGCCCTCCTTCAGGTGGTCGAGGGCCAGGAGGTGGTCCTTCCAGGACTGGTCGACCACCCGCAACATGATGTCGCGCTCGAAGAGCCGCATCAGGTCGGCCCCGAGGCGGGCCTCCTTCTCCTCGTACTTGGCGACGGCGACGCCGGTCAGCGTCTCCTTGAGCTCCTCGATCCCGAGCTCCTCGAGGCTCTGGCCGATCTCCGAAGCCGGGATGTCGAAGTAGGCTAGGAGCTCGGTGCCGATCTGGCTGAGGTTCCAGTCCCGGGGGTCGGCCTTGGCGGGGCAGTGATCCTCGACCACGAAGTCGACCACGTCACTCGCCACCCGCACCAGGTAGTCGCGCCCCTCACGGCCCTCCAGGATGTCGCGGCGCAGCTGGTAGATGGCCTCCCGCTGCTTGTTCATCACGTCGTCGTACTCGAGGAGGCGCTTCCGGATCTCGAAGTTCCGCCCCTCGACCTGGCGCTGAGCCCGCTCGATGGCCTTGCTCACCATCCCGTGCTCGATCGGCTCGCCCTCCTCCATGCCCAGTCGGCCCATGAGGCCCTGGATCCGGTCGGAGCCGAAGATGCGCATCAGGTCGTCCTCCAGGGAGAGGAAGAACCGCGACGACCCGGCGTCGCCCTGGCGTCCGGAGCGGCCGCGCAGCTGATTGTCGATGCGCCGGGACTCGTGACGCTCCGTGCCGAGGATGTGCAGGCCACCGGCCGCCAGCACCGCGTCACGCTCGCCCTCGCACTCGGCGGTGTAGCGCGCCAAAGCCGCCTCGTACTCCTCGGGCTCGGTTTCCGGGTCGGCCTCCGAGCGCGCGAGCTCCTCGGGGTTGCCGCCCAGGACGATGTCGGTTCCGCGTCCGGCCATGTTGGTGGCGATGGTCACGGCGCCCATCCGCCCCGCCTGGGCGACGATGCCGGCCTCCCGCTCGTGGTACTTGGCGTTCAGCACGACGTGGGGGACCTTCCGCGGCTTGAGGCGCTTGGCGACCATCTCGCTGCTCTCGATCGAGACGGTGCCCACCAGGACGGGCTGCCCCCGGTCGTGGCAGTCCTCGATCTCGTCGATCACCGCCGTCAGCTTCTCCCGGGCCGAGCGGTAGACCAGGTCGGCCCGGTCGTCGCGCACCATGGGCCGGTTGGTGGGGATGACGACGACGTCCAGGTCGTAGATCTCACCGAACTCAGTGGCCTCGGTCTCGGCCGTGCCGGTCATGCCGCCGAGCTTGTCGTACATCCGGAAGTAGTTCTGGAAAGTGATCGTGGCGAGGGTCTGGTTCTCCTGCTTGATCTTGACCCCCTCCTTGGCCTCGACCGCCTGGTGCAGGCCGTCGGACCAGCGCCGGCCGGTCATCATGCGACCGGTGAACTCGTCGACAATCACCACCTCGTCGTCCTTGACCAGGTACGCCTTGTCCCGCTTGAACAGGTGGTGCGCCCGCAGCCCCTGGTTCACCCCGTGCAGGAGCTCCATGTTCGCGAGGTCGTAAAGGTTGTCGATCCCCAGGAGCCCCTCGACCTTGCCCACGCCCTCCTCGGTCAGGGCCACGGTGTGGGCCTTCTCGTCCACCAGGAAGTCGCCTGTCGTGTACTTGGTGTCCTGCTCCTCGATCTCCTCACCGCGCTCGAGCGACGGGATGATCCGGTCGATCCGGTAGTACTTGTCGACCGACTCCTCCGACGGGCCCGAGATGATCAGCGGCGTCCGTGCCTCGTCCACGAGGATGGAGTCGACCTCGTCCACGATCGCGAAGTTGTGCCCCCGCTGGACCATGTGCCCCAGGTCGAACTTCATGTTGTCGCGCAGGTAGTCGAAGCCGAACTCGTTGTTGGTGCCGTAGGTCAGGTCCGCCGCGTAGGCGGCCTTGCGGTCCGCATCGAGCATGTCGTGCTGGATGACGCCCACGTTGAGACCGAGGAAACGGTAGACCGTGCCCATCCACTCCGCGTCGCGACGCGCCAGGTAGTCGTTGACGGTGACAACGTGGGCGCCCTTGCCGCTCAGCGCGTTGAGGTAGACGGGGAGGGTCGCGACGAGGGTCTTGCCCTCACCGGTCTTCATCTCCGCGATCTTGCCCTCGTGCAGGACCATTCCGCCGACCAGCTGCACGTCGTAGTGACGCATGTGGACGGTCCGCAGCGCCGCCTCGCGCACGACGGCGAAAGCCTCGACCAGCAGGTCGTCCAGGGTCTCGCCGTCGGCGACTCGGGCGCGGAACTCCTCGGTCTTGGCCCGCAGCTGCTGGTCCGAGAGTGGCTGGATCTGCGGCTCCAGCGCGTTGATGGCAGCCACGGTGGGCTGCATGCGCTTGATGTCACGGTCGTGCTTGGTGCCGAAGACCTTGGCGAGCATCTTGTTGATCATGGGACTCTCTCGGTGCTGGGTGGGCTCGGCTTCCCTGTCGGGCTCGTCGCGCCGAACGGGCATGACGAGGGCGCGGGGAGGCGAGAGGCGTCGGGCACCGGCCTGGGGTCTGGGATGAGCTGCTCCCGGTGGACTGGACTCGTGCGTGGATTCGGGAAGACCCGGAGGCGGACGCCGTAGCGCGACTCCGCCCGAAGGGCGGTACGCCCGGGGCCTTGCACTCTAGCAGAACGGAGGGGCCGGCCCGGGCATTCCCCGGGGGTGTCGACGGGCGCTCAAAAGCGCCGGGGCAGGGGCTCGAGGATGTACCCGAGGGGATTGACCGGCTGACCGTCCACGCGGACCTCGTAGTGCAGGTGGTAGCCGGTCGTACGGCCCGTGGAGCCGACGTAGCCCACCACGTCGCCGCGCCGGACCTCGTCGCCGGGCTCGACCGCCACCCGGGACATGTGGCCGAAACGGGTCGTGATGCCGAAGCCGTGGGAGAGGTAGACCGCGTTGCCGAGGCCTCCGTTCCGCCCGGCCCGCAGGACGACACCATCGGCCGGCGCCACGACGGGCGATCCGGGATAGCTGGCGATGTCGACGCCGGGGTGGGAGGCTCGACGCCCGGTGATCGGATCGCTCCGATGGCCGAAGCCGCTCGTCACGACGCCCTTCGACGGAGCGATCGCAGGCGTCGAGGAAATCCTCTGGAGCTGCTCGGAGAGGCCGGCCTCCACGGATTCCAGGTGGCGGCCCAGCTGCCCGATCCGTCCCGCGAAGTCACCCAGTCCGTCGCCCTCCAGCGTGAGCTCGAGTCCACCGGCGCCCTCGCCGGAGGCGGTCAGATCGTCCAGCCCCGCCACGATGGCGAGCTGTCGGGTCCGCGTCTCGTACTCGGCCAGCTGGCCCTCGAGCTCCTGGAGGTTCTGCTCGAAGGCGGCGTTCACCTCGCGGATCCGGGCGTTCTCGTCACGGATCCGCGCCAGCTCCTGCCGGTCGATGGTGTTCGACAGGAACGACCAGGTCGTGGCCACGGAGCCGAGGAGGAGGGCGGCGAAGAGCCCGACCGCCAGGACGAGCTGACGGTGGGTCACCCGCCACTTGCGAAAGCGAGCGCGGGTGTGCGGTACGACGATGATCGTATGGTATCTGAGACCCATTCGTGCCGACCCGCCGCGCGGAGAACACGGCGAATCCCCTCCAGTGGCTGACTTCAGGGCGAGGCCCATTTTACCCGCGGGCGGCCGTGTGTCAAGGGGTCGACAAAGGGGTGACAAAGTTCGTGCGGGCGCAGGCCGTGGTGAGTCCTGGCCCCCGGTGGCGGATTCGGGCTGGCGGCTGGCCGCCTGCTACGCTGCCCTCTCGAGTCCGGGCGCCCGGACTCGCAGCCTTGATCGAGAGCCCGAATGACTCAGGACGCCCCCGAAGACCCCGCCCCCGGCGCCAACCGGTTCGTCGCCCCGATCGAGGAGGAGTCCCGCCGTGTGGTGCCGCGGGCGGCGCCGCCGGAAGGCTCGCGCAGCCGGCGCGGTTGGAGCCTTGGCTCCCTGCTCCCGTTGATCCTGCTCCTGTTCGTCTTCGCCGCCGCGGTCGCCTCCTTCGTCGGGCTCGTCCGCAGAGCCGAGGTGCCAACGGCGAACACCCTCGGATCGACGTCGATCGGGCCTCGGAGTCGAGGTTCCGGGGCGGGGTCTCGAGGTAAATACGCGTCGTGCTATCTTTCAGGCCCGCATATCGACGATCGCCAAGCCGAATAGCGTCGTAACTGACGCGGGGAGGAACCTCGATGTTCGAAACCCGAACCAGCCGAGCGCTGCTGGTCGCTGTAGCCCTTGTTTCCTTCCCGGGCCTGTCTGCTGCCCAGACCCTCACCCTGAGCGGGAGCTGTCCCGGTCCCGTCACCCTCGACCTCACCGGAGCCCTTCCCAACGGCCAGGTCGTCTTCCTGACCGGCTCGACCGAGGGGGCGGACACCGTACCCGGCGGTTCGTGTGCCGGAACCCCCCTCGACGTGACGGGCAACCTGAAGCCGCGGGCGAAGCTGACCGCCGATGGAGCGGGCGATGTGAGTGGCGCCGTGACGCTCCCGCTGGCGGCCTGTGGCTCCTGGCTCCAGGGTCTCGACCTCGGCACCTGCTCGGCGAGCAACGCCGTTCCGCTGGGCTTCGCGGAGCCGGTCGCGATCGACGTCTCCTGCGCTTCGACGTCGAACCCGCTGCGCTTCGGTTGCTCGGTCACAGTCGACCCGCCGCAGCCCGTCGAGGTTCGCTACTCCCGCACCGACGGGCAGGGGGTGGAACGCGCCCATCGGAGCGAGGTCACGGCGGGCACGCACGACGTCCCCGTCTTCTTCCTCGCGCCACTGAACCAGTACGACATCGTGGTGACGGCGCTGGAGCACCCGCTCGGTCTGTCCGCCGCGGACTCCTTCGTGACCGGGGCGCCGCCGTTCGACATCGACAGTTGGATGACGGTGGAGGGCGCGTCGACGATGGGTCTGATCGGCGGTGAGCTTCCCTGTGACGACACCGCGGTGGCCGTGATCTACGACACCGGCACCGGCGATCTCGTCTGGTACGAGGACATCGATCCCAGCGGCTCCCTCGGCGTGCTGGCGATGGTGCGCTACACCGACGAACAGACGATCCTCGGCGAGACGGACGGCTCGATCGTGGAGGTCGACCTGCTCGGCAACGACATCGAACGGTTCGACGTGAGCGGCTACGGCTTCCTCGGCCTGCACCACGACATCTTCAAGTCCAACGGACTCTTCTACGGCCTCTATCAGGAGACGATCGGCGGCCTGACGCTCGACCCGGTCGTCATTCTCGACAACCAGGGCAACGAGCTCTACGAGTGGAACCCCCGGGACCACCTGGAGATCCCCCCGGGCGCTTTCGGCGATTGGCTCCACAACAACGTGGTCTGGGTGGAGGAGGACGGCACCGTCCTGCTTTCCTGGCTGACTCGGGACTCGGTCGCGAAGATCGATCTCAATCCGGCGAGCCCGACCTTCGGCGAGGTCCTCTGGATCGTCGACGGCAACCCGCCGAACCAGCTGCCCGAGGACATCACCGTCGACTGGTCCGGCGTGCCGGGCGCGAGTTTCTTCTCCGGTCAGCACAACTTCCACCGTCGTCGCGACGGGCGGTACATGCTGCTCGACAACGACAACGGTCGCGGTCTCGTCCTCTCCATCGACGAGGTGAACCGGACGGCGACCGCCGAGGCCGTCTACGACACGGTCGAGGGTAGCTGTGGTGCCCAGGGTACGGCAGCCGACACCCTCGGGGGCAACGCCGTGGTCGGATGCACGACGGAGTTCACGCGGGAGTACGACGGCGTCACCGGCGAGCTCATCTGGCAGTCGGAGATCGGTTGCGCGAACGGGGGAGGCGGCTTCTTCGGGACCTCTTCCGCCCGTTGGTACCCGCTGGATGGCTGGTCTGCCTCGTACCTGCCGACCCCGTAGCTGGACGCAACATCAGGAAGCCGCGCCCTCACCCGCATCGAGACCCGTTCCGTGGGGGTGCGGCAGGTCAGGCGACGGGCTTTCCCGCCCTTCGCGTATTCGAGAATCTGGCTCGGGGTCGAGATCCCCGAACCGAAAGGAGAGAAGAATGTCGAAATCGAAGCGATCGATCTGGATCGGAGCACTCCTCCTGTGCACCCTCGGGGCCGCGGCCCACGGCTGGGTCACCGAGTTCCCCGTCGGCGTCACCATCAACGATCCCGCGCAGGTGACTCCCGGTTTCGTGGTGTTCAACGCCAACACCGGACAGACCTACGCGGTCTCCACCACGGGCAGTCTCGTCAAGGCCTGGAACTCGCCGGAACCGAGCTTGCCTCTGCTCGGCTTCACCGAGCCCACCCGGGACGGAACCCTGCTCGCCTACGTGAGCGACGGGCCGAAGCCGGGCTGCGCGGTCAACTGCGGCGACCGGATCGTCGAGATGGACCTGGCCGGCAGCATGATCTGGAGCTACATCGACAACGAGCGCTTCCTACACCACGACTTCGAGCGCCTGGAGAACGGCAACACGATGATCCTCTGCTCGCGGGAGATCATGGATCTCAACGTCTCCGACAAGCTCCTGATCGATGACTGCATCATCGAGGTCGACCCCGCCGGCAACGTCGTGTGGGAGTGGCAGACGGCCGACCACTACGACGAGATCGGACTCTCCCAGCAGGCCAAGGACCTGATCTTCGCCGCGGGCGGCGACTGGGGCCACGCCAACGGCGCCGGGGTGATCCCGTCGGACGCCACCATCCCGGACGCTCGGTTCCAGCCGGGGAACGTCTTCATTCAGTACCAGAGCGCGAACCTCCTGATCGTCGTCGACCGGGACACGGGAGACATCGTCTGGTCGATGAAGGACGTCGCCATCTCGCCCCACGGCATCAACATCATCACCGACGACAAGCCGGGCGCCGGCCACCTCATCCTCCTGGACAACGGCTCGATCTCCGGCTACCCGAAGACCGGCCGCACCTGGTCACGCGTCATCGAGATCGACCCCGTCGACGACTCGATCCCGTTCGAGTACACCGCGACGGACTCCGGGTCGCCGCAGGTCTGGTCCTTCTGGAGCCACTTCAAGGGCACGGCCCAGCGCTTCGCCAACGGCAACACCATGATCACCGAGGGTTCGACCGGCCGTGTCTTCGAGGTCAACCCCGCGGGCGAGATCGTCTGGGAGTTCGTCAACCCGGCGTCGACCGGGGGCAACGACATCTACCGCGCCTTCAAGGTCACAGCCGGCGGCGCCCTGTTAGCGGAGTAGGAGCCGAGAACAGAGCTTCGATGCCGTCGCGCCGGAGGATCGACGATCGTCTCCGGCGCGACGGTGAAGTTGTGGCTCGAGGACGGCGGAGGTCGACGGCAGGACCGATGGATGGGATGATCCGGCCGTGAATGTCAACGCACCTTCGCCCAGGAGTTGGCGGCGCTCGCCCGCCCATCCGGAGATCAAGGCCCTGGCCCAGAGCGCCAAGCTCGGCGAGCTGCCGGCGACGGCGATCTGCGGCAACGACATCAGCTCGTCGTGTCTCTACGTCTCGGCGCTGGCGATCGCCTACTCGGGCAAGTACGCCTGGGTCTCGCTGCTCATGGTCGCCGCGGTTCTCTACCTGTTCCGTAAGATCTATAGCGAGGTGGTCGGCGCCCTGCCCCTCAACGGCGGCGCCTACAACGCTTTGCTCAACACCACGAGCAAGCGCGTCGCCTCCCTGGCTGCATGCCTGACGCTGCTCTCCTATATGGCGACGGCGGTGATCTCGGCCAACGAGGCCATGCACTACGTCCAGGTCCTCCTGGGCGGCTGGCCTGTCATTCCGGCCACGATCGGGCTGCTCGCGTTCTTCATGATCCTCTCGATCGCCGGCATTCACGAATCCTCGAAGGTGGCTGTCGCCATCTTCCTCACCCACCTCGCGACTCTCTCCCTACTGGTGCTGTGGGCGGCCGGCCGGCTCGTCAGCGGCGGCCTCGCGGTGCTCACGGCGAACTTCGCGCTGCCCGTCGAGGGAGGTCTGGTCCAGGCGTTGTTCTTCGGCTTCTCGGCGGCGATGCTCGGCATCTCCGGCTTCGAGAGCTCCGCCAACTTCGTCGAGGAGCAGGAAGCCGGCGTCTTCCCGAAGACCCTGCGCAACATGTGGGTCGTGGTGACCGTCTTCAATCCGTTGACGGCCTTCCTGGCGCTCGCGATCATCCCGATGACGGGCATCCTCGAGCACCAGGAAGCGCTGCTGTCCGAGATGGGACGGGTGGCCGCGGGCGGCTGGTTGGCTTGGCTGGTGTCGATCGACGCGGCCCTGGTCCTGAGCGGCGCGGTGCTCACGTCGTTCGTGGGAGTCAACGGCCTGGTGCAGCGCATGGCGCTCGACCGGATCCTGCCGCAGTTCTTCCTCCGTCTCAATCGACGCAACTCCCCGTACCGGATCGCGATGGTCTTCTTCGTGCTCTCGGTTTCGGTGCTACTGATCACCAAGGGGAGACTCGAGGCCCTGGCCGGCGTCTACACCATCTCGTTCCTGCTCGTGATGGCCCTGTTCGGGCTGGGCAACGTGCTTCTCAAGGTCAGGCGCTCGCGGCTGCCGCGGCCGGAGCGCGCCCACTGGATCGCCCTGGCGGTGGCGATTCCGGCCGTGCTCGTAGCCCTGTTCGGCAACGCGGTGATGAACCCGGTCTACCTGGGGGTCTTCCTCGAGTACTTCGTGCCGACGGTCGGCGTGATCGCGGTCATGCTCTATCGGGTCGCCATCCTCGAGGGACTTCTCCACGGTCTGAAGTACCTCTCCGACCCTCTCGTCCGGACGATCTCCAACAGCAGCGGGATGATCACGCGGACCATCGACCGCATCAACTCGCAGGAGTTCGTCTTCTTCACCAAGGGCGACAACGTCGCGGTGCTCAACCGGGTCATGCGTTACGTCACCGACAACGAGCACACGATGAAGCTGAGGATCGTCACGGTGCTCAAAGAGGGCGAAGAGGCCTCCCCCGAGATCAGGAAGGACGTCGAGGTGCTCGACCGGGCCTACCCGGACATCAAGATCGACTTCCGGGTCCTGTACGGGGACTTCGGACCCGACCTGATCCAGAAGCTGTCCCGAGAGTGGAAGATCGCCCCCAACTTCATGTTCATCGGCTCCCCGGGAGATCGCTTCCCGTTCAAGGTCTCAGACCTCGGTGGCGTACGCCTGATCATCTGAGCGAAGAGGCGGCTACGCGCCGGGACTCCTCCCCGCCGCCCGTTCCAGTCAGCTTGCAGCCCGTGGTGGAAGCCGGGCGCGAGCGAGAGCGCGCAATCTTCTTCGGAATCAAGGCGGGAATCCGCACTCGATTCGGTGAATCGGGGAGGATTCCCAACGAAGAGTCCGGAGGAGAGGGCCGCTCGTAGCGTGTCTC
>CAJQNK010000105.1 GCA_905479655.1 uncultured bacterium | reverse complement strand
TACCTGAATCTGCGGCGTTACGCTCCCTTCGGCCTCCTCGACGTACAGACAGTACGACTGCGTCGCCCTCGGTCGCAAGCCTTGCATCTCCAGGCACCTACGGCCTCTCGCAACGACACCCGGTGAGAAGGGCAGGCTAGGCCCCGGACCCACGACACGAGAACGGACCCATGCCGATCTACGAGTTCTACTGCCCCGACTGCCACGCCCTGCTCAACTTCTTCTCCGCCTCGGTCGACACCGAGAGCCGGCCCGACTGCCCCCGGTGTGGCCGCGAGCGTCTCGAGCGGCGGCCGGCCCGCTTCGCCACGCCCCGGTCCCGGCCCGGGGAGGACGGCGCCCCGGACGGCCCGTTCGCCGGGCTGGACGACGCCCGGCTGGAGAGCGTCATGGGATCGCTGGCCGACGAGATGGGCAGCGCCGAGGAGAGTGAGGATCCCCGGACCCTGGCCCGCCTCCTGCGCCGGTTCGGCGACGCCTCCGGGCTCGAGCCGGGTCCGCGACTGGAGGAGGCCCTGGCGCGGCTCGAAGCCGGCGACGACCCCGATACGATCGAGGAGGAGATGGGCGACGCGCTCGACGGCAACGACGATCCCCTGGGCGAGCTCTTCCGTCTCAGGCGACAGACGAAGAGCGGCGACCGCCGGAGACCGCCCCGGGTCGACGACGAGCTCTACTTCCTCTGAGAGCTCTACGTTCTCTGATCGCCTCCGAGGACCCGGGAGGCGCCCGTCAGGCTAGGAGCCGTCGAGCCGCGGAGCGAACCATCGCCACCATCCCCAGGAGCCCCATGGTCTTGCCCATCGAGAGCTCGCGCCCGAAGATCTCGTAGGGCAGGTCGGACGGCACGCGCAGGATCTCCTCGGGCGTGCAGCCCGAGAGGGTGTCCTCGAGGATGGCGGCCATCGCCATGGCCGAGACCCCCTGCGGGTTCTCCACCGCGAAGTGCAGCCGCAGCGTGCCGTCCGGTTGCGGCAGGGCCCAGACGTAGGCCTCGGACTCGCAGTGCGGCGCCTGGCGCTCCTTCGGGAACGGCCGGGTCGCCACCTCCTCCGGCACCTCCTCGTATTTGTCGGCGACCGAGATCAGGAACTGGATCCGGTCGGAGCGGTCGGGGAAGAAGGCGAGATTCTCCAGGAAGGCGGCGAGCTTCGGCGGCGGCTCGGCGGCCGGGTCCTGGGTCGCGGGTCGTGGGTCTCGGCTCTCGGGCATGGGCTGGCTCGCCAGTCTATCGGCCTGCTGCACAGGCGCCGAGGCGCCTCCGGCAGATCTCCCTACTTCTCGACCGGCACCCCGACCAGGTTGCCCCACTCGGTCCAGCTCCCGTCGTAGTTGCGCACCTTGCCGTAGCCCAGGAGATGGGTCAGCACGAACCAGGTATGGCTGCTCCGTTCGCCGATCCGGCAGTAGACGACGACGTCGTCGTCCGGAGTCAGACCGGCCTCCCCCTCGTAGATCGCCCGCAGCGCGTCGGCGCTCTTGAACGTACCGAGCTCCGGGTCCACGGCTTTCGCCCACGGGACGCTCGCCGCCCCCGGGATGTGGCCTCCCCGCAACGCACCCTCGTTCGGATAGTCGGGCATGTGCAGCCGCTCGCCCGAGTACTCCTCCGGGCTGCGGACGTCGATGAGCGGCCCCTCGCCGCGCACGTGCTCGAGGACCTCCCGGCGGAAGGCGCGAATGCGACGGTCGTCGCGGTCGGCCTGCGGATACGCGACGGGCTCGGGCGACGGGACCTCGCGGGTGAGGGAACGACCCTCCTTCTGCCACTTCAACCGGCCGCCGTCCATCAACCGGGCTCGGGTGTGGCCGAAGAGCTGGAAGACCCAGAAGGCGTAGGCGGCCCACCAGTTGTTCTTGTCGCCGTAGAACACGACCGTCGTCTCCGGCCCGATGCCGAGCCGGCCGCAGAGACCGGCGAAGGCCTCGCCGCCGACGTAGTCGCGGACGACCTGGTCGTTCAGGTCGCGTGTCCAGTCGATCTCCACGGCGCCGGGGACATGCCCCGAGGGGTAGACGAGCGGGTCCTCGTTGGACTCGACGAGGCGGATGGACGGGTCGTCCAGGTGCTGCGCCACCCATTCGGTGGAGACCAGCGCCTCGGGGTCGGAGTAGCCTCTCCGGTCGATGGACAATTCGGGCATGTCGAACCTCCTCAGGGACGAAGGAGTCGCGGGAGCGGCCAAGCTCGGCCCTCGGACACGGGTGAGGGGGGCACGACCGCGGGCCCGCAGGCGGAGTCGCCGAACGGGCGTCGCGACAACGTGACCCTTCCTATCACATAGCGTCAGGCCGTCAGGCTCTCGCCCACCGCAGGCGTGCGCATCGGGCTGGCGCTGGTATGCTCTCGCGTCCCATGCCGGAAGCCGCCCGCGACCTCGCCGCCGCCCTCTCGAACCCGACCCCGGAGCTCCTCCTCGTCGTCACGGGCGCGGGCGCGAGCCATGCCAGCGGCATCCCGACCTTCCGCGGCAGCGAGCCCGACGCGATCTGGCGGCGGGACGACGTGGAGCTGGCCACGGTCGCCTTCTTCGACCGCGACCCCGTGAGCCAGTGGGAGTGGTACCTGGAGCGCTTCGCCGCCATCGACGGCGCCGAGCCGAACGACGCCCACCACGCCCTGGCCGATCTCGAGCGCTGGCAGGTCGCCGGCGGCGGGCGATTCCTGCTGGTGACGCAGAACATCGACTGCCTGCACGAGCGGGCGGGCTCGCGCAGCCTCGTCAAGGTCCACGGGAGCTCGGACAGGGTCCGTTGCTCCCGGCCCGGGTGCGAGAACGGAGCCCCGCGCGGATCGCTCCCCCGCTCGGCGTTCGACCTGGAGGCGTTCCGCGCGGCACCGTCCCCCGCGTCGCTGCCGAGGTGCCCGGTGTGCTGCGAGGCCCTCCGAGCCCACGTCCTGTTCTTCGACGAGTACTACCAGGAACACGACGACTACCGGTACGAGGAGGTGCGCCAGGCGGCCCGCACCGCGGACCGGGTTCTGTTCGTCGGGACGTCGTTCTCCGTCGGCGTGACGGACCTGGTGCTGCGCTCCGCCTACGCTCGGGAGGTGCCCATGATCAGCATCGACCCGGGGATCAGCGGACCCCCGCTCTCCGACGGCATGATCCACTTCCGGGAGCCCGCGGAGCTCGTGCTCCCCGAAGCGAGCTCCATCCTCCTGGGAGAGGACCGATGAACGACGCGCCCCGACCCGATCCCGACCTCGTTCCGCCGCTGGCCGACGTTTCGCCGCAGGCCGAGCTGCTGCGCGCCTCGCTCGGCGAGGGGATGCCTCCCTTCGAGCGCCGGGTCTTCGTCAACCGGTCCCTGCGCATGGAGACGATCCGCCACATCGGCTTCGACCTCGACTGGACCCTGGCGGCCTACAACCGCGGGCCCCTCGACCGGATCACGTTCGAGCTCACCCTCGACCGGCTGGTCCAGAACCACGGCTACCCGGCGACGATCCGCCGCGAGGTGGAGTTCCGCCCCGAGCTCTTCAGCCGCGGTCTGATGATCGACCGCCAGGCGGGGACGGTGATCCGGATGAACCGCCACCGGTACGTGGGGGCCGCGTATCTCGGACGCGAGCGACTGGACCGCGCCGAGCTGGTGCGCCTCTACCGTCACGACCCGCTGCACCCGGCGAACTCCCGCTTCTACCACGTCGACAGCCTGTTCGAGCTGCCCGAGGTCAACCTCTACGCGGAGCTCGTGGCGGCCATTCAGCGTGGCGCCGTGCCCAAACGCCCGTACGGCGACCTCTTCACGGACGTCCGGACCGCTTTGGACTGGGTGCACGCCGAGGGGACCCTCAAGCGCCGGATCCTCGAGGATCCGGACCGCTTCCTCGACCGGGACCCGGAGGTGGCCCTCGCGCTCGAGCGCCTGGCGCTCGGCGGCCGACGGCTGATCCTCCTGACCAACTCCGACTGGCACTACGCCGCGGGTCTCTGCCGCCATCTCTTCGAGGGCGCGCTGCCGGGCCTCGACAACTGGCGTGACCTGTTCGCTCTCGTCATCGTCTCGGCTCGCAAGCCCTCCTTCTTCAAGAAGCACGAGCCCTTCGTTACCGTCGGCCCCGACGGGGAGCCGGGCGAGACCGTCGAGAGCCCGAGCTGGGGCGGCGTCTACACCGGCGGCAACCGCGAGGGGCTCATGGGTCTGCTCGACGTTCCGGGCGAGCGGGTGCTCTACGTCGGGGACCACATCTACGGCGACATCGTGAGCTCGAAGATCGAGTCCACCTGGCGGACCGCCCTCGTCGTCCAGGAGCTGGAGGACGAGATCGAGACCCGCCGACGCCTGGCGCCGGAGCTCGAGGCGTTGCGGCAGGCGAAGATCGAGGTCACGCGCCTGGGCCACGAGATGGACCGGCTGCGGGACGGCATGGCGCTCGCCGGGAAGCTCGCCGAGCGAGGACGAGCCCTGCCGGCCGAGAGCCTCGAGGGGATTCGGCGGCGGTTCCAGAGCCGCGCCGACCGGCACCGGGCCGCTCGCCATCGGCTGGCCCAACTGAACGACACCACCCAGGACGCCTTCAACCCCCTGTGGGGATCCCTGTTCAAGCAGGGCTCCAGCAAGACCCTCTTCACCAACCAGATCGAGTCGTTCGCCTGCGTCTACACCTCGCGGGTCGGGAACTTCGCGCGCTACGGAACGAACCACTACTTCCGCGTGTTCGAGGACCCCATGATGCACGAGGCCGACGAGGGCTGAGCGCATCGAGCCCGATAACCAGGCCGTTCGGAGGCCGGATCCCGCCATGAGCGATCTGCGCAACAAGACCCTCTTCATCACCGGCGCCAGCCGCGGCATCGGCAAGGCGATCGCCCTGCGGGCGGCGGCCGACGGCGCCAACGTCGTCGTCGCCGCCAAGACCGTGGTGCCCCACCCCCAGCTCCCCGGCACGATCCACAGCGCGGCGGCGGAGATCGAGGCCGCCGGGGGACAGGCTCTCGCCGTGCGCCTGGACATCCGGCACGAGGACCAGGTGAAGGCCGCGGTCGAGGCGGCCGTGGAGCGCTTCGGCGGCATCGACATCCTGGTCAACAACGCGTCGGCCATCTGGCTCGCGGGCACCGCGGACACGCCGATGCGGCGCTTCGACCTGATGTTCTCGGTGAACGTCCGCGGCACCTTCCTTTGCTCCCAGGCCTGTCTGCCCTGGCTCGAGAAGGCCGACAATCCCCACATCCTCAACCTCGCGCCGCCGCCCGAGATCGAGGCCCGCTGGTTCGCGGATCACTGCGCCTACACCATCTCCAAGTACGCCATGAGCCTGTGCGCCCTCGGGATGTCAGCCGAGCTGGCGCCTCGGGGAATCGCCGTCAACGCCCTGTGGCCCGTGACCGTCATCGACACCGCGGCGCTCCGCATGCTCGGCGACCGGGTCGACCCCAGCCGTTGCCGCACCCCCGAGGTCGTCGCCGACGCGGCGCACGCGATCCTGGTGCGCGACTCCCGGAGCACGACCGGGCGCTTCTTCCTCGACGAGGAGGCCCTGGCCGAGGCCGGCGTCACCGATCTCGGGCGCTACGCCGTGGATCCGGAGAAGCCCCTGCTCAAGGACCTGTTCGTCGACTGAGGAGAAACCCCATGGAGCCGCCGCTGGACATGGAGACGATGAACCGGATCTTCGACGTCGTCGACGACCTCGAGATCTCCCGCGAGTCGATCCAGGTGCCCCTGCTGCCGGAGGGTGACGGCGCCGTGCGCCAACTGCGCTCCGGCAAGATCGAGATCGTGGTTCCGGCCGCCGTTCCGCTGGAGGAGTGGCTGCCCGACCTGAAGCGGCGCCTCGAGGCGATGGTCAGCGCCGGGTGAGGGGCCACTCGCCGCGGGCGTTGAGGACCCGCAGGACTTTCCGCACGCCCCAGTCCGCCACCGAGTAGGCGCCTGGATCCAGGAAGAACCGGCGCACCCCGTCCGCCAACGGCAGGCCCAGGACGCGGGAGATCAGGCTCTTGATCGGCCCGACGTGACTGACGAGGACCACGGGTCCGTCGCCCTGCCGGCGACGGTGCAGCTCCTCCACCAGCTCGCCGGCCCGCCGGGCCACGTCCTCCAGGGACTCGCCTCCGGGCGGCGCGGTCGTCGGGTCGTGCCACCACGCCTCCATCCGCTCCGCGTCCTGCGGCCCGAGCCCGACGACCTCGTCGCGGGTGAGGCCCTCCCAGTCGCCGTAGTCCTGCTCGATCAGGCGCCGATCCGTCGCGAGCGCCAAGCCGGCGACCTCGGCGATCCGGCGACCGGTCTCGACACACCGGGCCAGGGGGCTGGAAACGACGGCGGAGGGCTCGATGCCGCCCAGCGCCGAGGCCAGCGCCTCGGCCTGGCGGACCCCCTCGGGAGTGAGCTCCTCGTCCGTCCGGCCGACGAGGCCGAGGCGGGCGTTGCTGGGCACGGCGCCGTGACGCACCAGGACGAGTCGCAGCATGAGGTCAGGATAGCGCCGCGCTGACGAGACCCGCACCATGCTTTGGTCGGTATAATCCGCACGATGTCCTTCAACCGCTCCCTCGGCCTCCGACCCGGCGACGACGGCGAGGTCGTCCTCGACACCCGCCCCGAGCACGAGGTGATGCCGGGGACGATCCACTTCGCCGTCCTGACGACGCTCGCCGAGGTGGCGGCCGCCGGCGCGGCGGGCCGGCCGGTCGTGCCGGCGACGGTCCACGTGCAGCTCCTGCGCCGCGCCACTCCGGGCCGCCTCGTCGGCCGGGGCCGCGTCCTCAAGATGGGCGGGCGCCTGGCCTTCTGCGAGGGCCAGGTGTTGCAGGACGACAAGCTGGTGGCCCATGCGACCGTGACGTTCGCGGTCCTGGCCGACGCCGGCGGGAGGTGATCGTGGACCGCGAGAGAGCCTGGGAGACCGTCTGTGAGTTCGTGAAGGCCCCGGGGCTGCGCCGCCACATGCTGGCGGTGGAGGCCGCGATGCGTTTCTACGCCGCGCGGCTCGACGGCGACCCCGAGGTCTGGGGCCTGGCCGGACTGCTCCACGACTTCGACTGGGAGATCCACCCCTCCCTGGAGCGCCACCCCGGCGAGGGTGCGCCCATCCTGCGCGAGCGCGGCTGCCCGGAGTCGGTCGTCCGAGCCATCCTGGCGCACAACGCCGCCGGCACCGGCGTCGAGAGAGTCGCTCCAATGGACTACGCGCTCCTGGCCAGCGACGAGGTCACGGGGCTGATCATCGCGGCGGCGCTCATCCGGCCCAGCAAGGACGTCCGCGACGTACCCCTGAAGTCCGTGCGGAAGCGTTGGAAGCAGCGCGCCTTCGCCGCCGGCGTCGACCGGGAGCACGTCGAGGAGGTGACCGACGACTTCAGCCGGGCCTGCTTCGCCGGGGAGCTCGACCTCTGGCAGCACGTGAGCAACGTGCTGGAGGCCATGAAGGGCGTGGCCGCGGGCCTGGAGCTGGACGGGCGCCTGGCCGAGTAGGCCCGGACTCCACGACCGACTCTCGCTGCCGCGCTCCGCCCGTCTCAGCGCTCGATGCACACGTCGCAGCCCCCCACACCGTTCGGCGGGCAGTAGGGCGGCGCGACGAAGGGCGGCGGCGCGACGGACGAGACGTGGGGCGCCAGGTCAGGGCCCGACGGCGCCGGCGCTGGCGAGCGGAAGCGCGCCCCGACGGTCATGCTGACGGAGTCACCCACCGCGACCGAGAGTCCGAGCCGCTCACAGTTCCACCACGGAGCGGTCCAGGCCAGCGTGGTGCGGACCGTCTCGCTGGTCGTGCGGTTCTGGCAGATCACCTGCAAGGGTCCTTCGAGCCCCGTGATCGACCCCCCGACCTGAGCCAAACTGTCCGCCGTCCCACCGATGGTCAGGCGTACGGGATCTCCGGCCACGGCCGTGAAACCGTCCGCGGCGCAGTTCCACCAGGGCCCCGTCGCCGAGACCCGCAGGTTCTGACCGTCCGCGAGATTCTGGCACCGGATCGGTCCCGGAGCGAGACCCGTCACGCTCCCGGTCACCGCCTCGAGAGGACCGAAGAAACGGCCATAGGGGATCGGAGTCGTGCCGACGGCGAAGGTCGTCGTGACCGTGTCGGTCGCCGTCTCCAGGACAGTCGCCATGTTGTCGAACTGGTTCCCGAAGTAGAGGCGGGTGCCGTCGGGGTGCAGGCCGAGGGCCTTGGGCCCCTTGTTGACCGGAATCCGGACGAGCTCGGCGTGGGTCGAGGTGTCGAAGACCGACATCTCGTGCTGGAAGAACCGTCCGACGTAGATCTTCGAGCCGTCCGGGTGGAACGCCATGCCCATCGTGTGCTCGCACTTCTGGGCCTTGCCGCCGTCCGGCGGCCGGGGCGGACAGTCCGGGTCCCTCAGATCCAGGGTCTGCTTCACCGCCAGCGTCGACGTGTCCAGCACCGACAGGATGTCCTCGTGCATGTGGGCGACCCAGGCCTCCGAGCTGTCCGGCGAGATCTCCACCACGGCCGTGTGGTGGTCGGCCCCGAAGTTGTTCCCGCCGTCACCGAGGAGGATCGTATCGGTGACCGTCTCGGTGTCCGGGTCGATCACCATCAGGGTCTCGCTATGTGCGTTGGGCACCCAGACCTTCGAACCGTCGGGCGAGACGCCCACGTCCCACGGGTGGTCCCCCACCGGGATCACGGTCTGAAGGGTCTCGGTCTGGAGGTCGATGACCACCACCTGGTCGTCGATACCGTCGGGCGGGAGCTGGTGGATACCACCCGTGGCCACGTAGAGGCGG
>CAJQNK010000104.1 GCA_905479655.1 uncultured bacterium | reverse complement strand
GACCTATGACATGTACAACCGGGCCATCGCCGGCGTCACGGCTTCGAGCGCCCCGGACGTCTCCAAGTTCGTGGAGGTCCTCGGCGGCACCTCGCTGGCGCTGTTCAATCTCAGCCTCGATCCGTGGGAGCTGACCAATCTCTGCGATCAGAGCGGCTGCGGTGCTCTCGGGGACCAGATCATTTCGGAGCTTCGGGCCTGCCGCGACTTCTTCAACGAGACCTGCGGGCTCGGCGAGCTGACCGACCCGTGCTCCTTCGACACCGACTGCTGCCCAGGCCTGATCTGCAGCGCCTCGTCGAAGACGTGCGTCAACCCCCTCTGATGCGGTTCGTAGCCCCGGCGGGGACGGAGGATGAGGACGGTCTCGTCGGGGCTGCGGGTCTCCCCGTTGCCATCGCTCTCAGGGGATCCGGGTGAGCGCCCCGGCGCCACAGGTTACCCGGTCCACGGCCTGGAGGAACTGGCCGCAGGCGCCTTCCGGGACCGTCACCGTCTGGAGGAACGTGCCGTCGGAATCGGTCAGGAAGGCGGCGAGGACTTTCGCCTCCTCCAAACCCACCTCGATGCCGGCGCACTTCCCACCGGGCACGACGGAGATGCCCTCGCTCTCCGAACGGGCCACGACGATCGGTCCGCTCGGGGTGGCGCCTGTCAGCTCCAAGGTGAGCTCGCCCGGGCAGGCGCCCGCCGCCGCGATCTCCGGATGCGCCACGGCCTCATAGACGTAGGCAGCTCCGGCGTCGAAGCCACCATCATCATCGAGCATCGAGCCGACCGCCATCGTCGAACCGCTCAGGCCCACCGCAGAGCCGAACCTCACGCTCTTCTCCTCGGCGCTGGCCCGGAACGTCTCGATCCACTGCCCAGCTCCGTCGCGCTCGAACAGGTGAACCCGCCCCCCAGGTCCGCTCGCGCGAGCGCCCACCAGGAGCCGTCCGTCGACAAGATCGACGGCGTGCCCGAAGCTCGTCGGATCCGGGTCGTCGGGCACGATCCGGGCCTCGAAGCCCCATTGTTCCGGCCCCCCGATGTTCCGGCCGAAAATGTAAACGGCTCCCTGACCGATGGGATCGCTCGGAGCCCCCACGGCGATCGTGTCACCCTCGATCGCCACCGACCAGCCGAAGTTGTCTTCGAAGCCGGGTTGCGAGGAGATCAACTTCACCTGCTCACTCCAGAGACCGTCCGGGCCCCGCTCGAAGACATAGGCAGCCCCGGCATTGGTGAACAGCTGGTCGTCCGACGGAGCCCCAGCAACGAGAGTATCGCCGTCGAGGTCGACAGAGAACCCAAGGAATGAGCCAGCCGCCGCATCCGAGGCGATCAGCTTCTGCAGGAACCGCCAACCGCTGGAAAGATCCGTGTCGCGCTCATAAACGAAGACTGCACCCGAGCCGAAGCCGGCTCCCTCGTCGTCGCCACCGGCTCCCACGAGGAGCGTCGGACCCTGAAGAGCGGGCACGCCGAAGTCGTTTCCATCATTTCCACCCGGGTCGATGAGCTTGCCCGTCAGCTGCCAGCTCCCAGGGCGGTCGACGTCGCGCTCGAAGGTGTAGACCGCGTCGTCGTCGTTGGACACGCTCATGCCGACGACGAGCAGGTCTCCCTCGAGGGCCATGCTGCGACCGAAGCCGTCATCCGAGTCCGGGGCCCGCAGCACCGTGACCTGACCCCAGGCGTTGCTCCCTCCCGCGTTGCGCTCGTAGACGTACGCCGCTCCGGGGCCGAAGTCGTCGCCAGCGACCACGAGCGTGTCTCCGTCGATCTCCAGATCCTCGCCGACCTCGTCCCCGAACCCGGCGTCGGGAGGGACGAGCTTGGTGACCTCCACGTAGAGGGGCTCTTCTTCGCCAGCGAGGGCTGGCGCGCCAACCAACGCCAACCCGAGAGCGATCGCTGCCAGCGCGACGGAGTGGTTCAATCTGAGGGGCCGGCTCATGGTGGATCTCCTCGGAGTCGGGTCCAAGATGCCCCATCATCGTACTCCATCTGGCCCTGGGCGGAACCGATCGCCAGCCCGTGCTCCCCCGTGCACAGCAGCACCCCCGTCGCCCGTCCGCTTCTCGGCGCCTTCGTCCTACGGCAGGGACGCCCCCGCCCACTCCACCACGAAGACCCCCGCCACCTCCACCTCGGCCCCGCGGGCGCCGAAGCCCACCGTGCCGAACGGCTCGCCGGGGAAGGCGGAGGGCTGGTCGAAGAGCACGGCACCGTTCAGCGAGACGACGAAGCGCGCACCGTCCGAGCGGATCTCCACCCGGTAGGAGACCCCCGGCTCGATCGTCGCCGCGGCCGAGCCGCCGGCGAGGATCCGCCCACCGTCGCGCTGGGCGAAGAGCACCCGGTCGAGCTCGGGGCGCAAGGCCACCAGGACGTTGGTGGGCAGGCCCTCGGCGAAGGCCATCAGCCACACCAGCGACCCCTCCGGCGGGCCGCTGAGGTTGCGGGCCGCGAGGTCGGCGGTCACCGTGCAGACCGAGCACCCCGCGAAGCCGGCCGCCACCGCCCCCGCTGGCAGCCCCTCGGCCGCCGGCACGCCCGCCAGCACGCCCAGGTCCTCGCTCCACGTTCCCCGGAGCAGCGACCAGTCGGCGGCGATCTCCTCGTCCTCGAAGTCGTCCGCGCCGGCCCGCGGCGCGAGCCTCACGAGGCCCGACGCGGCGAGCCTCGGCGGCTCCCCACCGACCCCGCCGGGAGCGGCGACCGCCACCAGGGCCGCGGCCAGGGCGATCGCCACCGCGGAGGAGACGCGGTACCGTCCAGGGTCGAGCTCGAGTCGCTGCTTCATGGGCCGGTCGAACGGGCACTACCCGTCCCAAACCTCCGTCTCCGGGTAGAACCCGAACCACCCGAACCAGAACGCCACGTGCCCCGGCACCCTGGGCAGGGCCGCCACCTCCACACTCGTCTCCCCTTCGGCCTCGGCGACCAGCCCGGCCTCGGTGATCCGCCACTCCCCGCCGTCCCCGTCGACCAGCCCGGCTCCCGCGCGGCGGAAGCGGCGCCCGCCGCTCTCGTAGGCCCTCACGGCGCCGCTCTCCTCGGCCACCAGGACCAGGGGCACGCCGCCGAGCTCGTCGTGCAGGAGCCCCAGCTCCAGCAGAGGTTCCAGCGACCAGGCTTTGGCCGCGGCGCCCAGGCGTAGCGCGTAGATCTCCGCGTCGTCGTCGAGCGCGTCGCTGCGCTGCCAGACCGGGAAGGAGACGCCTTGGCGCGCCTGGTCGGCGGCGCCCGGGCGGTAGGCGAAGCCGTAGGCCGCGTAGGTCTTGCGCGCCCACTCGAGGTCGATGACGGTGGTCTCCGGGTGTCGCCCGACCCACTCCTTCCAGGGGGTCAGCGTCATGGGGAGCATCTCGAGGGCGGCCCGGGTGCCGGCCAATCGCCCCACCACCGGCTCCCCCGTGAGGTTGCTCCAAAGGGTGAGCGTCTGGCTGTCGAACATCAGCTTGTTGGAGCGGTACAGGAGGCCCGAGGTGCCCAGACTGTAGGGCTCGCCGCCGGGGGTCGCGGTCGAGTAGAGGATGCCGGAGCCGCACAGCGTGCAGTAGGAGAGAGCGACCGGCTGCCCGCCCACGGTGTCGTTGAGCATCTCGTGCCACGACAGGATGCGCACCGGGTAGGCCCGGGCCTCGCCGCCGAGCTCCACGCCGAAGACCCGCTCGTCCGGAAGCATCCACTCCGCCTCCGACGCCGGCACCATGCGGGGATCCACGACCGCCGGAATGCCGGCGATCCGCACGCCGCCCCACACGACCTCCTCGAGCCGGATGCGGGCCGGCGCTCCGGGATAGAGGATCGCGTCGTAGCGCTCGTCGATGCGCTCGAACAGCGACACCTTCCACTCGAGGTAGCCGTCGGCGGGCGCCAGGTCCTCCCGCGACCCCAGGAGCTCCACCCAGTCCCGGTAGGACTCGAGGTCCTCGCCGGTGAGCTCCCGCAAGGTCTCCAGCAGCTCCCGCCGCTGGTTGCGCGGCGTGAAGAAGAGCGCGTCCACCATGCCCGGGACCAGGCTCCGAGCCGGGTCCCCCAGCTCGACGATCTCCTTCGCGGCGGCGCGACGCTCCTTCCTGCTCTCCGCCATGAGCCGGCGCACGGGCTCCCACGAATCGGCGCCAACCGCGGCGGAGAGGAGGGAGGGAGCCGGGACGCTCAGCGCAAGGGCGAGCGCCCACGTCAGTGCGGCGGGAGCGAGGAGGGCGGCCGGGCGGCCGGCACGAGAGTCGCGATTCACGGTCGTCGTCCTTCCTGGGCTGGTTGCGGAGCGCGGCGGAGGATCCGGCCGGCGCCGGCATCCCATCGAGGGACGGCTCCGTCCTCCAGAGAATACGGTAGCCGGAGTCACGGCGGATCCCCAGCGATCCGGGACATCGAGCCGGTCCCCGGGAAGCCGCGACGAGTCCCGGGAGCCTCGACCGTTGGCCCGATACTTGCTCGGACTCTGCTAGCCTGACCTTCTCACCAACTCTCTACTGCTCTAGGTCGCGACGATACCCGGTGAGAAGGTCAGGCTAGATTCACCCACCGAAAGGAGAGCCACCGATGGACCCGAGACGCCTGGACCCGAGACACCTGGATCCCCGACACCTGGACCCGAGACGCCTGGTCATGGGCGCCACGATCGCGACCTGCTTCGTCCTCACCCCGCTCGTGCCGAGCGCACTGGCCGCCCAGGAGGCGCAGGAGCCCCAGGCCCAGTTCGAAGCGGAGCTCGACGTCGCCGAGGTCCAGCTCGACGTGCTGGTCACCGACACGCGGGGCAACGTCGTGATCGGCCTGGGTCCCGACGACTTCGTGGTCGAGGAGGAGGGCGAGCCCGTCGAGATCACGAGCGTGGCCTTCTACAGCAACCGCCGGTTCGTGCAGTCCGAGGAGATGGCCGCGAGGGTGGGGGTCGACACCGAGCTCCTGCCCCGGGACCGCTACTTCGTCCTCCTCATCCAGGACGACCGCGTCGTCGCTCCGGGCGAGCTGACGCGCCAGTACATGAACATCTCCCGGTACACGCGCCAGTGGGTGCTCGAGCGTCTGCTGCCCAACGACTGGATCGCCGTGACCAGCTACGACACGAGTCTCAAGCTGTGGCTCGACTTCTCCAACGACAAGCGGGAGATCGAGGCGGCTCTGGCCAGGATGTTCTCCGGCGGCAAGCCGATGGAGACCTGGCCGTCGCGCCAGGCGGAGGCCAAGGAGGGACCGTCGCTGCTCCGCGACCTGCCCCAGGGCAAGGACCTCGTCAAGAGCTCGACCAAGATCTACGACGCCATGAGGCTCCTCTCGGGAACGATGGAGGGCGTCGCCGGCCGCAAGAACATCCTCTTCTTCAGCCTGGGCTTCGGTGAGGCGCGTTCCGGAGGCGTCTGGACGCCCGACCCGCGGTACTACCCGGAGATGGTGCAGGCGCTCAACGACAAGAACATCGCCGTCTACCCCATCGACGTGGTCTCCACGACGGATGCCGGGACCATCCAGGACCGCGGGAACAACCAGGCCCTCTCCCAGCTCGCGAGCGACACGGGCGGCCGCTACTACTTCTCGTTCAACACCTTCCTCGAGCCCCTCGAAGCGGTGGCGGAGGAGAACAACGGCTACTACCTGCTCTCCTACCGCAGCAGCTACCCGGCGGGCACGGAGGGCTATCGCAAGGTGAAGGTGGAGACGGTCAACCCGACCTTCGAGGTCCGCGCCCGCCAGGGCTACGTCTACGGCGACTGATCATCGCCCCTCCGCGGCCCCTTCCCTGCCTTTCCCGCGCGACGGCCATCGTGCCGGGCCGCTACGATAGGCCGCTCAGCCCGTGGACTCCCCCATGCCTTCCCACCGCCTCCCGTCGCTCGTTCTCGTCCTGACCCTGCTCCCCGCCCTGGTGGCCCCTCCGGCCCGGGGCGAGGAGTGGTTCGTCGACCGTGGCGCCGAGACGAATCTCGACTTCGTCCACTTCAACGGGATGTCGGGGCGCTTCTTCTACCCCGAGATGACGGGCTCCGGGGCTGCCTTCTTCGACTACGACGGCGACGGCGACCTGGACGTCTACGTCGTCCAGGGCCACATGATGGGACCGGGCGTCGGTGTCGACGAGGCGATCTTCCCACCCCGGCGCCCCGACCCCCAGTCCGACCGCCTCTACCGCAACGACCTCGCCCCGGGACCCGACGGGCGCAACGTGCTGCGCTTCGTCGACGTCACGGAGCGGGCCGGGATCTCGGCTCCGGGCTACGGCATGGGCGTCGCGACCGGCGACCTGGACAACGACGGCGACGTCGACCTGTACGTGACCAACTTCGGGGCCAACCAGCTCCTGCTCAACCGGGGCGACGGCACCTTCGAGGACGCCACGGAGGCGAGCGGCGCGCAGGATTCACGCTGGAGCGTCGCGGCGGCGTTCCTGGACTTCGACGACGACGGCTGGCTCGACCTCTACGTGGGCAACTACGTCGACTTCACCTACTCGGTCCACAAGGACTGCTCCACCTCCACCGGGACGCGCGACTACTGCGGCCCGCTGGCCTACGACCCCGAACAGGATCGCCTGTTCCGCAACCGAGGCGACGGCACCCTCGAGGACGTGACGGTGGCCGCCGGCCTCGCCCAGCATTCCGGGACGACCCTGGGTGCCGTGGCCTCGGACTTCGACGGCGACGGCCGGGTGGACCTCTACGTGGCCAACGACATGATGGCCAACTTTCTGTGGATCAACCAGGGCGACGGGACGTTCCGGGACGACGCCCTCCTCTCCGGCGCCGCGGTCAATGCCGAGGGCCAGGCGGAGGCCAGCATGGGCGTCGACGCCGCCGACTTCGACGGCGACGGCGACGACGACCTGTTCATGGCCCACCTGACCGGCGAGACCAACACCCTGTACCTCAACGACGGCCGCGGGGTCTTCCGCGACGCGACCGCCGAGCTCGGCCTCGGCAACCCGAGTTGGAACTTCACCGCCTTCGGCACGGCGTGGTTCGACTTCGACAACGACGGCTGGCTGGACGTCCTGACGGTCAACGGCGCGGTCAAGATGATCGAGGCGCTGGCCCGGGCCGAAGACCCGTACCCGCTGCACCAGACGAACCAGCTCTTCCGCAACCTCGACGGTCGGGGCTTCGAGGAGGTCACGGCCCGGGCCGGCGCCGTGTTCGAGCTCTCCGAGGTGAGTCGCGGGGCCGCGTTCGGTGACATCGACGAGGATGGCGACACCGACGTCCTCGTGGTCAACAACGCCGGGCCGGCACGCCTCCTGGTCAACGAGTTCGCCGTCGACCCGGGCTTCGCCGAGCTGCGTCTCCTGCTCGAGCCCGGGCCGCGGGACGCGCACGGAGCCAAGGCCCGGTTCATCCTGGAAGACGGCCGCTCGATCTGGCGACGGCTCCGCACCGAGGGCAGCTACGCTTCCGCCAACGAACCGCGCGTCCGCACGGGTCTCGGCCCCGAGGGCCGTCTCGCCTCCATCGAGGTCCTCTGGCCCGACGGCCACAGGACCCGGATTCTCTCTCCGCCAGAACGTCACCGCCTCCGATTCGTATCCTCTCCGTCAGGAGACCGACAGTGAAGCGCAGACTCCCCTCCCCGCATCGACTCCTCGCCACCCTGCTGGTCGCGCTCGCCCTGGCCGCGCCGCAGGCAGCCATCGCCCGACCCCAGCTGCAGCCCCTGGCCAAGCCCAACGTGGACGCCATGGAGGAGGCGGTCCGGCAGCAGCTCCGTCAGATGGAGGGCGTGGTGGACGGTCTCGTCGCCGACCCGGCGACGCCCGACCCGCAGCTCGCCGAGGCCATGGGCTTCCTGGGCCAGCTCTACATCCTGTACGGGCTGCTGGACGCCGCCGAGCCTCCGCTACGCAACGCCCGGGCGCTCGACGGGAGCGACTTCCGGTGGCCGTACTACCTCGGAACGATCTACCAGGAGGCGAAGCGCAACGACGAGGCCGTCGCGATGCTCGAGGCGGCCCTCGAACTCCGCGCGACCGACCTTCCGACCCTCCTGCGCCTCGGCCAGGTGGAGACCGACCGCGGCAACCTCGATGCGGCCGAGGGCTGGTACGAGAGGGCGCTGGGCCTGCTGCCCGAGTCGCCGGGGGCGCACTACGGCCTGGGTGTCATCGCCCAACGGCGGGGCGATGCCCAGGAGGCCGTGGAGCGCTTCGAGAGGGCGCTCGAGTCCCAGCCTCAGGCGGACGCCATCCACTACAACCTGGCTCTGGCCTACCGCGACCTGGGCAACGACGAGAGGGCGCGCGAGCACCTCGAGAAGCGGGGCGAGGTCCAGATGCAGATCTTCGACCCGCTGGTCGACGACCTCTCGCAGCTCGCGGTCGGCGCCGGGGTCCACGTCGTCCGAGCGACCCGGGCCTTCACCCGGGGCGACTTCGAGACCGCCATCGACTCCTACCGCAAGGCCATCGCGGCCGATCCCGAGAACCTCACCGCCCGCCAGGCCCTCGCCTCGGCTCTCGCCCAGAACGGCCAGGTCGAAGAGGCGCTGGCGGAGTACGACGCCGTCTTCGAGCGGGACCCGGACAACGCCGTCGCGCTCTACAACGTCGCGACGATGAAGGGGGGGCTCGGGGACCTGGAAGGTGCGGTGGCCGCGTTCCGCCGTTCCGTCGAGGTCGATCCCGAGCTCACGGACGCCCACTTCAACCTGGGGATGGCGCTGCTGCAGCTCGGACGCTTCGACGAGGCGCAGGCTTCGTTCCAGCGCACTGTCGAGCTGGCGCCCGAGGACGCCGAGGCGCGCTTCCAGCTCGCTCGCCTGCTCGATCGCGCCGGACGCGACGAGGAGGCGGTCAGCAACCTGGAGAGGGTTCTGACCCTGGACCCGGAGATGGACTCGGCCCGGTTCGTGCTCGCCAACCTGCTGGGCAGTCTCGGACGCTTCGACGAGGCCGTCGCGGCCTTCGACCGGGTGCTCGAGTCCCAGCCCGGCAACCAGACCGCGACCTTCGCCCTCGCGACCTCCCTGCTCCTGGCCGGCGACTACCCGGAGGCGCTCGAGCGGCTCGAGGAGGCGACCCGCGCCTTCCCCGACAACCTGGCGATCCGCCAGCTCCTGGCGCGGCTGCTCGCCACCGCGCCGGACGCGACCGTGCGCGACGGCGAGCGGGCCCTGGAGCTCGCGCGCTCGCTGCTGGAGGCCGACCCGAACGCGGACTACGGTGCCACCGTGGCCATGGCCCTGGCCGAAACGGGTCGTTTCGACGAGGCCGCGGCACTGCAGGAGAAGCTCATCGGGCAGCTCGTCGCCTCCGGGCAGGCGGAGCTCGCCGACCGGTACCGGGGCCACCTCGAGGCGTACCGGGCCGGGCAGCCGGTGCGGGAGCCGTGGAAGGCGGGCGGGTAGGCGGTCCGCGAGACGCCGAGGACCGGGAGGGGGGAATCTCACGCCAAGCCGCGAAGGCGCAAAGGGAATCGCCGGATGGGCCTTCGCGTCTTCGCGCCTTCGCGTGAGCCCCTTCGTGGGCCGCTCATCCGTCCCGGAGGTGACCTGGGATCCCCCGGGGCGGCATGATGTTTGCTTCATCCGTAGACCTGAGAGACCCGACGGCACGCCCTCGCGGCCCGCTTTCCCCTTCGACCGAGGTGACCTGACCATGAGCCGACTCCACCCCTCCAACCCCCGCGCCAGACGGCGGTCGCTCGCGCCCCCGGCCCTGGCCGGCCTCGCCCTCCTGCTGTCCCTCGTCGGGGGCGGCGCCGTCGCCCAGGAGGTTCGCGACGAGCGCTTCGGCGCGACCATCGAGGTGAACCTGGTCAACGTCGACGTCCGGGTGACCGACGGCGACGGCAACCCCGTCCTGGGCCTCGGCCCGGAGGACTTCGAGATCTTCGAGGACGGCGAGCCGATGGCGATCACCAACTTCTACGCCTCGGCCGAGGTGGCGCCCGACAGCTTCGAGACCGGGTCTCCGGAGGCTGGGGCCGCCCCGGAGCCGACGCCCGCCGCGGCGCCGGATCCGGCCGAGAACCTCTGGCTCATCGTCTACGTCGACAACTCCAACATGATGCCGAATCGACGCGAGCAGGCCGTGGAGTCCGTGCGCCGGTTCGTCGTCGAGGATCTCGCCCCCAAGGACCAGGTGATGGTCGTGGCCTTCAGCGACGAGGTCCGGGTCCTCGACTCCTTCACCACCGACCGTCAGCGAACGCTGGGGGCGCTCGACGCGCTCGACGAGCTGCCGGCCCGGGGGCTCGAGTCCCGGGTCGAGTGGCGACGCAACATCGACCGCATGATCGACGTCTTCCAATCGGGCCGCAGCGGCTGCGAGGACGTCTGGGAGGAGATGGCCGCCATCGCCGAGACCTACGCCTTCGAGACCGAGGGCCGCTCCCGCGCCGCCCTCGGCGGCCTCGGGCGGATGGTGGGGTCGCTCGCCGGCGTCAAGGGCCGCAAGGCGATCCTCTACCTGAGCGACGGCCTCGCGACGAACCCCGGCGCCGAGGCCTTCCAGTACCTCGCCGAGCTCTGTCCCCGGCGCCAGAACGAGGCCTTCGTGCGGATGCGGGACGTCGACCTCGCCCGGGAGCTGGAGTCCGTGGCCTCCTGGGCGAACAGCGCCCGGATCACGTTCTACACCCTCGAGACCTCCGGCCTGCGGGCCCCGCTCTCGGCGGGCGTGGAGGACCTCTCCCTGCTGTTCCAGCCCTCCCAGGAGGTGGACAACGTCCGGGTCAAGAGCCTCCAGGACTCGCTGTTCACCCTGGCCGAGCAGACCGGCGGCAAGGCGGCCCTCAACGCGAACCGCCTCGAGCGGCCCCTGGAGCAGGTCTCCGCGGACCTGGAGCACTACTACTCCCTCGGTTACACGCCGGCGAACCCGCCCAACGGCGAACGGCGGAAGATCGAGGTGCGCGTGACGGGCGAGGGCCGGAAGAGCTGGGAGGTCCGCTACCGGACCGGCTACCGGGCCAAGCCGAGGGAGGAGGTCCTGGCCGACCAGGTCCTGGCCGCCCTCCTGCTGAACCTGGAGGCCAACCCCCTCGAGGCGCGGATCTCCACCGGCGAGATGACCCGGGGCAAGGGGAAGACCCGGCAGGTGCCCCTCCGTATCTCCGTGCCTCTCGACCGCATCACTCTGGTGCCCACGGGCGACGGGGCGATGGAGGCCCGCCTGCGGGTGCTGCTCGCCACGACCGACGGCCCCGACAAGGTGGAGGGCGTGCGCCAGAGGGTGCTGCCCATCCGCATGCCCCTGGTCCAGGAGGCCGATCTCGCCGGCAAGTACCACTCGTTCGAGATCGGCATCACCCTGTCCGGCCCGAAGAGCCGCCTGGCGGTGGGCGTGGTGGACGAGGTGTCGAGCGTGGGGAGCTTCGGCGAGATGAAGCTGGGCGGCTAGGTCAGCGGCCCTCTTCGCCGGTCTCCCCGATCTTCACCCGTCGATCGACCGGCAGGTCCAGGAAGGCCTGCCGGACCCCGCTCGCCGGCCAGACGACCTCCAGCCGTTCGACGCGCCGCGCCGCGCCCAGGCCCAGGTGCTGGGTGATGGGGTTGCCGCCGAAGCTGCCGCCCGTGGAGACCGCCCGGTGGAGCGTCCGCGGCTCTCCCCCTTCGTCGATCACCGCACGCAGCCGCGCACCCAGCGGGTTCGCCCGTCGACCGGACAGGCTCACCTCCAACCAGCCGTTGCCGAACCCGGGGTTCTGGAACAGCGCGTTGTGGAAGGCGTCTTCGGGATAGAACCCCCCAAGCTGGTGAAAGAGATCCTGGTCGCCGTCGCCGTCCAGATCCGCGAAGACGACCGCGTGCCCCTTCTGCAGGTGACCCACGCCGGCCGCGAAGGTCACGTCGTCGAAGCGCTGGCCGCCTCGGTTCCAGTAGAGAACGTTCGGCATCACGCCGTCGTAGGAGGGGTAGCCGGTGCCGAGGTAGAAGTCGGGGAAGCCGTCGCCGTCCAGGTCACCGACGTTGGCGCCCATGGGCATCGTCACGCGGTCCAGTCCGACGCGCGCTGCCACGTCATCCAGCCCTCCGCGACCGTCTCCCCGGTAGAGCTTCGCCGGCAGCGCCCCCGGGGCGCGTCCGAGGTAGCCGGCCACCGCCGTGTACAGCCGCGAGGGCCCGGCGCCGTCCGGGTAGCTGGCGACATAGAGATCGAGGTTGCCGTCCTGGTCGTAGTCCCAGAAGAAGGTCGCGAAGCTGTCCCGGGGACCCGTCGCGCCGAGTCGCGGGGCGACATCCGCGAAGGTGCCGTCGCCCTCGTTGCGGTAGAGCCGGTTCTCCCCGCCGAAGTTCGAGATGTACAGTTCCGGTCGGCCGTCGCCGTCCAGATCGCCCCAGACCACGGCCTTGGCGTAGCGCCGATTCTCGACACCGGCGGCCACCGCCACGTCCACGAAGGTGCCGTCGCCCTCGTTGCGGAACAACTGCCCGGGGGACGGTATCGGCCCCGCCGGCTCGTTGCCCACGTAGAGGTCCAGATCGCCGTCCAGGTCGTAGTCGGCCCAGGCCGCGGTCTGGGTCGGGAGGTAGACCTCGCCCAAACCGGCTTCGAAGGTCACGTCCGTGAAGGTCCCGTCGCCGTTGTTGCGCAGCAGCGAGTTGGGGTGGCGCCCCGCCTGAAGCAACCACGCCCCCCGCAGGACCAGCACGTCGGGGTCGCCGTCGCCGTCGTAGTCGCCCTGCACCAGGTTGAGCCCGCCCGTGATGCCCTTCAGGTTGGCCCGCTCGGTGCGCTCGGCGAAGCCCCCGCGCCCGTCCGACTCGAAGTAGTGCATGGGTCCCGAGGGAAACCAGGTCGAGGTCAGGAGATCGAGGTCGCCGTCGCCGTCGAAGTCCTCGACGACGGCTCCACCGGCCAGGTCGTGGGTGTCGAGGCCGAGCGCCGGGGCCACGTCGGGCAGGCGAGGGAACTCCACACGGGACGTGAAGATCTCGGGCGGCAGTCGGAACTCCGGGGCCACCCCCTCCGGGTATCTTCCCAGCGTCATCGCCGTGATGTTGAGCAACCACTCGATGGCGACCCGCGCCGGGCTCCCGGGGACGGAGTACCCGAGGGCGGTGTTGAACTCCTGGACCGCCCGGAAGGAGGGCTCCTTGTCGACGTGGACGCCACCGCCCCGGATGGGCAGGATGCAGCTCTCCGGCTCGTGGCGATCGCGGCAGTTCCTGGCCTCGCCCACCCGCAGGTGGGCCAGTCCCAGGTAGTAGTAGAGGCGACCCATGACCGCGGGCGGCGGCTGCGGCCCGAGGCCGCGGATCCGCTCCGCGGCCTCGTCCAGGCGTTGGACGGCGTGCTCCGCGGAGCCCTGCTTGAACTCGGCCAGGCCCGCGGCCAGCAGAAGGTCGATGCGCTCTTCGACGGGGGCGTCGGCCGGCATCGCGGCGAGCAGCGCGTCGAAGTGCTCGAGCTCGGTGCGATCGAAGAACGGGTTGTGGGTCGCTTCCTCGGCCAACCGCGCGAGCTCGGCCACCATCCGGCGGTGGCCGGGCGTGGCGGGGTCGGCGGCCGCGACGACGGCTGGAGCCGCGGCGCCCCCCAGGAGGACGACCAGCGTGGTCAGGGCGAGGACGGGAGGTCGGGTGGGCATGGCAACGACCGGATCATAGTCCCTTATCCAACGCTCGAAGCCCCTCGGGCGGCTCGATGGAGACGAACCACGTAGAAGACGGGACCCGCCGCGCCGGACACCGGGCGGAGCGCAGACCGGGTGGAGTGCCGGAACCCGGAGGCGGCCGAGCCGAGCCGGTTCCTGCCGCTGGAGCCCGTGATAGCCTCTCGCCTCCGGTCCCGCCGCCCCCGCCATGTCCCCGAAGCATCGCCCCTCCCCGCGCAGCTCGACGCCCCGGGACCCCGGTGCGGGCTCCGGTGCGGGTCCCCCGGCGCGGACGATCCCGCTCTGGCAGAGACTCCTCCTCCTGGTGGTCTCGACCGCCCTCTTCCTCGGGCTCATCGAGCTCGCCCTGGGTCTCGCCGGCTTCCGTCCCAAGCTCTACGACGAGGACCCCTACGTCGGCTTCTCCTCCGTGCTGCCCCTCTTCGCCCGCCAGGAGGCCCCCGGGGGCGGGGCGGTGTGGCGGACGGCGCCGGGCAAGCTGCGGCTGTTCAACGACCAGAGCTTCCCGACCGGGAAGGCCGCCGGCACCTACCGGATCTTCTGTGTCGGGGGCTCCACCACCTACGGTCGGCCGTACGACGACCGCACCTCGTTCTGCGGGTGGTTGCGCGAGATGCTGCCCGTGGCCGACCCGTCCCGCCGTTGGGAGGTCGTGAACGCGGGCGGGGTGAGCTACGCCAGCTACCGGGTCGCGCTCCTGATGGAGGAGCTGGCCGGCTACGAACCCGACCTGTTCGTCATCTACTCGGGGCACAACGAGTTTCTGGAGAGCCGGACCTACGAGCACATCCTGGCGACCCCGCGGGCTGTGCGCGGGCTCGGCGCGCTCGCGGCTCACACCCGGCTCTACGCGGCGCTCGACGACGCCTTCGCCCGGCTCCGGAAGGCCGGGGCGGAGCCCGCCGGGGAGCGCTCGGTCCTCGAGGCCGAGGTCGGCACCGCGACGGAGCTCGCGGTCGGCCCCTCCGCCTACGAGCGCGATCCCGAGCAACGGCGGGCGATCCTCGAGCACTACCGGTTCAACCTGGCTCGCATGGTCGACATCGCCCGTTCCGCTGGGGCCGGCGCGATCCTGGTCGAGCCGGCCGCGAACCTGCGTCACCAGTCGCCCTTCCGCAGCCAACACGGGGACGGGGTGGCACCCGCCGACGCGCAACGCTGCGAGGCGGCGGTCGCAGCCGCGCGCTCGGCCCTGGCGGCGAACGACCCGGACGCCGCCGAGAGGGCCATCCTCGAGGCCCTCGACATCGACGATCGTTGGGCCGACGGCCACTTCGTCGCCGGGCGGATGTTCTACCGCGAGGGCCGCCCGCGGGAGGCCCGGGCGGCCTACGAGCGGGCCCTGGTGGAGGACGTCTGCCCCCTGCGGGCGGCGCCCGACATGCTGGAGATCGTCGCCGACGTCGCGGCGGACCGCGAGGCGCCGCTCGTCCACTTCGCCCGGTGGGCCGAAGACCACTCCCCCGACGGCATCCCGGGCGAGGAGCTCTTTCTCGACCACGTGCACCCGACCATCGCGGCGCACCGGGAGCTCGCCGCGCTGCTGGTCGAGGAGATGGTGGCGGAGGGGATCGTGAGGCCGGTCGCCGGCTGGGGGCCCGAGGCGGTGGAGCAGATCGCCGATCGGATCGAGTCGGGGCTCGACCGCCGCGACCACGCGCGGGCTCTCTCGAACCTCTCCAAGGTCATGGCCTGGGCCGGGAAGCTCGAGGAGGCCCGCCGCCACGCGGCCCGGGCGGTGGAGCTCTTTCCGGAGGACGGCATGGTGCGCTACCAGGCGGGGCTCACGGCGGACCTGGCCGGCGACTACGAGGCGGCCGAGGCCCACTACCGGCGGGCCGTCGAGTTGACGCCGCAGGCCGACGTGGCCCAGGGCAATCTCGCCATCGTGCTGGAGCGCCGGGGGGCGCTCGCCGAGGCCGTCGAGCACCACCGCCTCGCCCTGGCCCACGCCACGGACGAGAGCCGCGAGCGCCACCGCGCCAACCTGGCCAACGCGCTGCGCCTCCGGGGCCTCCAGGCCTACGACGGTGACGACTACGCGACCGCTCGCGCGTCGCTGGAGGAGGCGCGACGACTCCGGCGCGACGACCTGGAGATCCTCTGGGCGCTGGGCAGCGTCTACACCACGACCGGAGCCGCCGAGGCCACCGTCCTCTACCGGGAGATCCTGGAGCTCGACCCGTCCAACGCCGCCGCGCAGAACCGCCTGGCCCTGGCTCTGGCCGCGGGCGGCGACCTCGACGGGGCGCTCGAGGCCTACCGGCGCGCGGTCGAGCTCGACCCCACCTGGGCCGACCACCCCGAGAGCCTCTCGAGCTACCTGCGCTTCCGCGGCGAGACCGAGGCGGCGCGCCGGGCGGAACAGGCGGCGGGTCGGTAGCCGCTCCGGCTGTCCCGGGGAAGGCCGCCGGTGTCGTCCTGGCCGACCGAGCGGAGCGAGGGAGTGGAAGGACCCCGTGGAGTCGGCTCCGATCCGACCCGGCGGGTCGACGCGGCGGCCCTCCAGGGTCCCCTGCCTCACTCCTCCTTCACGGTCACCAGCGTCCCCACCTCCAGCCCCTCGGTCAAGACCTGGCGGACACCGGACGGCCACAGCACCTCGAGGCGATCGATCGCAGGGGCGTCCCCCAGCCCGAAGTAGAGGGGCAGCACGCTCTGGGCGAGGTAGCCGGACTTGCCGTCGACCCACCGCACCTGCTGGCGGCCGCCCGCGGTCAGGGTCACCAGGGCACCCAGACCGTTCCGGTTGGAGCGGGTGCCGCGGAGCTCGACCTTCAGGAACCGCACCGAACCGCGCTGGGCGAGATCGCTCACCAGGACCTGCGGCTCGGCATGGAACTCGCCGGTGACGAGATCGAGATCGCCGTCGTCGTCCAGATCGAGGAACACCGAGCTGCGGGTGCCGAGATTGCCGTACACCGTGACCTTCCCCTCGCGGCCGGAGCAGCGCTCGTGCTCCGAGTCGGCGCCCGAGCAGTCGAGCTCGAAGTAGGGCACCTTGGTCCGCCCGTCCCGCCGGGGCTCGACGCCGACGAGAAACTCGGCGTCCACGAACCGACGGCCCCCGTCGTTGAGCAACATGGAGTTCACGCCGTAGCGCCACGGGTAGCTCATCGACGACGCGATGAAGACGTCGTTCCACCCGTCGGCGTTGAGGTCCGCCACCGAAACGCCCCACGGCCAGTAGTTCTCGGCCCCCACGAGATCCGAGACCTCCTCGAACCCGTCCTCCCCGAGGTTGCGCCACAACGCATTGCCGAAGATGTTGTCGTCGCTCCCCTCGAGGTAGGCCTCGGACCACTGCATGTCGGACTTGATCTTCTCGGCGAACGGCGGCACCTCCTGGCTCATGTCGGAGTGCATGTCCGTCAGGATCAGGTCCAGCAGCGTGTCGCCGTTCCAGTCGAAGAACGCCACTCCCATGGTGCCCCAGGGGCTGGACGGGAAGACGGTCTTGCGGATCTCCTCGAAGCGCTTGCCGTCGAGGTTGTCCCAGCAGGAGTCGTCACCCTGCATGTTGGCGACGTACAGCTCCGGGTAGCGATCCCCGTCGAGATCGGCGAACGCGGCGTCGCCGTTCCACCGGGGCTCGACGAGGCCCAGCGCCTCGGACACCTCCTCGAAGGTGCCGTCGCCGCGGTTGCGGTACAGGTCGCTACGCTCGGTCCGATCGGGGTGGAGGTGGCCCTGGAACGCGTCGGGGACGCCGATGCGATAGCCGCCGCGACCGAGCTCGTCGGCGGTGTACCGCCCGACGTTGGTCACGAACAGGTCGAGATCCCCGTCGAGGTCGAAGTCGAAGAACACCGCCCCGGAGGAATGGGTGCCACGACCCCCGACGCCGGCCCGCTCCGTGATGTCGCGGAACTTGCCGCCGCCGAGATTCTCGAAGAGCACGTTGCCCATCGCGACCGTCGTGACGAACAGGTCGGGGTCGCCGTCGTCGTCGACATCGGCGAACGAGGCGGCGACGCTCACCCGGTCCGCCAAGCCGACGCCGGCGCGGCCGGTCCAGTCCTCGAAGGTCCCGTCGCCGCGGTTTCGCCACAGCTCGTTGCTTCCCAGCTGGTTGACGAAGTAGAGATCGGCCCGCGAGTCCCCGTCGACGTCCGCCGCCGCCACGGCGTTGCCGTGGTCGTAGTGGACCATCTTGTAGTCGCGACCTCCGTCGTCGGTCGAAAGGTGACGGAAGGTGATCCCGCTCTCGGGCAGGCGGTCGGTCAGGGTGAAGTCGTGATCGACCTCGACGCCGCCGATCGCCCGCCGCTGGGCGTCGGCTCGGGCCCCGAGGAGATCCTCTCCCAGGTCCGGGGAAGGCACGACGACGACCGACGCCGGATCCGGCGGGGCGGTCTCGGCTCGGGCGCCGGCCGACCCGAGCGTCGTCGCGGCGAGCAGCGTCAGGGTCAGGAGGGTCGGTGTGCTGTGGCGTCGGGTCATGGCGTCTCCAGGAGTTGGCCGGGAAGGAGCTCCACCGGCCGTGCTCGAAGACCGGCCGGAACTGCGGGGAGTGTACCTGCGAGGCACGCCGGCGACCGGCGAGGTGCCGGCACCGGGCCCGGCGGGATCAACCGAGACGGCGCAACCACTGCCGCGCCTGGGCGAGGTCCGCGCTGTAGTGCTGCGCGGGCGCCGTGTCGACGAACTGGCGGAGAGCCTCTCGCGCCCGGTCGTACTCGCCGATCTCGAGGGCCACCACCGCCAGGTTGTAGAGCGCGTCGAAGTTCCTGGGGTCCGCCTCGACGGCCTTCGCCAGCGCGCGGGTCGCCCCGCTCTTGTCGCCCAGGTTGTAGAGGGCGGTGCCCAGGTAGTTCCACGCCAGCGTCATCCGGTCGTTGAGCGCGATCGTGCGCTCGGCCTCGACCTTCGCCGCCTGCCAGTCCTCCAGCCGGAGGGCGGTCAACGCCAGGTGCTGGTGGGTCATGGCGTTGTTCGGAT
>CAJQNK010000103.1 GCA_905479655.1 uncultured bacterium | reverse complement strand
GGCTGAATCTGCGGCGTTACGCTCCCGCAAGAGCTCCTCGACGTACAGACAGTACGCCTGCGTCGCCCTCGGTCGCAAGCCTTGCACCTTCAACCACCTACGGCCTCTCGCTACGACACTCGGTGAGAAGGTCAGGCTAGGGGAAGAGATGAACCGAGACGTCACGCAATACACCGCAGAGGACCCGAGACGGACGAGCTGGTCGGCCGGACCGGTCCGGGCCGTATGGTTCGCAGCTCTGACCCTGATCACGATGGCGCCGGGGTCCGCCGCCGTCCTCGAGCTGGGCGAGTCTCCCTGCGCCGATAGCGCCGAGACCTGCATCGATCTCCAGGTGACCTGCGACGCTTCGCCCGGCGTGTTGCCCACCGACGCCGAGCTGCGGGTCGCCGAGCCGGCGAACCCCCGCGCCGTGACCGCGTTCTTCAGTGGCGGCACGGGGAACGTGCCCTGGGCCCTGGAGCCCGAGGCGGAGGACGCGCTCCGCACACTCTTCGACGGCGGTTTCCTCACGGTGCAGGTCGTCTGGAAGGATGGCTGGAGCCGGGGTCGAGGCGAGGGGACCGACGTGCTCTCCTGCCGCACCGACGAGGTTCTCCGCTACATCCGCGACCGCTGGCAGCAGGGCAAGCTGTGCGCCGTGGGCAACTCCGGCGGCTCGGCCCAGATCGCCTACGCCCTGGCGCGCTGGGGTGCCGCCCCGATGCTGGACCTGGCGGTTCTGGGGTCGGGGCCGCCCCTCGCCCGGGTCGACCTGGGGTGCGACCCGTCGTCTCCCTACTGGTACGGGACCGAGACGGTCATCGTCGACGGCTCCCTGGGTTGCCACCAGAGCATGGAGGACTGCCCCTGCGAGACGAACGATCCCGCCTTCGCGAGTCGGTTCTTCGACATGGGCGTCGTCTCACCGCTCTCGACCTACGTCTACCCGGGAACCGAGGTCGTCCTCCTGACGGGCCTCCTCGATCGGGGCCCCTCGGTTCTCCATGCCGACCTGTTCGAGGACCGGCTGCAGGCGAGCAGCCGTGCGTACCGCCGAGCCTGGTTGGGCGCCGCCGACCACATGATCCAGGCGTCGCCCGAAGGCGCTCGGGAGGTGCTGGTCACCCTCTGGTCGCGCTGCCGGTAGCCGGATCCCGATCTGCTGCCGGAGCGTCGGGGATGGCCAGCACCACGACCTTCCGGTCGTCCTCCTCCACCCCGTCCGCCGAGGCGCCGCTCGCCGTCCCAGAGCATGACGCAGAAGAGGTGGGCGTCGAGAAGGACCTGCACGCGACGGGCGATCCGCTCGAGTACCTCTTCGAGACGCTTGAATGGTGATCTTGCGGTACGAAGTCGGCCGGGTTCACGAACCGGTGGGCTCGGCGGAACCCGTCCGGCGCGCGACCCGCCGACCCTCTTCCTCGTCGAGTCCCGCGAGGAGCGCGAGCCCGGCCAGGAAGAGCACCAGGACGAAGGCCACCCCGGCGCGTTGCGTGCCGAAGGCCTCGGTCAGCAGTCCGAAGGCCAGGGGGCCGACGAAGGCCGTCAGCTTGCCGGAGAAGGCGAAGAAACCGAAGAATTCGCTCTCCTTGTCGTCGGGCACGAAACGGCCCATGAGGGACCGGCTGGCGGACTGGTTGGGTCCGACGAAGATCCCCAGGAGGACCCCGCTGACCCAGAACCACGTGCGGCTCGGCGCGAAGACGGCGAGGGAGGTGGCGGCCAGGAGTCCCCAGAGGGAGATCTGGATGGTCCGTTTGCCGCCGAGGCGATCGTCGGCGAAGCCCAGGGCGAAGGCGCCGAGCCCCGAGGTGATGTTGAGGACGATGCCGAACAGGAGGATCTCCCGGATCTCGAAGCCGAACGTGCCCGCGGCGTAGATGCCGCCGAAGGCGAACACGGTGACGAGGCCGTCGTTGTAGAGCAGCCGCGCGAACAGGAGGCGGACGATCTGGCGGTAGCGGCGGACCTCCGTGAAGGTGTCGCGCAGCTGTCGCCAGGTGTCCGCGAGGATGCTCCCCGGCTGGCTCACCCGCGAGCGGTCCTCTGGCACGACGAGGAAGAGCGGGACGCTGAAGACGGCGAACCAGGCGGCCACCAGCAGGTTGGTGGCGCGGATGTTCTCGCCCTGCTCGGTGCCGAAGCCGAACCACGGGACCTCCGGCTGGACGAGTCCGACGAGGGCCAGGACCAGGGCCAGGAGGCCCCCGGCGTAGCCCAGGGCCCAGCCGTAGCCGGAGACCCGGCCGATTTTCTCCGGCGCGGCGATGTCGGGCAGGAACGCGTTGTAGAACACCATGCCCATCTCGAAGGCGATGTTGGCCACGACGAACCAGGCCAGCGCCGCGCCCACCTGGCCCGGCAGCGGCAGGTAGAGGCCGGCCGTCGCCACGACGGCCGCCGCGGTGGCGAGGAAGAGAAAGCGCTTGCGGTAGCCGCCCCGATCCGCCAGGGCGCCGAGCACCGGGGAGAGCGCCGCCACCACCAGGGCCGTGACCGTCACGCCCCGCGACCACAACGCGGTGCCGTGGATCGGGTCGGGGGCGATGGCCTGGGTGAAGTAGGCCGCGTAGATGAACGTCACCACCAGCGTGGTGAAAGGGGAGTTGGCGAAGTCGTAGAGGGACCACGACGCGATCGCCAGACGGTCGGAGCCCCGGGCGCCGACGGGCTGCGGGTCACGGCTCGGCTTCATGATCCATGCCCCCCGGGGTCTGGTCGTGGGTCTCTCGGGTCGCCACCCCTCGCGGGGTGGCCTCCCCCTCAGGCGAAGAGGCGGCCGATCGCGTCGGCGTGGCGCTCGTTGATCACCCGCCGCTTGAGCTTCATCGTGGGGGTGAGCTCCCCCGACTCCACCGTGAGCTCGTCCGGCAGGATCTCGAACCGCTTCAGCGTCTCGTAGCTCGCGAGCGTCTTGTTGATGCCCTCGACCTGGCGGGCCAGGTGCTCGCGGAAGATCGGGCAGGTCGCCGCGGAGGCCGTGTCGGTCGCCGGGCTGCCGGCCGCCTTGGCCTCGGCCTCGACGCGGTCCGGGTCCAGGGCCAGGAGCGCCGCCACGTACTTCTGTCGCTCACCCACCACGACCGCCTGGGCGACCACCGGGATCTCCTTGAGGCGCGCCTCGAGGTTGGCCGGGCTGATGTTCTTGCCGCCGGAGGTGATGATGAGCTCCTTCTTGCGGTCGGTGACCTGGAGGAACCCCTGCTCGTCGATCGTGCCGATGTCGCCGGAGTGGAGCCAGCCGTCGTCGTCCAGGGTCTCGCGGGTCGCCTCCTCGTTCTTGAAGTAGCCGAGGAACACGTGGGGGCCGCGCATGAGGATCTCGCCGTCGGAGGCGATGGAGAGGCCCGCCCCGGGGATCTCGAAGCCGGCCTTGCCGCTGTGGTAGCGGTCGGGCAGCGAGAAGGTCCCCGGCCCGGTCACCTCGCTCATGCCGTACACCTCGAGGACGGGGATCCCGAGGGAGAGGAAGAACTCCAAGGTGTCCAGCGAGATGGGCGCCGCGGAGGTCGCGCAGATCCGGGCGCGGTCCAGCCCCAGCTTCTCCCGGACCTTGGAGAAGACGAGCTTGTTCGCCAGCCCGTAACCGAAGGGCTTCGATTCGCCGCGCTGCTCCGCGTAGCCGCCCGCGAGCCCCTTGGCCCGGGCCCAGGCGGCGATCTTCTTCTTGAGCGGCGGGTTCTGGGCGCCCGCGGCCTGGATGCCGGCCTGGATCTTCTCCCACACCCGGGGCACGGCGAAGAAGAAGGTCGGCCGGGCCTCTCGCAGGTTGTTGCCCAGCTTCTCGATGCTCTCGGCGAACCAGGTGGTGGCGCCCACCAGCAGGGGGGCGTGGAGCGAGACCACCTGCTCGGCGATGTGGGAGAGGGGCAGGTAGCTGACGACGTTGTCCTCGGGGCCGATGGTGTAGGCGTTGATCAGGGCCTGGGAGATCCAGGTCAGGTTGCGGTTGGAGAGCATGACGCCCTTGGGCGGCCCCGTGGTGCCCGAGGTGTAGATCAGGGTGCACAGGTCGTCGGGCCTCTGAACCTCGATCCGTGCGTCGAGCTCCTCCTCCTTCACGGCCTGCCCGCGCTCGATCATCTGCTGCCAGGTGATGACGCCCTCACCCCGCCCCGTGCCCGTCATGAGCACGATCCAGCGCAGGCACTCCGGCCTCGCCGAGAGGATCTGATCCAGGTACTGAGGACCCTCGATCACGGCGACCGGCGCCTCGCAGTGCTCCAGGATGTAGGCGCACTGGTCGGGCGTGCTGGTGGTGTAGATCCCCGTGGGCACGGCACCGGCCGCGATGGCGCCGATATCCGCGTAGAACCACTCGGGCCGGTTGAAGCCCAGGATCGTCACGCCCTTGCCCTGCTGAGCGCCGAGAGCCATGAGACCGCGCGCGGTGGCGCGGACGTTCTCCAGGTAGCCGCTCCACGACACCGGCCGCCACTCGCCGTCGTGCTTCGCGACCAGGGCCGGGCGCTCGGTCAGTCGGCGGGCGGTGGCCTCCAGGACCCGGTAGACGGTCGTACCGTTCGACTCGGACATGCTCTCCTCCTTTGCAACCCGTGGGGGGTGCGGGGAGTGTACATCGGGTGGGAGACGGGGTCCGACGCCGTGCCAGGATGAAGGACGGCGCCGGGCCTCGGCCGGGTCGCGCTCTGCCGGGTCGGCGCTCAGTCGCCGAGCGGCGGGATGCGCAGGACCTGGCCCGGGTAGATCTTGTCCGGGTCGGTGAGCATCGGCTTGTTGGCCTCGAAGATCACCGGGTACTTCATGGCGTCGCCGTAGTGGGCCTTGGCGATCTTCGACAGGCTGTCGCCTCCCTGGACGGTGTAGAAGGTCGCTGCGGGGGCCGTGACGGCCAGGCGGTCGTCGACCTGGGCGATGCCCTGGGTGTTGCCGACCAGTAGCACCACCTTCTCCCGGATCTCCTGGGTGGCGACCTCTCCGGCGACCGTGGCGACGTCGCCCTTGACGAGAACGGCCAGCTCCTTGACCTCGAAGCCCATCTTCGACACCGAGTCGGCCAGGACGGCGGCGCGGCGCCGATCGATGAGCTTCGGGTCGACGGTGGGAATCGCTGCCGGGGTTGCCGCTGCCGGCTTGGCCGGCTCGTCACCGCCGAGGCCGAGCGCCTTGCCCGCGTTCTTGACGAAATCGATGAGTCCCATGGGTTCCTCCTGAAATGCTGGTGTTGTCCGAAGCGCAGGTTGGCCTGCACAGGGTTGGATGAAGTCGGATGCGCGCCGCGGCCTCGGCCGCTACTTCTGGCCGAAGAGGCTCCCCAGAAGGCTGGTTCCGATGCGGGCCACGTCGTCCTTGTAGTCGCCGTCGCCGTCCGAGTCCAGGAGCTGGCCCAGCATGTCCATTCCCCGGGGTGCCCGCTCCCGGATGCGCTGTCGTTCGCCGCCCAGCATCGCCGAGAGGTCGCGCGCTCCCAACCCCTGCTTACGTTGGGCTTTGCCCAGCGCTCCCAGAACGATGGGTGCGAGCATGGCCAGGAGCTGGCCGGTCGACCCCCCGTCGAGCCCGGTGGCCTGGCTGACCTGCTGCTCGACCTTTTGACGGTTGCCTCCCAGCACGTGGCCGAGGATCGCCTCGCCGGCGCTGGAAGCGCCCTGGCCCGAGAGGAACCCGTCCAGGTTGTCGAGGAGGGAGCCGTCGTGGTCCCGGGCGAGGGCGCCGGAGAGGGCCTCCGCGCCGTCGGAACGGTCCGTATTGCGGGCGAGGGCGCCCATCAGGGCGGCCAGCGCTGCGGGGACCGCCTGTTCGGTCTTCGCGGGGTCGGCGCCGACCCTACGGCCGAGCTCCGCCGCTCGGTTTCCGCTCAGCTGCCCGGCCAGCTCTTCGAAGAGACTGCTCATGTTCGCCCTCCTGCCATTTGGAAGGTGGGTACCCGGCCAGATCGGTCGATCGGGCAGGTTCGAGCCCGACGATATCTCAATCGGGGCTACACTGCGTTCCGGCCCGGAAGGCGGGACGGAGGGGTGGCGCCGGGCCGACCGGAGGAGGAAGATCGATGGGTATTCTCGAGATCCTGGGGCTGCAGGGGTGGACGGCCGCCGCGCCGTCGACGGGCGAGACCGAGAGCGTGCGCGAGATCGTGGCTCGTCTGGGCGAGCTGCCGGCCGACCGGGCACACTATGTGGCCGCCTTCGCCTACGTCCTCGGGCGCGTCGCCAACGCCGACCTCCACGTCTCGGCGGTGGAGCGCGAGAGGATGGAGAGGCTGGTGCGGGAGCTGGGCGACCTGGACGCGACGCAGGCCTCGCTCGCGGTGGAGATCGCCGCCGCCCGGGTCGAGACCTTCGGCGCCACCGAGGACTTTCTGGTCACGCGGGAGCTCGCGGAGACCGCCACGAGGGACCAGCGCCGTCACGTCCTCGACTGTCTGTTCGCCGTCTCCGCCGCGGACGACTCGATCTCGGGCGCGGAGGAAGCGGGCATCCGTCAGATCGCGAGCGAGCTCGGCTTCTCGCACCGCGAGTTCGTCGAGGCCCGTCTCGCCTGGTCGGATCAGCGCGAGGTCCTCCGCGGTCTCGGGCCGTCCGGCGGCGACCGGCAGCCCGACCCCGTCGACCGCTGAACGCCGCGGCAGGGTCCGATCGGGGCGCGGTCCTCCTCAGTCGTAGTACTTCAGCATCTCCTGCGCCGTCGGCGCTTCGGGGTCGTCGGGCGCCAGCTCGACGAACCTCGAGAGGTGGGTCTTCGCCCCCTCGTTGTTGCCCGCCGAGGCGTAGGAGAGGCCGAGGTAGTAGTGCGTGCGAGCGTGGTCGGGTCGGGCCTCCACCGCCTTCTCGAGGGCCACGATCGCCGACTCGGTGGCGCCGTTCTCGAACATCTCCCGTCCCTGCTTGAAGAACGCCTCGCCCACGGCCTCGGGGTCCGCCTCCGTGAGGATCTTGAAGGCGGCGTCGGCCTCCTCGTCACGGTCGAGACCGCGCAACGCGTCGTAGCGTACCGAGAGGCCCGTCACGTTCCCCGGGTCCATCTCCAGTAGCTGGTCCGCCCGCTCTAGGGCCACGTCGTACCTCTTCTGCTGGATGTACACGCGGCCGACCGCCTGGTAGGCCTCCTTGATCTCGGGGGTCGCCTGGATCACCTGCTCGAACCGCGCGGCCGCCGCGTCGAGGTCGTTCGCCTGCAGGGCCGTGACTCCGTCGTTGAACAGCCGTACCGCCGTCTCGCGACCCGGATCGAGCTCGAAGAGGCGCTCCAGCAGGGCGTCGGCCTCGTCGTGGCGTCCGAGGCCCGTCAGGGCGTCGAAGCGGACCGTGAGTCCCGCCAGGTTGTCAGGGTCCGCCGCCAGGATCTTCTCGCCCACGGCCATCGCCTCGTCGAATCGGCCGCCCTCGACGTACAGACCACCGAGGATCTCCAGGGCCGGCAGGAGATCCGGTTGTTCGGTGAGGGCCTCCTCGAACTTCGCGATAGCGGTCCCGATGTCGCCCGCGTTGTAGGCCTCGGCGCCGGCGTTGTAGGCCTCGGCGGCGGCCTTCGAAACCTCGGGCGTCTCCTCGGCCCGGGGTGTCGGCGCGCCGGTCGCACCGGCGGGCGCGAGAGTGAAGTCAGCCCGCAGGGCGTCGCCCAGCGGCACGTCGATCGGCTGGCTGTGGGTCTGGAAGCCCTCCGCCGAGATGGTGATGGTGTAGCCCTTGGTGGCGTCGACCACGGCGATGGTGTAGCGCCCCTTCCGATTCGTGGTGTCGGTGACCTCGAGCAGGATCTCCTGCGCCTCGAGGGTCACCGTCGCGCCCTCGATCGGCTCGCCCTGGGGGTCGAGGATCTTCCCGGTGACTCGTCCCTGGGCTTGGCCCCAGGCCGTCGCTGCCAGGGCGAGGCCCCCGGCCAGCAGGAGTGCCGTCCGTCGTCGTGCCGTCATCTCATCACCTCGTCAGGGATCGAAATCGGTGTGCGTGGGCCTGCGTGGGCCTAGCGCCCGTCGCATTCTAACCTCGGGTGGGACGACGTGCGGGGAGCACGGGCCCGTGGCACGCTTCGCACTCCGTCGGGAGGGGCTTGTAGCGGACGAAGCGCTGGCCCGACGGGTCGGTTTCCTCGGTGTGGCAGTCGGCGCACGGCACGCGGGCGTGGGCCCCCTCGAGGGAGAAGCGGGTCTCCCGATCGTGGTCGAGCTCCACCGGGCGCCAGGCGGCCTCGCCGTGGCAGCGCCGGCAATCGGTGCGGCTGGCGACGGCGAGCTGGCCCCGATGGGGGTCCTCGTGGCAGTCGGCGCACGTCTTGCCGAGGCCTCGCATCTGCAACTCGGCGGCCAGAGAGGTCTGTGCGGGCGGACTCTCCCCGGGCGGCCTCGCGGGGAGGGGAGGATGGCACTCGGCGCAGGCGACGCTCGTGTGCGCTCCTCGCAGCTCGAAGTCGGCGCGGTCGTGGTCGAAGGCGACGGGCGACCACTGGCGAACGGTGTGACAGGTCTCGCAGCCCGTCTCGGCCACGAACCGGTCGACCTCGCCCCGGTGCGGGTCGCCGTGGCAGGCGGGACAGCCCTCGAAGGCCGGGTGGAAGTTCACGATCCGCGGCGGCAGACGCAGCGGGTCGGCGGCCGCCCGGCGGGCGAGATTCCGGGCTTCCTGAGCCGCCAGCGGCTCGTGGCAGGCGACGCACGGGACGGCCAGATGCGCGCCCTCGAGGGGCCAGCTCGTCCGTTCGTGGTCGGCCAGGCCGAAGGTGGAGGGCAGAAACCGGTCGTCGGTGTGGCACGCCTCGCAAGCCCCGCCGTCCGCCCGCTTCGCGAACTGCCCCACGTGCGCGTCGACGTGGCAGTCACGGCACGCGGCGAAGGTGCGGGGCGAGCGGAAGGGGTCGAAGTCGTGACACTCGGCGCACCCGACGCGGACGTGGGCGCCGCTCAGCGGGTAGCGCGTGCGTTCGTGGTCGAAGGAGGTCCGATCGCGCCGCCGCCAACCACCGGTGTCGTGGCACTGGGCGCAGGTCGCTCCGAGGCGCCCGTCATGGGCGTCCCGATGACAGTCGGTGCAGCGTTCGAAGGCGATGCCCGTCAGACGGAGGCGCTCCTGCCCCTGGTCGTCGACCTCCCGCGGGTGGCACTCGGCGCAGGCCACGCGCGAGTGGAGGCCGGTGAGTCGGAAGCGGGCGAGGTCGTGGTCGAACTCCTTGACCGGCTTCCACGCCGCCGTATCGTGGCACTCGAGGCAGCCGCGGGGGGCGAACCGACCCTCGTGGTTGTCGACGTGACAGTCGAGGCAGGCGGTGCCCAGACCCAGGAAGGTGCGGGCCGGGTCCTTGTCCGCGGCCGCGATCTCACCGGGCGCCACGAGGAGGGTGGCGCGGTGGCAGTCGCGGCAGGCGAGCTTCCGGTGGCCGCCCTCGAGGGAGAACCCCGTCCGCTCGTGGTCGAAGGCCTCGATCCCCTCCTCGCCCCACCACACGAGCTCGAACTCCCGGCCGTGGTGCTCCACGTGACAGCTCTCGCAGGATCCCAGATCGGGCTGAGCGTGGAAGCCCGCACCAGCCGCCACCCGCGCGGCCAGGAGGGAGTGGCAGTCCAGGCAGCGGGCCGCCGAGACCCCCTCGCCGGGGGCGTGGCAGTCGAGACAGTGAGCCGCCCCTTCGAGCTGGGCGTGAGGCTCCGACAGCGGACCCGGGGAGATCTGCGCGGCGGCCGGCTGCGGGACGAACAGGACGAACGAGGCCACGACTCCCAGGAGGACCGCGAGACGACTCATCCCCCGGAGCCCCAGGCGTAGCCGGTCATCAGGGCCACCGCCACATGCACGATCATGAACAGGTACATCACGATGGCGAACGGCTTGTGTGCCACGTGCCAGTAGTGGAACAGGCCGTGGAGTCGATCCCAGAGCAGGACGCGTCGCTCGAGGAGGGCTCGCTCGGCGACGGTCTCGCCGATCTCCCGGGTCAGCGTCGGCGAGGCGCCTCGCGGCACGGAGCGCGCGAGGTAGCGACGCACCCGGAAACGGAGCACGAGACCCTCCCACGGCAGGCGCAGGAGGACGCGGAGCAGGCCGGCCCCGGGGCCGAGGCCGGTGGCGGCCAGGCCGTCGATCTCGCCGACCGCCGACGGGTCGAGACCCAGGTCGTCGACCAGGCGGCGCGACAGCCGCCGGCGGCGCTCCTCCGTCTCCTCGAGCGTCATCGCGTCGCCGGAGCGGCGGCGCGGGATCTGGACGTAGAGATAGCGGCCCAGGACGCCGCTGGCCGCCACGAGGATCATGGACCAGAAGCTCAGCGCGACCAGCCCCGTCACCTTGAAGGAGCTGTGCAGGATCACCAGCAGCGGGCCGATGACGCCGCAGAAGATGTGGAACTTGAGCCAGGTCGAGAGGGAACCGAAGCGGCGCAATGGGCGCCATCGCCGGCGCACCGAGTAGAGGAGCATCGCGACCATCAGCACGCTCCCGACCACCCCCAGGAGATGCCCCTGGCCGCCGCCCGGCTTGAGCATCCAGTAGCCGGGGTGGTGAGGTCGGTCGATGAGGGGGGTCGTGTAGTAGTCCGCGCCCTGCCAGGTGAACCAGGCCACCGCGCCGAGCCCCGCCGCCCAGAGGGCGCCGTGGAAGAGCTTGCCGAGAAACCGTCCCATGGCTGGCCCGCTAGGCGGCGGCCCGGTCGGCGCCGCCGAACCGGACCCCGATCTTGCGCAGGAAGTCGAAGGGTGGCACCCCGCCCGCGAAGACGAAGACCTCGTTGTTCTCCAGACGAACGCGATCGCCGCCGTTCACTTCCAGCTCCGCGGCATCGGGCGTGATCTGGACGACCCGGGAGGAGTAGAGGGGCCGGATTCGGCCTGTGGCGATCCGCTTCTCGATCGCGACCTCGTTCTTCTTCTTGATCCGCACCAGCTGCTCCCGGCGGTAGGAGAGGACGATCTCGTTGCCCCGTTGGCGGGACAACCCGATCGCCGCCTCGACGGCGCTGTCGCCGCCACCGACCACCAGGATACGGCGGTTCCGGTAGGAGGCGGCGTCGATCAGTCGATACATCACCTTCGGGAGCTCCTCCCCGGGAACCCCGAGCTTGCGCGGGCTGCCGCGTCGTCCGAGAGCCAGGAGGACGCGGGAGGCGGTCACCGGCCCGCGAGGCGTCTCGAGTCGGAAGCCGCCCTCGATGCGCTCCACGGAGGCGACCGGCCGCCCGAAGGCGATCCGCAGCGCCTGGTCGGCGACCATGCCCTCGAAGATCTCGAGCAGCGACTCCTTCACGTACTCCTCCCGGTCGAGGGTGCCCCAGGGGGTGAGTGGTACCGGCTGGGTGAGGACCATCTTGCGTCGCGGGTAGTGCAGCAGGCTGCCGCCCAGGCTCTCCTCCTTCTCCAGCACAGCGTAGCGGAGACCCAGGGAGTGGGCGTGCAGCGCGGAGGAGAGGCCGGCGGGGCCGGCGCCCACGATGACCAGGTCGTAGCGGTCGTCTTCCGGGGCGGGCTCCGCCGCCCGTGCGCGTGCCACGGCGTCGACGGCCCGGCGCCCCTGCTCGACCGCGTTGCGGACCAGCGCGAGGCCCCCCAGCTCGCCGGCGACGTACAGCCCCGGAACCGTGGTCTGGAGGTCGGCGTCCAGGAGCGGAACGTCGGCCCGCGACTTCAGGTCGCCGAGGCCGACCTCGATGGCGCCCACGGGGCAGGCCACCTCACAGTGGCCGTGGCCGACACAGCGCAGGCCGTTGATCACCACGGCGACGCCCCCGACGATGCCCAGGGGGTCGCCCTCGGGGCAGGCCTCGATGCAGGCGCGGCAGCCGATGCAGCGCTCCGCGTCGACGTACGGGTACTGAGCCGTCGGCCGGTCGATGCCCAGGCGCGCCGCTTCGCCCTTGCGCTCACGGTCCTGCGCGAGGCGCTGGCGGAATCGGATGGCGTAGCTGCCGACCACCGCCATGACGACGGTCAGCGCGGACCCCCACAGGATGGCGCTCTCGGTGACGACCACGTCAGAAACGGTAGCCCAGCCCGAGGGAGAAGCGCTGACCCTCGAGCTCGTCGCCGGTGGTCACCTCGACCTCACCGCGCAGGAAGAGGCGCAGGGGGAGCTCGAACCAGCCGCCCAGCCGGATCCACTGCGTGGTCAGATTCTCCTGTCCGAACAGCTCCGTGAGAAGCCGGGTGCGGGAGAGGCGACCGCCGAGGGTGAGGTCCACGGAGTGGCCGGCGGAGAAGCTCTGCCGGATGCGGAAGGTGGCGAGAGTGCCCTCGGTGTAGCGGTTCGAGAACGCGCTGGCGTCGAGGCTGGCGGAGAGGCCGTCGCGGAAGAGCCGCCTGTGGGTGATGCCGCCGCCGGCGTACCACGAGGTCTCGTCCGAGACGTCGCCCTGACGGTCGCGATAGCCGCCGACCAACGACCATCCGAGACCGGACGGGCGGCTGAACTGGAGCCGCGCCCGGATGCCCTGCCGGGGCGCCGTGTCGAACAGCTCCTCCGGGATGAACCGCGTCTCCTCCTCGCGATAGCGCTCGTACCGGTCGTAGCTGAGGACGAGGCGGGCGCCTTCCGAGAGGCGGGCGATCGCGGTCATCGACAGGCTCGACAGCTGGGAGCTCGATCCCGCCGCCTCCTTGCGCCATCCGCGGTTGAGGTCGATCTCCGCGCGCTGGTAGAAGGACCAGACCCCGCGACCCGTGTAGCGGATCTCCAAGGCCGCGAACTCGCGGCTCACGTCGGTCTGGCCGTCCTCGCGGACGCCGCCGGCGAAGATCTCGAACGGGCGCGAACCGTCGATCCTCTCCGGCGCCCAGCGGCCGAAGAGGCCGTAGCTCTGGCGCCCGGAGTCCCAGGTGAGCTCGGAGAGGTCGGAGCGGGCGCCGAAGAACGCCCCCACGAAGTAGTCGCGTCCGAGGCGGCTCTCTCCGATCACGCCGTCCAGATAGCCGACGCCGACCACTCCGCCGCCGGCTCGTAGCCGCCCCATCTGCAGGGAGAAACGGCCTTCCTGGGGTCGCCAGGCGACGGACGCCTCGTAGAAGCGGTCCCGGGTCTCGGAAGAGGGGATCTTCGAGCCGAAGGCGCGCTCGCGCTCGAGGCGGCGGGTCCGGCCGCGCACGCGGACCTCGAGCGGCAGGCCCCCGACGTCCCGCAGGCGCAGGCTGAGACGGGCAGCCATGCGGGTGAAGTCCAGGCCGTCGTCCGAGCCGTCCTGGAAGGTGTCCCAGTCGAAGGTCAGGCTGCCGCTGACGCGGGTGGTCCGGGGCTTTCTCGGCTGGGTCCGGGGCTCGTAGGCGCGCGGTCCCGCGCTCTCCTGCGGCTGCGGGCTCGTCCCCCCGGGGTTCTCGCCGGCCGACTGCGGAGGGGTTGGCGCTCGCGCCCCGGTGGGACGCGCGAGGTCCCCCGCGACGATCTCGGCCTTCTCGCTGACCAGCTCACAGGAGGCCGAGTGGCGGGCGACGAACAGCACCCGGACGGCGGCGATCGGCTGACCGTCGCGGAAGATCGTGAGGGTGTCGCCCTCGGCCAGGCCCTCTTCCGATCCCGCCTCCAGGTAGACGGTCTCCTCCGTGCGGTAGCGGACCCGGTAGGTGGGCTCGTCCGCCCCGGCCGCGGGTGCCGCCAGGACGACAGCGAGGAGGATCACACCGAGCAGGCCGATCCGAAATCGGGGTTCGTGCGCCATCGTTCTCACTCTCGCCCCCTCGGGTGGCAGCTGTAGCAGGCGTTGCTCTCGTACACGTAGCCTGGGACCTCGTCGTGGTCGTCGTCGGTCTCCCGCCGCTCGTGACACACGGTGCAGCTGAAGAAGGAGAAGTTCTTCGGTTGCGTGTGGCAGTCGCTGCATGCGTCCCAGACCTCGCGATGGGTGCCGCTGTAGATCGGGAAGTACTTGGCGTCGTGGTCGAACTCCGCGTCGTCCCAGTCGCTCGTGTTGTGGCACAGCTCACACTCGGTGGGGAAACCGGCGACCTGGTGATCGGGGTCGTCGGTGCCGTTGTAGTCGGCCTTGTGACACGAGTAGCAGTCGGTGGGCGTGCCGGGGTAGCCGTCGGCGTGGCACGCGATGCAGTCGAGGGTCTTGTGGGCGCCGGCCAGCGGGTAGAAGGGGTTGTGGTCGAAGTCCGCGTCTTCCCAGTCGCTGGTGTTGTGGCACTGCTCGCAGTCC
>CAJQNK010000102.1 GCA_905479655.1 uncultured bacterium | reverse complement strand
GGGTGAGTACGTGTCGCCGGACGAGGAGCTCTACGTGCCTCTGGCGACCACCGAGGGGGCCCTCATCGCGAGCACGAACCGGGGCTGCTCCGCGCTGCGCCGGGCCGGCGGCGCCGTGGTGCGGGTCGACGACGTCGGCATGACGCGCGCGCCGGTCTTTCGCACCTCCGGCGTCGAGGAGACGCGTCGCTTCGTCGGCTGGGTGCGGGAGCACGAGGAGGAGATCCGCCAGGTGGCCGAGGCCACCAGCAGCCATCTGAAGCTGGAGGACATCCGGACCCAGGCCTTCGGCACCTCCGTCTTCCTCCGCTTCCGCTTCACCTCCGGCGACGCCATGGGGATGAACATGTCGACCATCGCCTGCGACCGGGCGGTGCGCGAGGTGATCGAGCCGGGCACCGACGTGCCGTGCGTGGCGCTCTCGGGCAACTACTGCGTCGACAAGAAGCCGGCGGCCGTGAACTTCCTGGAGGGACGGGGCAAGCGGATCCACGCGGAGGTCGCGCTCGACGGCTCGGTCCTGAAGCGCGACCTCAAGACCAACGCCAGGGCCCTCGTCGAGGTGCAGTACCGCAAGAACCTCATGGGCTCGATCGCGGCTGGGTCCATGGGCTTCAACGCCCACTACGCCAACCTGCTGGCGGCCTTCTTCGTGGCCACGGGGCAGGACATCGCCCAGGTGGCCGAGGGGGCCGTGGGGGTGACGACGGTCGAGCAGCGGGGCCCCGAGGGGGTCTACGCCTCGGTCTACCTCCCCGACGCGCCGGTGGGCGCCGTCGGCGGCGGGACCGGACTCGGCACCCAGGCGGAGGCGCTGCGTCTGCTGGGAATCGACCCGGACCACCAGGGGGTCGGCAACGCCGCGATGCGGCTGGCCGAGATCGTCGGCGCGACGGTCCTGGCGGGCGAACTCTCGCTCCTGGCGGCGCTGTCGAGCCGCGACCTGGCCCGGGCCCACGAGCGGCTGGGCCGCGAGCGCAAGAGCGACTGAGGGCGTTGCGCCCTCCGACGAAGGCTCCGGGGACCGCCGATCCGGAGGACCAGCACGCGTGCGCGAGACCGCGGTCCGTCGTGGCCTCCGCGCCCGGCAAGCTGATCCTCCTCGGGGAGCACGCCGCGGTCTACGGCCGCCCGGCCGTCGTGGCGGCGGTGAGCCGGAGACTCCGCGCCCGGGCCACGGCGGACGGCGACCGGGGTGTGGCCGTGGAGCTGCCCGACCTCGGGGTCGCGGCTCGCACCGGGTGGTCCTCGGTGCTGCGGCGCGCGGCGGAGGCCCGGGTCGCCTGGGAGGCCTACCGACGCGACCCGGGTCCGCGGAGCTTCGCGACGCTGCGCAGCGGCGACGCCGCGGACGTCGTCCACCTCGCCCTCGGCGAGACGGTCCGGGCCGCCGAGGTGGAGGCGCCGCCACCGATCCGGCTCGAGATCTCCTCCGAGCTGCCGGTGGGCTCGGGCTTCGGCAGCTCGGCGGCCGTCGCAGTGACGGTCGCGGCGGCCGCACTCGCGAGCTGGGGACACGAGGTCGACCTCGGTCTCGTCGACCGGGTCGCGCTGGAGGTGGAGCGCCGCCTCCACGGCGCCCCTTCGGGGGTCGACCACACGACCGTCCTGCGCGGAGGGCTGTTGTGGGCCCGCGGCGGCCGGGATCGGTCGCTGGAGGTGGCGGCCCTGGAGGCGGGGTCCCGGGCGCTCGAGGGCACCGCGGTGTTCGACAGCGGCCGGCCGGCCGAGACGACGGGCGAGGTCGTCGCCGCCGTGGGCCGGCGCCTCGCCGCCGACCCGGCCGCGGCCGCGGCGGCCCTGGCCGAGATGGAGGAGACGGTGGTGGCCCTCAGGAGCCTGCTCGAGTCGTCCGCCCCCGCGCCGGAGGCCTGGCGCGACCTGATCCGTCGCTACCACCGGCGTCTCGTCGAGCTGGGCGTCGTGCCGCCGTCCGTCCGCCGGGTCGTGGCGACGATCGAGGCCGCCGGGGGCGCGGCGAAGATCTCCGGCGCCGGAGCGTTGACGGGGGACGGCGCGGGGATCGTCCTGGCCGTTCACCCGGACGGCCCCGCGGCGCTGGAGGGTCTCGTCGGCGGATGGCGCCGCCTGCCCCTCGAGCTGGGAGCGGCGGGGCTGGTCGTCGACACGGTCCCCGCCGTTGCGCCGGGCGCCGCCGGGGAGGGGGGGACGGGATGAGCGCGAACCGCGCGACGGTGGAGGCGCCGGCCAACATCGCCTTCATCAAGTACTGGGGGGTCGAGGACGAGGAGCGGGTGCTGCCGACCAACCCCTCCATCTCCATGACGCTCCGGAGCTGCGTCACCACGACCACGGTCGAGGCGCTGGAGTCGGCCGGGGCCGACGAGGTCCGGCTCGCGGACGCCGCCGGAGAGCTGCTGCCGGCGCCGACCCGTTTCGCGGCCGGCGTGACGGCTCATCTCGACCGCCTGCGCTCCTGGGCCGGCGACGAGCGGCGCTGCCGGGTCGCCACCCACAACAGCTTCCCGGCGGGCACCGGCATGGCGTCGTCGGCCTCCGGCTTCGCGGCGCTGGCCCTCGCGGCCACGGCCGCCTTCGGACGCGAGCCGACGCCCGAGGAGGCCTCCGTTCTCGCCCGCCTCTCGGGCTCGGGCTCGGCCGCGCGCTCCGTCCTCGGCGGTTATGTGGAGTGGCCGGCGGGCGCGGGCGCGGCCGGGGCCCACGCCCGCGAGATCGCGCCCGCGGACCACTGGACGCTGTGCGACGTCGTGGCGGTGGTGGAGGACCGGGAGAAGGAGGTCTCCTCGCGGGAGGGCCACCGACGGGCGCCGTCGAGCCCGCACTTCGCGGCCCGTCTCGAGGAGCTTCCGGGGCGCCTGGACGCTGTGCGTCGGGCCATCGCCGAGCGCTCGCTGGAGCGCCTGGGCCCGGTGCTCGAGGAGGAGGCCGTCGAGCTCCACCTGGTGGCCATGTCGAGCCGCCCGCCGATCTTCTACTGGCGTCCCGCGACGCTGGCCGTCCACGACGCGTTCCGTGAGCTGCGGAGCCGGGGGGTCGGCGCCTGGTTCACCATGGACGCCGGCGCCAACGTCCACGGGATCTGCGAGCCGGCCGACGAGGACGCCGTGGCCGAGCGTCTCGCGGCGGTGCCGGGTGTCGTACGGGTGATCCGGGATCGCACCGGCCGGGGGCCGCGTCGCCTGCGGGATCACCTGCTGTGACGGGCCGACCGGCACGAACCCTCCAGTTGGTCAAGCTGGGGGGGAGCCTCATCACCGACAAGCGCCGACCCGAGACCGTCCGCGCGGACCATCTCGAGCGCCTGGGTCGGGAGCTGGCGGCCGCCGCCGCGGCCCACCCGGGAGGCCTGATCGTGGGTCACGGCGCCGGCTCCTTCGGCCACGTCGCCGCCGCCGAGGGAGCCGTGCACGAGGGGGTGAGCGGGCCGGAGGGCGTGGCGGCGGCCTCCCGCACCCAGGACGCCGCGGGCCGCCTCCACCGACGGGTGGTCGCCGCGTTGCTGGAGGGGGGCTGCAGCCCCTTCTCGCTCGCTCCCGGCAGCTTCCTCGTCAGCGCTGGAGCCCGACCCTTCCGAGTCGAGCTCGCCCCGCTGCTCCAGGCCCTGGAGGGCGGCTTTCTGCCGGTGGTCTTCGGCGATGTCGTCCAGGACCGGACCCGGGGCGTCGCCATCGCCTCGACCGAGACGGTGTTCCGTGCGCTGGTGACGCGCCTGCGGCGTCACGGCGTGGCGGTGACCCGAGCCGTCTGGCTCGGCGAGACCGACGGGGTCTGGGACGAGGACGGCGCCACCCTGCCCCTGGTCGACGCGACGGCCGTCGCCCGGGCCCGGCGCGCGGTGGGCGGCGCCGACGGCGCGGACGTCACCGGCGGCATGCGCCATCGTCTCGAGACCGCCCTCGCGCTGGCGCGCCTGGGGGTGGAGTCGTGGATCGTCGACGGGCGGGCGCCCGGCCTGCTGGGTCGGGCGCTGGCGGGCGAGACGGTGCCGGGCACGCGGGTCGCGGCCGATCCCTCCTCCATCCATCCGGCCGGCCGGCGCTGACGTAGGATGAAGAGCCCGGAGCCGGACACGACGATGAGCGAGGCGAGCCAGATCCCTTCCACCGTTTCGGACGAGCCGCGGACCGAGACCCTGCCGGCGGCGGACGACGCGATGTTGCAGGACCTCCTGGTCAAGACGAGCCGCACGTTCGCCCTGGCCATCCCGCTCCTGCCCCAGCCCACCGAGCGGGAGGTCGGGATCGCCTACCTCCTGTTCCGCATCGCCGACACCTTCGAGGACGCGAGCGTCCCGTGGAGCCGCGCTCGCCAGACCGGGGCCCTGGAGCGGTTCGACGAGCTGCTGAGGGAGCCGCGGCCGGAGACCGCCCGTCGCCGGGTGACGGAGTGGCTGGCCGAGCCGCTGCCGACGGAGCACGAGGGCTACCTGGAGCTCCTCTCCCGGGTTCCGGAGGTCCTGGGCGCCCTCGAGGGCCTCGGCGGCCCCGCCCGCCGAGCCATCGTCCACCACACGGGCCGCACGATCCGGGGCATGATCGGCTTCGTCGAGCGCTCGGGGCGGGACGGTCTCCTCGAGTTGCGCGACGTGCCGGAGTTGCAGCGGTACTGCTACATCGTCGCCGGGATCGTCGGCGAGATGCTCACCGAGCTCTTCGTCCTGGGAGCACCCCGTCTGCGGCCCTCGGCGCCGTTCCTGCAAGCGCGGGCGGCCACCTTCGGCGAGGCCCTCCAACTCGTCAACATCCTGAAGGACTCGGCCGACGACCGCCAGGAAGGGCGCCGCTACCTGCCGGCCAACGCGGAGCGCTCGGAGATCTTCGCGCTCGCCCGGCGCGACCTCGACACGGCGGCGGAGTACGTCCACGAGATCCAGGCCGTCGGCGGTCCCGACGGCCTGGTGAAGTTCACCGGCCTGCCCGTGGCCCTGGCCCGCGCGAGTCTCGACCGGGTGGAGGAGAAGGGCCCGGGGGCGAAGATCACGCGACCGGAGGTCTACCGCCTCAACCGCCGGCTCGAGAAGGCGATCGCGAAGGGCCGCCCGGCGCTCGGCTGAGCCGGGAGCCACCCGGGATGCCGGCTCGTGGCTCGGCACGTTGGGCGACATCGAGACCGCGACCCTGCACGAAAAAGGCCCCGGCGCGAACGCCGGGGCCGGGAACGACATGAACGGGGCCGGGAGCCGCTACTCCACGATCTCCCCGAACGGTTCGAGCTGGGAGGCGACCGTCGCGCGATCACCGACGACCACCAGCGTCATCTCGTCGTCGCGCAGGAACTCGCGCGCCACCTCGCTCACCCGTTCCGGCGTCACGGCGTAGACGTTCTTCACGTACTCGGTGAGGTAGCTCGCGTCGAGGCCGTGGAGGTCGACGTACCACAACCGGCCGATGATGCCGCCGCGGCTGGAGTTCTGCAGCACGAAGATCCCCGCCATGTAGTTCTGGATCCCCGCCAGCTCCTCGGCGCTCGGCGGCTCGGCCTGCAGGCGGTCGATCTCCTTGAAGATCTCCGTCAGGGAGGCGCCGGTCACCTCGGTGGTGACGTCGGCGTTCTGGGTCCAGTGGGCCGCCCGGTAGCGCACCGAGACGGAGCTGTAGGGCGAGTAGGTGTAGCCCTTGTCCTCGCGGATGTTGGAGGTGATCCGGGAGCCGAAGGAGCCGCCGAGGAGCGAGTTCATGACCTGCAGGGCCATGAAGTCGTCGTTGGACGGGTCGATCACCGGCAGCCCGACGCGCAGCGTGGACTGGACGGCGCCGGGCCGGTCGACGAGGTGGACCTCGCGCGCGGTGTGCATCTCCGGCACCGCGACCTTCGGCTCGGGCCCGGCCTGCCAGTCCTCGAAGCCCTCGCGAACGGCGGCCTCCACGGCCTCGCCGTCGAAGCGACCGGCCACGTAGACACGGGTGCGCCGGGCGCCGAAGTTCTCCTGCCAGTGGGCGCGCACGGCCTCGGCCGAGTACGAGCGGATCATCTCCTCCGTCGGGAAGAGGCGGCCGTACGGGTGGTCCGGGTAGAGCAGGGCGAGGTACTTCTGGTCGGCCTGCGAGCCCGGCTGCGTGAGCGCGATGTCCAGATTGCGGACCATGTCGTCCTGCAGCCGGCCGGCCTCGGAGTCGGGGAACGCGGGGTTGCGGACGACGTCGGCGAGCAGACGCACTGCGTCGCCGGCGAACTCCGAGAGCACGTCGGTGGTCAGGAAGGTGCCGTCGAGGCCGACGTTGACCTCCAGCTCGCCACCCATGCGGGCGAAGGCGGCGGCCAGCGCCTCGGCGTCGAGCGTGGTGGTCCCCTCGGCGAAGTAGTCGCCGGTCAGGTCGGCCAGCCACACCTCGTCCGCCGCCTCGTCGATGTTGCCGCTGCGCACCCGCACGCTGACGGTGACCTTGGGCAGCACGCCGTAGGGCACCAGGGTGGCGACCAGCCCGTTGTCCAGCGCCACGGTGCTCGTCGCCGGCACGCGGAAGTCCTTCGGCTCGCCGCCGGCGGGGGGCGTCTCCTTCTGGGCCGTCGCGGGCGCGGCGAAGATCGCCGCCAGGGCGAGCGCCAGGAACGGGATCGGACTCTGTCGGATGCGGTTCATCACGCGTCCTCCTGGCCCGGGGCGGCCGCGCCCGGCTCGATCGTGAAGATCGTCCGGTTCTCGGGGCGCAGCAGCTCGCGGGCGGTCTCGAGGATCTGCTCCGGCGTCACCGCACGGAAGCGGCCCTCGAGCTCGTTGATGCGGGCGGGGTCGTCGTCGAACAGGGCGAAGGAGGCCAGCAGGTCGGCCCGCCCGAAGCCGAAGGTGCCACCCACGGTGTCGTAGAACGACGAGCGGAGCTTGATCAGGGCGGTGTCGATGGCCTCCTGGCCGACCGGCGCGCCCTGGACCCCCGCGATCACCGCGTCGACCTCGGCGAGGATCGCGTCGCCCTCGACGTCGTTGTCGTGGAACAGCGACGCGCTCCACAGCATCGGGCCGTCGTAGTTGAAGGCGTTGCCCAGCGGCCAGTTGATTCCGCCGTCCAACTCGCCGGTCATCCCGTTGCGCTGCACCAGCGACTGGACGAGCAGGCTGTCGTCGCCCTGGAGCAGGATCTGGTCCAGCAGGATCATGGCGTAGTAGGCGTCCGTGTTGCGCTCGGGCATGCGGTAGGCGAACGAGAGACCCGGGCGGTTGGCCTGGGGGTCGACGCGCGAAGCGCGCCGCTCGGCCTGTTGCGGCTCCTCCGTGAGGTCCGGCTCGGGCTGGACCTCGGCCGCCGGGATGCCGTCGAAGTACTGGTGGATCCACTCCAGGGCCTGGCTCGTCTCGAAGTCGCCCACCACGACGAGGGCCGCCTTGTTGGGAGCGTAGTAGGACGTGAAGAAGGCCTGAACGTCCTCCAGCGTGGCGGCGTCCAGGTCCTCGAGGTCACCGTAGAAGTTGTGGGCGTTGTACCAGTTGTCGAAGGCGGCCTGGGGCAGGTCGAGCCACGGGAAGCCGCCGTAGGGTCGGTTGAGGACGTTGACCTTGACCTCGTTCTTCACCACCCCCTGCTGATTGGTCAGGTTGTCCTGGGTGATCGCGAGGCCCTTCATGCGGTCCGCCTCGGCCCACAGCATCGTTTCGAGCTTGTGGGCGGGGACGATCTCGAAATAGTTGGTGAAGTCGTACCGGGTGGAGCCGTTCAGCACCCCGCCGTTCTCCTGCACGAGCTCGATGAACTCCATCTTCCCGAGGTTATCCGACCCCTGGCACATCATGTGCTCGAACAGGTGCGCGAAACCGGTGCG
>CAJQNK010000101.1 GCA_905479655.1 uncultured bacterium | reverse complement strand
GCCCTCAGGCTCTCGGCACGACCCTCCCAGGCCGTCGCCTCCGACACGGCGTCGTCGAGCGTCTGCCGCGAGACGACCAGGGAGTCGAACAGCTCCCGCGTCCGGGTCAGGCTGCGCTCGGCGAGGTCGAGTCGCGCCTCGGCCTCCTTGAGGTCGGCGACGACACGCTGCCGCTGCAGGTCGAGACCGGTCTGACGGAGCTGGACCAGCATGCCGCCCTTGGCGACGGCCTCGCCCTCGCGCACGGCCAGCCGGACGACCAGGCCCGAGACGTCGCTGGCGACGAGGCTCGTCTGCCGGGCCTCGACGGAGCCGGTGAGCTCCAGGGAGGAGCGGATGGAGTGGCTCCGGGCCTGGGTCACTCCGACGGGGCTCGGCTTGCGCTCGCCGCCGGGACCGGGCCCCTGGGCACGGGCGGCAGCGAGCGGAACGATCGTGGCGAGGGCCGCCACGAGAAGCGTCGCGGGCGCGACGCGTATGGATTGCATCTCGGATCTCCTCATGAAATCTGGAGAGGCCGGCAACGGCCTGCGTACAAGACGAGGACCTCCCTCGCTCTGATACGGCGGAGTCGACCCCGGGTTGCCTCGACTTCCGCCACCGAGCTAAGGTCGCCCCGCGTGTTCTCCCGTGGGGGGCCTCGAGCTCCTCGACGTCTCGCCGTATCTCCTCGGGCTCGTACCAGGGCACAACCCGCGGACCGGCTCCCGTATTTCTCGCACATTCTCCGACCTCGCTCCCGCCATGGCCTCCCCCGACCTGCTGCTCGGCGCCGTCTGGTTCGCCGTGTTCCTGCTCTCCATCACGGTGCACGAGGCCGCCCACGCCCTGGTCGCCTGGAAGCTGGGCGACCCGACCGCCTACGAGGGCGGCCAGGTGACGCTCGACCCCCTGCCGCACATCCGCCGCGAACCCTTCGGCATGGTGGTCGTGCCCCTCGTCAGCTTCGCTCTCTCCGGCTGGATGATGGGCTGGGCGAGCGCGCCGTACGACCCGGTGTGGGCCCGGCTCCACCCTCGACGCTCCGCCTGGATGGCGGCCGCGGGCCCGGCGTCGAACCTGCTCCTGGCCATCGTCGCCGGCGTCGGCATCCGGGTCGGGATGGCCGGCGGCTGGCTCGCGCCGCCCCAGGCCGTCTCCTTCGCCCAGCTCGTCACCGCGACCGGCGGTGCCGAGGTCGTGGCGACGGTGCTGAGCGTGATGTTCTCCCTCAACCTCCTGCTCATGGCGTTCAACCTGCTCCCGCTGCCGCCGCTCGACGGCAGCGGCATGCTGCCGCTGATCCTCCCGGCCGACATGGCCCGGACGGTGATGGAGGCCCTGCGCCAGCCGATGGTGTCGCTGATCGGCCTGCTCATCGCCTGGCAGGTCTTCGGCCACCTCTTCGGCCCGATCTTCGGCCTGGGCCTGCGGCTGCTCTACCCGGAGCTGCGCTACGGTTGAGCTTGCCCTCGTCCGGCGCGCGCTGGTGCGCCGCGGAGCGCGCGGGTGACCGTCGTCTGCGGGGTCGATGCCGGTTCGCTGGTGATGCCCAGCGCCGTCGCCTGGCTGGCCGACGGGGAGATCGGGGTCGAGCTGTTCTGGCCCACGTCCTCAGCCGTCGTCGGCGGACCCATCGTCCTCCCGCTCCCCCAGGATCGCCGCCTCAGCGCCGTCGGCGAAACACGAGAGCAGACGACGCACCTCCGCCTCGTGCTCGGCGGGCACCAGGAGCGCCGCCCCCTGGGGCGACCAACCGGTCATGCCCGGGCCGAACATGCCGACGTCGTCGGCGCGCACCAGGAAAGGGATGCCGTGGGGGTCGAGCGCGTGGCCCACGGCCTCGGCCTCGAGGCGGGAGGGGAAGCGGGCGATCTCACGCAGATCCATGGGGGGAGCGTAGCAGCCGGTTCGGGGCGGCCGCGGGCCGGGCGGAGTGGGGGCGGGACGGGGGATCTCACGCGAAGGCGCGAAGACGACGGCAGCGTTGGGATGGCCCCGGCTCACCGATCCGGGGCACCCACCCGTTCCCGCAAGCGCGCGTGTCGCTCGTCGGACCACAGGCGCCAGAGTCCCGAGCGGGTCTCCGTGTACAAGACGCCCAGCTCACGACGCTCGACGGCCTCGTCCAACAGGTCGAAGGCGAGCTCCGATCGACCGGCGCGCGCCGCGGTCTCGGCAAGCGCCGTCCGGGGCACGGGCACGCCACTGGCCGCTCTCTCCTCCAACCCGGCGAGTCGTCTCTCGTGAAAGGCAGCCAAGGTAGCGCCGGGCTCCCCTTCGCCGACGACCCCTCCGTCGATGGGAGCGACGAGGACGAGCTGCTCCACCGCCTCCTCCGCGCGGCCCGTCGCCTCCAGGAGATCCGCCAGGGCTCGGTGGAGGTCGGGCGACGGCGACGACGCGCGGGCGATGACAGCCCGCAGCTGGGCCTCGGCCTCGCCGGGCCGTCCCGACCGCCAGAGGAGAACCCCGACCAGCGGCCCCGAGGAGCCCAGCGGATCGAGGAGCTCGGCCCGCCGCAGGGCGGCGATGGCCCCCTCCCACTCCCCGGAGGCGGCCAGCAGGCCTCCGAACCAGCGGTGGGCGGCGGCGGAGCCCGGCGCGAGCTCGGCGGCGAGTCCCAACTCCCGGCGGGCGCCGGCGAAGTCCCAGTGGAAGGCCAGACGCGCAGCTCCGAGGAGCCGGTGGGCGTCGGCCGAGCCGGGGGCTGCCTCGACGGCCCGCCTCGCCGCCCGCTCCATCGCCCCGGCGGAGAGCTCCGGCTCGATCCCCAGCTCGGACCGCACCAGGAAGGCCTCCGCCAGGTGGGTCCAGGCCGGGGCGAAACCCGGCTCCATCTCCGTCACCCGGCGCAGCAGCCCGATCCCCTCCTCCACGGACACGGGCT
>CAJQNK010000100.1 GCA_905479655.1 uncultured bacterium | reverse complement strand
AATCCGACGACGTCGGCTACGGAGCCACCGGGTCGGTGATCGCGGAGCACCTCGGTTGGCCCCACGTCTGGCTGGTCATGGGGGTCGAGGTCGAGGAGGGCGGTACGGTCAAGGTGACGCGCGAGATGGAGAGCGGCCTGAACGAGCTCGCCCGCGTCCGGCTGCCCGCCGTGCTCGAGGTGCAGGCGGGGATCAACCATCCGCGCTACGCCTCGCTGAAGGGGATCATGCAGGCCAAACGGAAGCCGATCGACGGGGTCGGCGCCGGCGATCTGGGTCTCGATGCCGGGGACCTCGGAGCGGACGGGTCGGGCCTGGAGATCCTGTCGGTCGGGTTTCCGGCCGAGGGCGAGGGCGCCCAGATCCTAGAGGGCGACGCGGCCACCGTGGCCCGCACCCTCATCGAGAGACTGAAGAAGGAAGCGAGGGTTCTCTGATGGGCGCCAACGTCTGGGTCATCGTTCAGCACCGCGAGGGGAAGCTGCACAAGATGTCTTGGGAGGCCATCGCCGCGGGTCAGGCGCTCGCCTCGGTCACCGGCGGACAGGTGAGCGCCGTCGTCCTGGGCTCCGGAGTGGGGCCGGTCGCGGAGGAGATCGCCGGCCGGACGGCGCTCGAGAGCGTCCGCGTGGCCGACCACGAGGCGCTCGCCCACTACACCCCCGGCGGCTACCTCTCGGTCCTGGCTCCGGCGGTCGAAGCGGAGCAGGTGGGCTGGGTTGTGCTGCCGCACACCTACCAGACGGTGGACTACGCTCCGCGTCTGGCCCAGCGGGTCGGAGCGGCGATCGTCCCCGAGGTCGTCGAGATGGAGAACGGCGACGACGGGCTCGTCTGGCGTCGACCGATCCTCAACGGCAAGCTGCAGGCCCGCGTGCGGGTCACGGGCGACCGGCCGGCCGTCGTGACCGTGCAGTCCGGCGCCTGGTCGGCGGACGACCTGGCCGAGGGTTCGGCGTCGGTCTCGGAGCTCGACGCGTCGGGGGCCGTGCCCGATCGCGAGATTCTGGGCGTGGAGGAGGCGGCCGGAGAGCAGGTCGACCTGTCGTCGGCGCCGATCATCGTGGCGGTGGGCCGTGGCGTCGGCGGTCCGGACAAGATGGGCCCGATCCAGCAGCTGGCGGAGGCGCTCGGAGCCGAGATCGGGGCCAGCCGGCCCGTGATCGACAACGACTGGCTGCCGCGGGACCGGCAGATCGGCTCCAGCGGACAGACGGTCGCACCGAAGCTCTACCTGGCGCTGGGTATCTCCGGGGCGATCCAGCATCTCGTGGGGATGAAGGGATCGCAGACGGTCGTGGCCGTCAACAAGGACGCGAGCGCCCCGATCTTCGGCCTGGCCGACTACGGGATCGTGGGGGATCTCCACGAGATCGTCCCGGAGTTGGTGAAGGCGATCGAGGAGGCGGGGGAGTAGGGACGGGTCCGGCTCTGCGGCTCAGGCGTCCGGCGCCCGTCGCCGGGCGCACTCGAACAGGACGACGGCCGCCGCGACGGCGACGTTGAGGGACTCGACCCCTGGCGACATCGGAATCGTCAGTCGCCGGGTGAGTCGTTCCTCGATCTCGCGGGGGAGCCCCGGTCCCTCGGCGCCGAGGGCCACGACGAAGGGAGGCTCGAGGTGCGCGCTCCAGAGAGATTCGCCACCCCGGGGCGCGAGGCCGACCCAGGGCAACGCGCCCAGGCCCGGCGACGCCAGCGCCTGCCGCGAGGTCACGCCGCGGACGACGGGGAAGCGGAGCAGGCTGCCGGCCGAGGCCCGCAGGGCCCGGGGATGGTTGGGGTGCGCGCACTCCGGCGAGAGGACGATCCCGCGAGCCCCGGCGCCCTCCGCGACGCGCGCGATCGCGCCGACGTTCCCCGGGTCCTGGACGCCCGCCAGGAAGAGCCAGATCCCCTCGGGCTCCGCGGGCAGCTGGGCATTCCGGGGAAGCCGGATGACGGTCACGACACCCCGCGGAGAGTCCGCGTCGGCGAGGCCGGAGAGGACCTCGGCGTCCACCTCCGTCGCCTCGACCGGCAGGTTCGACAGGAGCTCGCGGTGCTCCGAGACGGACAGGAAGTCGGGGGTGGCGAAGACGCCTTCGACGTGGCAGCCGGTCGCCACGGCCTCCCGCAGGAGGTGCGGCCCGTCGAGGACCGCTCGATCGCCTTTACACTGCCGGGCTCGACGAATATCCTTCAACCGCCGATTCTGGCGACTCCGAATCATGAGAGAAGATAGTAGGTCGTTCTGGCTCCGTTTCCAAACCGGGATCGAGGTGGCCGTCGCCGGGTCCACGCCCGACGAGCTCCTCGGCGTCCGGGAGGGCCTGCTGCGCTACGTCCAGCGCGGGCTGGGCAGTCCTGTGCCGGTGGCCGTGGTGCCGCACGAGAGGAAGGCGGGCGCTTCCGGACTGTCCCTTTCGGACGCCGAGACGCTGGAGAGAGCACGCGCCGCAGCGGCCGATCTGCAGGAGCGCCTGGGAGACGCCTACCACTTCTACGTCGCGTCCGACGGCGGGCTCCACGAGCTGGAGATCGGCGGCGAGTCCAGGTGGTTCATCCGGAGCTGGACGGTCCTGCTGAGCACCGCGGGTGAGGCCTGTGGCTCGAGTGGCTCCATCGAGATCCCGCGACGCCTTCTCCAGGGGATGGCGCGGGAGGAGATCCCGTGGGCCGTGCCCGGCACCCGCCGCCGCGGGGGCCTGATCGCTTCCCTGACGGGGGGGCTCGAGACCCGCAGGAGCGCGACGGCTACCTCGACATTTCACGCTCTGAGCAGCCTCTTCTACGGCATCCTCGAGCGCGGAGCGGGGGCTCGTCGACCGACCTGAGGCGCCTATCGTCGTGGTTTGACCCTACTTTTGGGGCTCTGCTACGATCGACGATCCACCTCGGTCTCCCGGCTCCCGTTCGGAGCCTCCGAGACCGGCGCTCGGTTCATCTCTGAACTCCCCGCCGACCCCAGGGGTCGGAACGCCGCCAAATACGCTCCCCGGAGGAGACCCTCTATACCCATGAGCAGAGATCTCCAGCTGTTTTCGTCCGAGTCGGTCACCGAGGGCCATCCCGACAAGATCGCCGACCAGATCTCCGACGCCGTCCTCGACGAGGTCCTGCGCCACGACGCGAACGGCCGCGTCGCCTGCGAGACGATGGTCTCGACCGGCATGGTCATCCTCGCCGGGGAGATCACGACCGAGGCCGGCGTCGATTTCACGGCCGTCGCCCGGAGGACCATCGAGGCCATCGGCTACACCAAGCCGGAGTACGGCTTCGACCATCGGACCTGCGCGGTCCTGAGCGCGATCGGGCCGCAGTCTCCCGACATCGCCATGGGCGTCGACCCGGGCGGGGCCGGCGACCAGGGTCTGATGTTCGGCTACGCCTGCCGGGAGACGCCCGAGCTCATGCCCATGCCGATCATGCTCGCCCACGCGTTGACGCGGCGTCTGGCCGACGTCCGTCGCAGCGGGGACGTCGCGGGCCTGCGGCCCGACGGCAAGGCGCAGGTGACGGTGGCCTACGACGACGAGGGCCGTCCGGAGTACGTCCACACCGTGGTGATCTCGACCCAGCACGACGAGGAGGTCCGCAGCTCGCAGCTCCGCGCGGCCCTCGTCGAGAACGTCCTGAAGCCGACGATCCCTCCGGCTCTGCTCCGGGACGACACCGTGATCCACATCAACCCCACGGGCCGCTTCGTCATCGGCGGCCCGATGGGGGACTGCGGCCTGACGGGTCGCAAGATCATCGTCGACACCTACGGCGGCGTGGGCGGCCATGGCGGCGGCGCCTTCTCGGGCAAGGACCCGACGAAGGTCGACCGGTCGGCGAGCTACATGGCCAGGCACATCGCGAAGAACGTCGTGGCCGCGGGTCTGGCCGAGCGGATCCTGGTGCAGCTGGCCTACGCCATCGGGGTGGCGGAGCCGGTCTCGGTGCACGTGGAGACCTACGGCACCGGGCTCGTCGCGTCGGGCCGTCTCGAGAGGATCATCCGCGAGACCTTCCCGCTCACGCCGGGCGGGATCATCGCGGATCTCGATCTGCGACGTCCGATCTACCGCCAGACGGCGGCCTACGGACATTTCGGCAGGAACGAGTCGGACTTCACCTGGGAGCAGACACAGCGGGCGGGAGAGCTTCGCTCGGCCGCCGGGATCCGGGACGGCTCGGGCGGGGAGTAGGGCGCCGTCCTGCCGGGACCGGGCTGGAGATCCTCCTCCGGGCCTGCTCTCTGGCACGACACGAAGGACGGCGAGCGATTCGTCGACTCTGCAGGAGTTGCTTGACATGACCCCCACCCCTTGCGACATCAGCGATCGGAGTCTGGCCGCCGAGGGGAAGCTGAGGATCGAGTGGTCCGACCAGCAGATGCCGGTCCTGACCATGATCCGCCGACGCTTCTCCGAGGATCGGCCCCTCGCCGGAGCGCGCATCGCGGCCTGCCTTCATGTCACGAGCGAGACGGCCAACCTGATGAGGACGCTGAAGGCCGGAGGCGCCGAGGTCGTGCTGTGCGCCTCGAATCCGCTGTCGACCCAGGACGACGTGGCCGCAGCGCTCGTGGAAGAGCACGAGATCCCGGTCTACGCCCGCAGGGGAGAGGACAGAGACACCTACTACGCGCACCTCGAGTCGGCGCTGCGGACGAATCCGCACATCACGATGGACGACGGCGCCGATCTGATCTCGCTCCTGCACGAGAAGCACCCGGAGCTGCTCGCCGAGATGTGGGGCGGAACCGAGGAGACCACGACCGGTGTCGTCCGGCTGCGGGCGATGGCGAGCCAGGGTGACCTCGCGATCCCCCTGATGGCGGTGAACGACTCCGACACGAAGCACCTGTTCGACAACCGGTACGGCACGGGGCAGAGCACCCTCGACGGCATCCTGCGGGCCACCAACATCCTGCTGGCGGGACGCGACCTGGTGGTCGTCGGGTACGGCTGGTGCGGACGCGGCGTCGCCTCGCGCGCCGACGGCCTCGGGGCCAACGTCATCGTCGTGGAGGTCGATCCGGTGCGGGCGCTGGAGGCCCTCCTGGACGGCTACCGGGTTGCGTCGATGACGGAGGCCGCGGCCTTGGGGGACCTCTTCGTCACCGTCACGGGCAACAAGCACGTCATCCGCAAGAAGCACTTCAACGCCATGAAGGACGGCGCCATGGTCTGCAACAGCGGCCACTTCGACGTGGAGCTGGACCTGCCGGGCCTGTACGAGCTGGCCCGCGAGCACCGCAAGGTGAGAACCTCCGTGGAGGAGTTTCGGCTCCTGGACGGTCGGCGGATCTACCTCCTGGGCGAGGGGCGGCTGATCAACCTGGCCGCGGCGGAGGGGCATCCGGCGGCCGTGATGGACATGAGCTTCGCCAACCAGGCGTTGGCGGCGGAGTTTCTCGCGGGCCGCCGCGACGAGCGCCTCGAGCCCGGCGTCCACCCGGTGCCGGCCGACATCGATCGGAAGGTCGCGGAGCTCAAGCTGGAGACCCTCGGGATCTCGCTCGAGAGACTCACCCCCGAGCAGGAGAAGTACCTGGGGAACTGGCACGAGGGGACGTAGCCCCCGCCCGTGCCAGGACGGGAGCCGGACCCGCTCACCGCGTCTCCGGCTCCTCGACCTCCGCCACCGGGGCCGGTCGGTCCTGCGGCTCCCAGCTCTTGCCGTACTTCACCACGTCGTGCAGGAGCAGATCGAACTCCCTCTGTCCGGGATGGGGTCGGGCGTCCCGGTAGACGGTGTCGCAGCGGTAGCAGACCGCGGCCTGGGCGAGTCGCGCCAGGGCCCAGCGGTCCAGCGCCAGCGCGACCAGCAGCGAGACGCCCCAGGTGAAGGGCGCCAGGAGAGCGGCGACGGCCACTACGGCGCAACCGGCGGCCCGATGGACGTCTCGCTGTCGATAGAGATGACGGCTCCGGCACAACGGGCATCGATCCACCCGAGCCTCCCGTCCCGTCGACCACCCGTCTTGCGCGACGACGACCTCGTCGCCGCAACCCGGGCACGAGAGCACGGGGTCGCCGGGCCGAATCGTCGCGCGGTAGGGGAGCCCGCACTTCCGGCACTGGACGCGCACCCTCATCCCGGGCCCTCGGACGGGCATGCGGGCGCCCTGACACTCCGGCGTCCTCACACGGGCCACCCGGTGATGCGGGCGAGATGGAGGGCGACGACCTCACCGATCAATACCCCCATGACCAGCACGTAGAGGATGCCGGTGGCCGACTGGTTCGCACGTCGGCGCGCGCAGAGCAGAGCCATCGTGCCCAGGATCAGGGGGATCGCGAGCCCCCAGAGCACGCGGAGCCAGAAGAAGGGCCCCTCTCCGGCCAGCGAGACGAGATGCTCGAGCCGCGCTCCGTCGTCCTGCCGATCGGCCATGGCCAGGCCGACGAGCACCGCCCCGACGGCGCAGGACCGGAGGCCGACCCAGGCCACCAGGAGAGCGCAGTACCGTCGCAGAGGGTCGAAGCGGAGCCGGGGCACGACCAGGTACCAGTGGCCCAGGAGCATGGTCCCCACGCTCCAACCCAGCAGGAGGGCCGACGTGGCCCTCGAGATGACGCGCAGGCCACTCTGCACGGCGGCGGCGTCGGAGGTGGCGGGGTAGGGAGAGGCAACGAGAAGAGCCGCCAGCGCCGCTCCGCCCGCGACCGCCAGGACCGGCAGCCCGGAGCGGAATCCCTCCCGGGCGACCAGGGCGTGGTAGAGCAGGAGCGCGCCGCAGGCCAGGCTGACGAGGCAGAGAAGGGCGGTCGAAGGGTGCCACCCGGAGCCGCCGTCGCCAGGCCCCGCGGTCGCCGGGGAGAGGGAGACCGCCGCCGCGAGGGCGAGGGCGCAGGTCGCGAGAAGAGCCTGGATCCTGAAGTACCCCGGACCGAGATCCTCTGCCGGCAGCCACGGCAGGCTCGTGACGATCCCCGCGCCGAGCGAGAGGAGGAAGAGGAAGAGGTCGGTCACGATGGGGCGCGTGGCGGCGGCGGGATCGACGTTTCGGTGCCCGGGGGATCTCGGCCCCTCCGGAGGGTGGGGCCCGGGTCGCTCAGGTGCGGATGCCCAGGAACAGGTAGACCGAGAGCATGGAGAACACCGCCGCGGGCGACCAGACGGCGAGCCCCGGTGGCAGGGCTCCGGCTTCTCCCATCGTCGTGAAGAACGCGAACACGCCGAGGAAGATCATTCCGAGGACCACCGCGACGCCGACGCCGTACAGGGCGCCCCGTCGACCGAGGCGGAACGCGAAGGGCAGGGCCACAAGGGCCATCACGACGGCGATGACCGGGTAGGCCACCTTCTTGTGCAGCTCGACCTCGAGCTCCGGCGCTCTCTGACCTCGACCCTCGATCTCCGCGATGTACTCGCGCAACTCGGCGAAGCGCATCTCCTGCGGACCCCGGATCTCGGTCTCGAAGTACTCCGGCGTCTCCGGGTAGTCGCCCACGACGGGCTCCTCGTAGCTGACCGAGTGGGTCTGCCGCAGGCCGTCGAACGAGAGGGCCCAGCCGTCCGCGTAGATCCACCGGCCGTCGACGTAGCGGGCCTTGGACGCGTACATCCGCCGGTCGATGGAGTAGCCGGAGCCGAACTCGAAGACCTGGAGGTCGCTGATCTCCTGGCGCGACGAGTCGTAGCGGCTGTAGTTGTAGATGTAGCGCCCCTGGCCGAAGAGCCAGTTCTGGTCGGCTCTGCGGTAGGTCCGCTGAGACGCCTTGCCGCGAATCTCGTCCTTGAGCTCCGCGACCCGGGCGTTGGAGGCGGGGAGCACGAAGCCCTCCAGGAAGCCGCAGAACAGAGCGACGACGACCGCCGCCGCGACGGCCGGCAGCGAAAGCCGGTAGAGGCTCACGCCGAGCGACTTGATCGCCGTCACCTCGTTGCTGCGGGAGAGGAGCGCGAAGGCGATCAGGGTCGACAGGAGGACGAGGATGGGCGAGGTCTCGAAGAAGATCTGCAGCGACAGGTACTTGTAGTAACCGAAGACGACGTTGGCACTGACCTGGTTCCGCAGGATGTCGCCCACGGACTCCGTGAGGTCGGAGATGATGTAGATCGAGACCGCGGAGACGGTGACCAGCAGGAAGACCTGGGCGAAGGTCCGGACCACGTAGCGGTCCAGGATGTTGGGAAAGCGGAGCCTCAGCCGCGGGAGACGAAGAACCACGGCCGGCGCCTGGCGCCGACGTTTCAGGCGCTTGCGCACGTTCCGACGGCGTTGCTGGCGCTGTCGCTTCGCGGTGAACCAGCCGGACACCGTCGTGCGGGCCCAGCGGTCGATCCGCGAGAGGACGACGCTCTTGTCCCGGTTGCGGCGGAGAAGGAGGAGCCCTCCGAGAGCGCTCAGGATGAGGTTGGGGAGCCACATGGCCAGCCACGGGGGGAGCTTGCCCACCTGGGCCGCTCTCTCGCCGTTGCTGATGAGGACGTAGTAGACCAGGATGACGAGGATCGAAAGGGCGAAACCCGAGGACTTGCCGCCGCGCCGGTTGTTGAACCCCAGTGGCAGGGCGAGCAGCCCGAACACCACGCAGGCCACCGGGATCGAGAACTTCTTGTGGACCTCGACCTCGGCGAGCCGACGCAGCGCCTCGGAGAGACGATCGTCGTTCATGCGCTCGAGGAGCTCCGGCACCATGAGCTCACGTAGCCCCTTCGACGCCTGGATGCGGGTGCGCTGGTTGGTCGTGAAGCGGTCCTCGAGCACCTGCTCCAGGTAGTCCCAGTGCTTCGTCGTATAGCGGTCCGGCCGCGCGACGTCCACTTCGTGGGTGATCGCGTTCGTCATGCGCAGGACCACGCGTTCGCCCGCGTCGTCCACGACGACCTGTCCCGACTCGGCCACCGTGAGCTGGTTGCGCTGGCCCGGCACGTCCTCCGACAGGAAGACGCCGCGCCAGCGGTCGTCGCCGGGATCGCGGTCGAAGACGTAGAGGATCAAGCCCTCCCATTCCTCGTAGAACACCCGCGGCTCCACCTGCCGCGAGACGCTCTGCGCCAGGATCTCGATCCGCTTCTGCTGCAGGGCGGAGTTGCCCCTGGGGAGCAGGTCGATCATGAGATAGAGGTTGAGGGCCGTGAGCACCAGGGACAGGAGAAAGACGGGTCGGTAGAGCGAGAACAGGCTCACGCCGCAGGAGCGCATCGCGATGAGCTCGCTGTCCGCGGCCATGCGCCCGACGGCGACGAGGATCCCGAAAAGGAACGCCATCGGGATCGTCAGGACCACGATGTTGGGCAGCGTGAACAGGACCAGCTGCCCGACGTCCGAGGCCGGCAGGCCGCGCCGGATGATCATGTCGGCGGAGCGGAACAGGAACTGGATGAGCAGAATCGACGTGTAGACCAGGAACCCGAGGGTCGTGGGCCCCAGGATCTCGCTGATGACGTAGCGGTCGAGCCGGCGCATTCACGGGAGTCTACAAGCGCGAGGCCAACCGGGACAGGGCAGACCGCGACGACCGCGGGAGGCCCGGACCCACCCTCAGCTCCGATCCAGACACAGGGTCCGATAAGATACATTATGTAAACCTATCTGCGCGAACGGAACCCCCGCTGCCCGCAGACCCCTACACGTCGTCGTTGTCGGCTTGCCGCAGGTCGGTGAGGATGCGCTCCAGGGCTTCGATGAGGTCGTCTCGCTCCACCTCGCTCTTGCGAAAGCTGATGGAGAGCTTGAAAGTCTTGTCGGGGTCCTTGAATCGGAACACGAAGGGCTTGCGACGCTCGGAGGCCGGCGCGCGACGGCGCCGGCTCTCTTCCCGCAGGTCGTCGCGGCTCAGGCCCTGCTCGGCGACGCGTTCGAGGAGGGCGATCATCTCGTCTTCCCCGTCGACCTTGAGGACCTCACGCAGCAGCGTCTTGGAGGTGATGCCGAGGGCCAGCGCGGTCTCGCGCACCCGCGCCGGGATCTGCAGTAGCGCGAGCGTCTCCGTGATCACGGTCCTCGTCTTGCCGACGGAGTTCGCGATCTCCTCCTGGGTGTAGTCGTGGCGATCCGCTAGAGCGCGGTACCCCTCGGCCTCCTCGAAGGGCGTCAGGTCCTTTCGCTGGAGGTTCTCGATCAAAGCGATCTCGAGAGCCTCCTCCTCGCTGACGTCCATCTCGATGACCGGCACCTCGTAGAGACCGGCCTCCAGGGATGCTCGGTATCGCCGTTCGCCGGAGATGATGCGGTAGCGCGGGGCGTCGGGTCCGTCGTCGTCCGCCTCGACCCGCAGCCGGACGAGGAGGGGCTCCAGGACCCCCTTGTCGCGGATCGACGCCACCAGGTCGTCCAGATTGCCCATTGCGCTACGCGGTTGATCGGGGTTCGGCTCCAGGGCGGAGAGCGGCGCCATGCTGCCGATGGGAGTGCCGTGGCGGGCGGTCAGCTCCTCGACGAAGTGGGGTTCGTGGCGCATCTTGACGCGGAGCGGCAGGCCTCGCTTCCTCTGGGGATCAGACACGGCTCAGGACCTCCTCGCTCAACTTGTAGTACTCGTAGGCCCCGCTGGAGTTGGGCGCGTACGTGAGAACCGACTCCCGGTACGCGGGACTCTCTTCCAGTCTGACGCTCTTGGAGATGACCGTCTCGAAGAGACGATCTCCGAAGACGCGGCCGACCTGGTCGCGAATGTCCTTCGCCAGGAGGGTCCGGCGGTCGAACAGGGTCAGAACGGCGCCCAGGATCTGGAGCTCCGGATTGGCTCGGATCTTCACCTTGTCGATGGTCTCCAGCAGGTCGTCCGTCCCTTCCAGGGCGAAGTAGCTGGCCTGCACCGGCACCAGGACGTGGGTCGCCGCCACGAGGGCGTTGACGGTGATGATCCCGAGGGTGGGCGGCGTGTCGATGACGACGTAGTCGAACCGGTCCCGTACCGCGGCGACCTCGTCCTTGAGCCGATAGTGACTGTCGAGCTCGCCCAGCAGCTTGGCCTCGATCTTCGCGAGGGCGATCGTGGACGGAGCGATCCACAGATTCCCCACCCGATCCGCCGGGCGGATGACCTGCTCGAGGGTGACGTCGCCGTCACTGAGCGCCTCGTACACGGTCCGACCCGAGGTCACCGAGTCGGGCTCGACGTACGACATGGTGCTGTTGGCCTGGGGGTCCAGGTCGATGAGGAGCGTCTGCAGCCCCTTGGAGGCGAAGGCGGCGGCGAGGTTGATCGCCGTGGTCGTCTTCCCCACCCCGCCCTTCTGGTTCGCGATCGTCAGGATCATGACTGAGGAGTGTAGCCGATGCAGAGGTCGCCGGGCACCCTGGCGCGCGTACAGGAGATGACGGGTTGTGGAGTCCCGTGCCGTCGATTGTCGGCGCGCCGACATCGAGCGCTCGGAGAGCCGTGGCGGGAGGAGCGCGGATCCACGCGCCGACCTACATCTTGTACTTGCCGAGATCTTCGGCCGACAGGTCGCGGAGCCTGCGCAGCGCTTCCTCTTCCTTGCTGAGGTCGGTGTCGGCCGGCGCGTCTTCCGACGCCTCACGGGCAGCGGCGCGATCGAGGACCGAGCGCAGGACGTAGACCGGGACCTCGGCGCGCAGGGCGATGGCGAGGGCGTCGCTCGGGCGCGAGTCGACGTCGAGGACCTCGTTGCCGCGGCGCACCCGGATGACAGCGTAGTAGGTGTTCCTCTCGAGTCGGCAGATGACGACCTCCTCCACCGTGCCCCCGAGCTCTTCGAGGATGGACAGCAGGAGATCGTGGGTCATGGGGCGAGGAAACTGCACT
>CAJQNK010000099.1 GCA_905479655.1 uncultured bacterium | reverse complement strand
GAGTTGATCAGGTCGTGAGGCATCGCGGAGTCGATGTCCTGGTGCACCGACATCTTCTCCTTGATCGCCCGCTCCATCCGCACCAGGCCGACCCGGAACTGGTTCTCCAAAAGCTCACCCACCGTGCGCACGCGCCGGTTGCCGAGGTTGTCGATGTCGTCGACGCGCCCCACGTCCTTGTGCAACTGCAGCAGGTACTCCACCACCCGGTAGAGGTCGTCGGCGGAGAGGGTCTTCTGCTCGACCGAGACGTCGCTGTCCAGCTTGATGTTGAACTTGAACCGGCCGACGCGGGAGAAGTCGTACCTCTTGGCATCGAAGAACATGCCGTAGAACAGGGACCGGGCGCTCTCCAGGGTCGGAGGATCACCGGGGCGCATCCGGCGGTAGATCTCGATCAGCGCGTCCTTGGCGTTGTCGGTGGTGTCCTTGGCCAGAGTGGTGGTCAGGATGCTGCCGCACAGATCCCAGTCCGGGAAGAAGAGCTCGAGGTCGGTGAGGCCCCGACCTTCGACCCGCTCCACCAGGTCCTCGGGGACCAGGTCGTTGGCCTCGAACAGCACCTCGCCGGTGTCCAGGTCGACCACGTCCGCGATGAAGAACGCCCGGTCGAGCTGCGAGATGTCGACGACCTCGCGGAGACCGCCGTCCTTCTCGAGCTTCTTGCGGGCCTTCTCGTCGAGCTTCAAGCCAGCGTAGATGTTGTAGACCTCACGCCGCCCCGGCCGGTAGCGCTCCCGCAGCCGCTCCGTCTCGAGCACCTCGGGCGGCACGCCGAGCCGAAGCTCCCCACCCTCTTCGACCTCGAGCCGAACCGCGGTGTGGAAGCGGCGCAGAATCGACTCGTTGTCCTCCAGCCCGAGCGCCCGCAGGAAGACGGTGCCGGGGAACTTGCGCTTGCGGTCGATCCGGACCGAGAGAACCTCTTTCTGGTTGTACTCGAACTCGACCCAGGAGCCCCGGTAGGGGATGATCTTCGCCAGGAAGGCCCTCTTGCCCTCGGCCGTGAAGAAGACGCCGGGGCTCCGGTGCAGCTGGCTGACGATCACCCGCTCCGTCCCGTTGATGATGAACGTACCGTTGTCCGTCATCAGGGGGATCTCTCCGAAGTAGACCTCCTCCTCCTTGGCGTCCCGCATCATGCGGGCGCCGGTCTCGGGGTCCTTGTCGTACACGAACAGACGGAAGGTGACCTTCAGGGGAACCGCGAAGGTCATCCCGCGCTCCTGGCACTCGGAGATCGAGTACTTGAGCTGGAGATCCACAGGATTGCCGCAGATGTCGCACTTCGTGACGCGGTTCTTGTTCACCACGCCGCACTCCGTGCACGTGACAGTCTCCTCGTGGGGGTGGTCGGTCATGATCTTCGCGTTGCAGTTCGTGCACGTCATCCGAAGGTACTCGAGCCCCTTGAGCTCGCCGCACTTGCACTGCCAGTCGCCGATCGAGTACTTCACGAAGTCCAGGGAGCAGGTCTCGCGGAAGTCGGAGAACGGGAAGATCCCCGTGAAGACCGACTGCAGCCCGTGACTCATCCGCTCGTCCGGAAGAAGGTTCATCTGCAGAAAGCGCTCGTACGAGCGACGCTGCGGGTCGATCAGGTTCGGGATCGCGAGCGAAGCCTCCATCTCGGAGAAATCGCGGCGCTCCCGGCTCTGACTGCGGGTTCCGTTCGGCATAGACAGTTCCTTACTCCCGGGGGCCACTCGGCCGGACGTCAAGTCGACGCCGCGGCAGCCGTCGGGGCGAACGTGGATCCTGGAAAAGAGTCGACACCCCACCCGAGCCCTCGACCCCAGGGCCGAAGGTGGGTGCGGTGTGCGTCAAGCAATGCAAGAAACGAGCCGACCCGTGAAGAGCCCGCGAGACCGCCTCAGGGGCCTGGTAGACCCCCGCGACTCCGCAAGCTTCTCCGCTCGTCGACTCCAGGTGCAAACTGCTACCAGCGTGCCAGTTCGGCACGTGCTCACTTCACCTCGGCCTGGGCGCCGGCGTCCTCCAGCTTCTTCTTGATCTCCTCGGCCTCGTCCTTGGTCACGCCCTCGCGCACCGCGGTGGGCGCGGACTCCACGAGATCCTTCGCCTCCTTGAGACCCAGGCTGGTGACCTCACGCACGACCTTGATGACGTTGATCTTCTTGTCGCCGAACGACGAGAGGACGATGTCGAACTCCGTCTGCTCCTCCTCCTCGGCGGCGCCGCCCGCGGCGGGCCCGCCCGCTGCCGCCATCGGGACGGCGGCAGCCGCCGCCGAAACGCCGTAGTGGTCCTCGAGGGCCTTGACGAGCTCGTTGAGCTCGAGCACCGTCATGTCGTCGATCTGCTTGATGAACTCGTCCGTCGCAATCGCCATTTTGCCTTCTCCTTCTTGCGGAATCCCGAACAGGCTTGAGCCGACGCGGCGCTAGCCCTCTTGTTCCTTTTTCTGTCGAATCTGATCCAGCACGAGAACAAACTGCTGCGGCAGGGCACCCAGGGTCCGCACGAAACGGGCGATGGGCGATTGCAGCAGAAACACGAGCTTCGTAATGAGCTCCTCGCGGGACGGCAGGGACGCGATCGCCTTCACGTCCTCCCCGGCCACGGCCTGGCCGTCGACCAGCCCCGCCTTGAACTCGATCTTGGGAACCTCCTTGGCGAAGTCCGTGAGCGCCTTGGCGAGGCTCACCGGATCGTCGCCCCAGGCCGCCGCCGTGGGTCCCTGGAAATGCTCCGACAGACCGCCGAGGGGCTTCCCCTCGATGGCCCTCAGGGCCAGGGTGTTCTTCACCACGATGTAGCTGCCTCCGCTCTTCCGCACCCGTGACCGAAGCTCGGTCACCTGCGGGACGGTGATCCCCTGGTATCCCATGAGGAACACGTGCGGAGCCTCGGCAAGGCCCTCCTCGTACGAGGCGAGGAGATGATCTTTCTGCTGTCGACTGAGGGCCATATCGTCTCCTTCTAGACCTCGACCACCGAGGAGAGCTGCGTCTCGTCCACCCGAATTCCCGGGCCCATCGTGGAGGAGACACTCATCGTCTTCACGTACTTGCCCTTGGCCGCGGACGGCCGGGCCTTGAGGATCGTGCGCACGAGCGTCTCCGCGTTCTCCTGAAGCTGCTCCTCGGTGAACGAGACCTTGCCGACGGGAGCATGGATGATTCCCGTCTTGTCGACGCGGAACTCCACCTTACCCGCCTTGATCTCGCCCACCGCGCGCGCCACGTCGAAGGTCACGGTTCCGCTCTTCGGATTCGGCATCAGGCCCCGAGGGCCGAGCACCCGACCGAGCTTGCCGACGACCTTCATCATGTCGGGCGTAGCGACGACGGCGTCGAACTCCAGCCAGCCGCCCTCCACCTTCTTCGCGAGATCCTCGCCGCCGACGACGTCGGCTCCGGCGTCCTCCGCCTCGCGCACCTTCTCCCCGCTAGCGAACACCAGGATCCTCAGCTCCTGCCCCGTACCGTGAGGCAGCACCACCGAGCCACGAACCATCTGGTCCGCGTGCCGGGGATCGACACCGAGTCTCATCGCCACCTCGACGGTCTCGTCGAACTTGGCTCGAGCGTTCTTCTTGGCCAGGCCGACGGCGTCCGACAGACTCATCGGCTCCGTACCGACGTCCTCGGCGGCCTTGCGATAGTTCTTTCCGTGCTTTGCCACGCTCGTCCTCCTTCGCCCCTCGCGAGGCGCCAGACCTTCCTCAGCCCTCGACTTCGAGTCCCATGGACCGAGCCGTACCTTCGATGATCCGCATCGCGGCCTCGAGGCTCCCGGCATTGAGGTCCGGCATCTTGGTCTTGGCGATCTCCTCGACCTGCGTGCGGGTCACCACGCCGACCTTGTCGCGGTTGGGCTCGCCCGACCCCTTCTCCACCGCGGCTGCCTTCTTCAGCAACACCGCGGCCGGAGGCGTCTTCGTGATGAACGTGTAGGAGCGATCAGCGTAGACCGTGATGACGACGGGGATGATCATCCCCGGCTGCCCCTGGGTCTTCGCGTTGAACGCCTTGCAGAAGTCCATGATGTTCACGCCGGCCTGACCCAGGGCCGGCCCCACCGGCGGCGCGGGGCTCGCCCCTCCCGCCGGGATCTGCAGCTTGATCTGTCCTGCGACTTTCTTGGCCATGACTTCGGAGTCCCTTCGTTTCCGAGCTGGATCGACCGGAGCGCCGACCTCTATCGACGACACGCCCCCGGGCCCGCGTACGAACCGCGAGCGCCGGGGTCTCGATCGCGCAGTCGGCCCACAGCGGGACCGACCTCAACCTCAATCTTCGCTACAGCTTCTGCACCTGGATCTTCTGCCCTGCGATTTCTGCTCTGCGGTTCCTGCCCTACAGCTTCTGCACCTGGGCAAAATCGAGCTCGACGGGAGTCTTGCGCCCGAAGATCGTCACCATCACCTTCAGGGTGTTGCGGTCGAGATTGACTTCCTCCACCACCCCGGTGAAGTTGTTGAACGGGCCGTCGATGATCTTGACGGGCTCCGCCTTGTCGAAGATGTACTTCGGCTTCGGCTTCTCCTTGGCGCTGGAGACCTGCTCGAGAATCTGGTCGACCTCCTCCTGCGAGAGAGGCGTCGGCTTCTTGCCGCTGCCGACGAAGCCGGTGACCTTCGGGGTGTTCTTCACCACATGCCAGGCGCGGTCGGACATCTGCATCTGCACCAGGATGTAGCCGGGGAAGAACTTCCGCTGGGTCTCGCGCTTCTTGCCGTTGCGATACTCGACGATCGTCTCGGTCGGGATTCGGACCTCCCCGAACGACTCGGCCATATCCAGGGCTTCCGCCCTCTGCAGCAGCGTCTCCTTCACCCGCTCCTCGAACCCGGAGTAGGTGTGGACGATGTACCACTGCAGCTGGACATCGTTCATGTCGACTTCGCCGCTCACGACCCCAGGACCTTGTAGATCCCCTCGTAGGCCTTGACGATCACCATGTCCGTCAGCCAGAGGTAGACGGCGAAGACGAAGCTGGTGATGATCACCACCACCGTCGTCGTGACCACCTCCTGCTGCGAGGGGAAGGTGACCTTCTTCATCTCGGAGCGTGTCTCCGAGAGAAAGGTCGTCAGATTTTTCCAGAGATCCTTCATGGTCCGGACTGTCCATTCTCCCGCCGTCGGGCGACGGGCCCCGCGGAGCACCGAGCGATTGCGCCCGGCCACTTCCCGCTGGGGACGCCGCCCGCCCGCAGGCGCGACGTCGACCCCATGATGCCTCCCTCGGGCCGGAAGAGCCCCTACTCGAGGATCTCGGTGACGGTGCCGGCGCCGACGGTGCGGCCGCCTTCGCGAATTGCGAAGCGGACGCCCCTCTCCATGGCGATCGGCGCGATCAGCTCGACCTCGAGATTCACATTGTCACCGGGCATCACCATCTCCGTGCCTGCCGGCAGCGTCGCCACCCCCGTCACATCCGTCGTGCGGAAGTAGTACTGCGGCCGGTACCCGGCGA
>CAJQNK010000098.1 GCA_905479655.1 uncultured bacterium | reverse complement strand
GGTGCTTGGAGATGCAAGGCTTGCGACCGAGGGCGACGCAGGCGTACTGTCAGTACGTCGAGGAGCCCGACGGGAGCGTAACGCCGCAGATTCAGGTACATACGGCCTCGCAGTAGACAGTTGGTGAGAAGGGCAGGCTAGCCTGCCTGCGGATCGCGATCCCGACCCGCCGCCGGGCCGGGACCTCGATGGGCCCGGCTATCCCCCTCGGGTCAGCAGCTCCCGGATCTCCTCCAGCGCCCGTGGGTCGTCGGACTGGCCCAGCCAGAACAGGGCGCGCCTCTTGGTCTCCAGCGGGTAGCGACCCCGGACCAGCTCCAGGAGGAACTCCGTACCCGCGCCGTCGGCGAGCTGGCTGGCCGCGAAGACCGCCTGCTCCCGGACATCGGAGGACGGGTCGTCGCTGAGGGCCTCGCGCAGGATGCCGGCGGCCTCCGCACCGCCCCGCTGAGCGATCCAGAACAGCGCCGCGGAGCGGACATCCGGCGACGGGTCGAGGCGGGCGAGGCGCTCCAGCCGGGTTCCGGCCCCGGCCGCGTCGCTGATCGACAGCGCGAACGCGAGGTGCTCCCGATCGTCGGCCGTCGGGTCCGCCTGCAGCAGGGTGTCGAGCGCCTCGAGGCCGGGCTCGCCCCGGGCCTCGCCCAGCCAGAAGATGGCGCCGTGACGCCGCTCCTCGGAACGGCCCTCGCGGGCCGCCTCGAGCAGCACCCGAGTGGCGAGGGGGTTGGCATGGAACGCCACCGCGGCGAGTCCGCCCGTCGCGTGGTCGCCCGTCGCGTGGTCGCCCGTCAGACCGGCCAGAAACTCCAGGCCACGGGCCTCGTCCAGGTCGTCGAGCCAGGTCACCGCGGCTCCCCCGGCGTCGACGGAGCAACCCTGGTGATAGGCCCGGGCCTCCTCCGCTCGACCGTCCCGCACCGCCACGAGGACCATCAGCCGGTCGCTCACCGGCCACCGGGCCTGCCCGGGGCCGTGGCTGCCCCAGGAGCCGTCCGCCAGCCGGCAGCTGCCCGCAGCGCCGTGGGTGCCATGGGTACGCCCGTTCTCACAGCACAGACGGTCGAGGCCCGGGCGGGCGTCCGCGAACCAGCCGATCCACCCCCCGCCGAGATCCCCGGCGAGCCCCGCCAGCGAGACGGAGCCCGCGCCGACGGTCCGATAGGTGATCCGGGCGTCCGTCAGGCTGGGCGCCACCGCGGTAGCGACCTCCGCGGTCGAGCCGGAGTCGGCCGCCCCGGCCTGGACGATCCCCACGACGGCCGAAGCGGCGACGATGGCGACGGTGAACAGGACGAACCTCCCCCGACGGCTGCGCACGGTCAGCTCCCCTCTTCGCGGAGAGCCCGCAGCAGGTACTCGGAGGCTTCGGGCGAGTCCACCATCGAGAGCCGCTGCAACGCGAAGCGCTGGAGCTCCGGATCCGCCTCGCGGTCGATCACCTCGATCAGCCCGCGGGCGTCGCTCGCGAGGAAGAACGCCTCGATCAGCTGGCGTCGGCTGTCGACATCGCCCAGCTCTCCGTAGAGCGAGCGCAGCACCTCCCGGGCGTCGTCGTCGCCCACCAGGCCGAGGTTGTGGATCGCCTGGCGACGGACCTCCTCGCTCCCCGGCTCGCGGACGGCCGCGATCAGACCCTCGACGTCGCCCCCGATGAGCTGGGCGTGGAGGATCCGTTCGCGCAGCTCGTCACCCGCCGCACCGGCCGGCGCCTCGCGCCACAGCTCCCGCAGCTCGGTGAGCCCCTCTCCGCCCACCATGCCCAGGCGGTCGACGGCGAACTCGCGGACCTCCGCGTCGGAGTCCTCCCGCGCGGCGCGGGCCAGGGGCTCGACCACGCCGGCGAGGAAGAAGGAGTTGAGCACGATGCGCCGCACCTCCGGGTCGGACTCCCCTTCGTAGAGCGCTCTCAGCTCGTCGCCCGCCCCCATCACTCCGAGCTGGTGGATGGCGCTCTTGCGCAGCTCCCGGTCGCCCTCCAACCGGGCGAGCCGGCCGAGACGCCCGGCGTCGCCGGCGATCATGAGCCCGTGGAGGACCCTCTTTCGATCCTCCACGTCGGCGCTCTGCTCGTAGATCTCGGCCAGCAGCTCCAGGCTCTCCTCGCTCCTCGACATCCCCAGGTAGTTGATCGCCTGCCGACGCTGCTCCCCCTTCCCGTCCCGGGCGACCCGGGCCAGGATCTCGTAGGCACGGGGCTCGCCACTCTGGCTGAGGACGAAGAGCGCCCGGTCCTTGATCTTGGAGCTGTGGTCCCCGGCCAACACCTCCTCGAGAACGGGGATGGCCCGGGCGGGATCGACGTTCATGAGCCCGTTGACGGCGTAGAGCTTGAGCTCGTCGTCGGTGACGTCGCCGGTGGCCTGGCCGGCGCCCCCGGCCTCGGCGGCCAGCGCACGGGCGTCGTCGAGCCAGGGGCTCTCCGGGTAGCTGCGCTCCAGCCGCCGGACCACGCGCTGGGCCTCATGGTCGCGCGACTGCTTGGAGAGGGCCCAGGCCTGCCAGTAGAGGGCCGCGTCGCCGTTGGCCAGCCCCTCGCCGGTCAGCTCCTCCGCCAGCGCGCCGAACACCTCGGACGCCTCCTCCCACCGCCCCTCGTCCAGGGCCCGTTGCCCCGTCTGGTACCGCTCCTCCCGGGCGCGGCCCGCCTCGTCCTCCTGAAACTCCACGGCGACTCGGGCGCTCGCCGGGGCGGGCATCCAGCTCGCCACGGCCAGGGCCGCGAGCATTGCGATCATCGTCTTCTTCATGGTCTCGACCACCTTTCGAACAACTCTCGTGTGGAAAATGTCATCTCTTGTCTTTCCGGATCGGATCAGAGGATGGGAGCGGCCGGGTCGCCCGCGGCCCCGGCCTTCGGCTCGAGGCCCGTGCCGGTCACCCGGACCCGGAACAGCAGGTCCTGGGCCACGAGGCGCTGCCGCAGCGCCTCGAGCGCGTCGTCGTCGTCCGGCGAGGCGTGGGAGAGCTCCAGAAGGAACCGCTCCAGGTCGTCGAGCAGCGCGACGACCTGCCCCTCGTCGGCGCGATGGGCGGCCAGCCGGTAGAGCCGGTTGTCGATCTTCAGCTCGGCGGCGCGGTCCCGGTTGCCCTCGACGTCCGTCGAGCCGTTCTCGAGCTCCACCAGCAGACGCTCGGAGCGCTCCAGGTGCTCGGCCACGGCGGCCGCCAGGATCCGCTCACGGGCCGGCTCCGACAGGCCGACGGCCACGGCCTCCGGCGCCGCCCCGTGCTCGGAGAGGCCCGACTGGCGGCCGGCGAGGAAGACGACCAGCAGGAGCGCCAGGACTCCGGCGAGCCCCAGCCCGACGCGGGCCCGGCCCGCCGGCAGCCGGAGCCACGAGGGCCACCGCCGACCACCGGCGAGACGCGGCTCGAGCCGGGCCTCCAGCCGAGCCCAGGTCCGCGCCTCCCAGAACGGCGAGGGCTCCGGAACCGGAGCTTCCGACACCGCATCGAGGGTCGCACGCAGGGCCTCGAACCGGCGCCGGTCCTCCGCCGAGGACGCCAGCGCCCGCTCGACCGCCTCGGGATTCTCGGACTCGCCGTAGTAGTGGAGGATCAGTTCGTCGTCCGTCAGTCTCATCTGCCACCTCCGGCCCCGCCCGGGGCCATGGCCGCCTCCAGGGAGGCGCGCATCTTGCGCACCGCCCGGAACACCAGCTGCTTCGACGCGTTCGGCGTGACGCCGAGCGCCTCGCCGATCTCCCGCGTCGTCCGCTCCTCGAAGTGGCGCAGCACGAAGGCCGCCCGCTCGCGAGCGGACAGGTCGCCCAGCGCCTCGTGGACCCGCTGCCCCAGCTCCCGTCCGGCGACGCGGCGCTCGGGATCCGGCTCCGCGGAGCCGGGCAACGCGGTGGGCGCGACCTCCTCCTCCGGGGTCTCCGGCCGGCGGCCACGCTTGCGGATCAGGTCGAGGGCGGTGTTGGTCACGATCTTGTGCATCCAGGTTCTGAAGCTGGCCCGGTCGTCGAAGCGGTGGAGCTTGCGCCAGGCCTTGAAGAAGGAGTCCTGCACGATGTCGTCGGCGTCCGCCGGCGAGCTGGTGAGTCGGTAGGCGAGGCCGTAGAGGGACCGTCCATGGGTCTCCACCAGGGCCTTGAAGGCCTCGGCCTCTCCGGCCCTCGCACGGGCCACCAGGGCCGCCTCGCTCTCTCTCGTGCTCATCCCGTCTTCTTGGACGCCCCTCACGCCGATCGGTTATGGATCCGTCGATGCCGGAGGGGTGGGATCAGGCCCCGATTCGATCTCTGGGCCGTAGCGAGCTTGACATCCCCCCCCCCCTCAGACAGTAGCCTGACTCCAATCCCGCGACTTCGCTCGACGGATGAGTGCCCGGGCGCCTCCCACCCATCGGTCGTGTTGCCGAGTCGAGAGCTGTCGTACCGGAGGCCCACCGCTTCGAGATCTCTCGAAGGAGGTCCGCGAATGCGATTCCTGCCCGGCCTCACTGGGAGGGGACCTTGATGCTGGGGCTCGATCCCGGCCCGGCGATGACCAAGGCGCTGAGGGTCTACTCGGAGCCGAGCCACACGCCGCTGGCGTTCGTGGCCAGCGTCGAGTTCAGCGAGAGCTGGAGCTCCCCCGCTTTTGTGGACAGGTTGGGTTGTGGAATCTGAGCTTCTCGTCGTAGGGCCTGTGGTAGCTGTGGTCGGCGCTGGAGGCGCCGTCCAAGGGGCTGTGGGAAACGCCGGAGGCGTTTTCCATGGACCCGGCGGATTCCACAGGCCAGCCGTTCACGCGGCCTCCTGCCGATGCGCCGCCTCGAAGGCCGCCGCCTACCCGGTGACGATCGACCCCGAGATCGGCGTCGACGACTTCCGGATCAGCGCCATGGGGCCCGAGGGAGACAGCTCGTATTTCGCCAGCAGCCCCCAGATCGCGTACAACTCGGTGCGCCACCGGGGGCTTCTCCCGCTGCGACCGATGTCGGGCGACCGTCGTGCTCCAGGTAAGAGAGCCGGCGGCGGCCGGCGGCCCGGAGGCGCCCGCCGCGGCCGCGGCGGTCCTGGGCTGGGTGGCGGCCCCCCGCTCCCACGCGGTGGTGCTCCTCGAGCCGGACGCCGACCAGGTGGTCTTCGCCCAGCGGGAGAACGGTGCCTGGCTCGCCCAC
>CAJQNK010000097.1 GCA_905479655.1 uncultured bacterium | reverse complement strand
AAGAGAGCACCGAGGGGCGATCCAAACTCCATAGCGAACTCTCCGACGCCCGCGGCTCCGTCCAACGGAGTCTTTCAGGAATCTCGGGCGTCTGCGCGCGATTGTCCGTCGTCGTGGACTCCCGAAAGACTCTTTTTCGTTAGACAGTCTGGAGCCCACGATGTGAGCATGAACGCAGGCGAATGGGAACGAGCAAGCGTGTCGCTGATCCGCCAGGCGGTGCAGGCGCCATCCAGTCATAACACGCAACCGTGGCTTTTCCGAGTCTCGAAGTTATCCATCGATCTATACGCCGACCGGACACGTGCCTTGCCCGTCAACGATCCAAAGGATCGGGAGTTGACGATAAGCTGTGGCTGCGCCCTGATGAATCTGCGTGTTGTCGCAGTGAGGCACGGCCTTCGCGTGGAGGTTCAACTTCTTCCCGCCTCCGAGGAACCGGATTGGCTGGCCCGTGCATCCTTCACCAAGGAGTCTCGCGCACCTGCCGCAGAGGCCGCGCTTTCCGAGTTCATCGAACACCGGCGTACGTATCGCAAGCGCTTCGTGCCACGTGAGGTCGATTCAGCTACTCTCGATCAACTGATCGAAGCGGCGAATGCTGAAGGCGCCTGGCTGCGACCACTCCTGAGCGAGGAAGCCCGGCAGCAGGCCGCGACCCTTGTTGCCGAAGGCGATGCTGCGCAATGGGCCAATCCGGGTTGGCGGCGTGAGCTGGCCGCCTGGATGCACCCGCGGCGCCGTGGTGATGGCTTGACCGTTCCATCATTGGCAGCACCAGTGGCTCAGTTCGTTGTGCGCACCTTCAATTTGGGCGGCCGCGTTAGTGCGAAGGACAAGGACCTAACTGAGGCGTCACCCGTACTCGCGGTTTTCGAGACAGAGCGAGACGAGCCGGGCGATTGGCTGCTGGCGGGGCAGGCACTGCAGCGCGTCTTGCTAACGGCCAGCAAGCACGGTCTACAGGCGTCTTACCTCAATCAGCCGGTTCAAGTGGCGTCGTTGCGGTCAAAGCTCCAGAACGTCACAGGCGGGGGAGTTCCGCAGATCGCATTGCGACTGGGGTACCCATCTGGCGAGATTGCCGCCACTCCGCGCCGTGAGGTCGAAGCTGTTGTAGATGGCACCGCAAGAAACCGTTCTGGCAGGCGCGAAGAATGCTGAACGTCGCTTTCATTTCTCTAGTCACCTTGGTCGCTGTCCTTACAGGTGCCCTGATCCTTGGCGGTCACCGTTGGAACTCAGAAACACAAGGACTGCGGGCACGACTGGATGCGGTTCGCCTGCCCGTCCGACCACGGACCGTCCACTTTCGTGAACTTGAGGGTCTGCCCGCGCCGGTTCAACGTTTCTTCCGTACGGCGCTCACGGAGGGGCAGCCGATGGTGGTTGAGGTGCGGGTGCGGCACGGCGGCACTTTCAACATGGGCGAAGCCGCCGACCAATGGAAGCCTTTCACTTCGGATCAGAAGGTAGTCGCACAACGGCCAGGCTTTGACTGGGACGGACGCATCGCGATGATCCCCGGTCTGCCTGTTCGCGTTCACGACGCCTACATCGCGGGCGAAGGGCTTCTCCACGCCTCGCTGTTCGGCCTCTTTTCGTTGGCTAACGTACATGGGACCGGCGAGATGGCGGAGGGCGAATTGATGCGCTTCTTCGCAGAGGCGACTTGGTATCCGACCACGCTGCTGCCCAGCCAGGGAGTGCGCTGGGAGTCTATTGATGATCGGTCGGCCCATGCTACGTTGACCGAGGGAAGTCTTTCCGTGACCATGCTGTTCACATTCAACGACTCGGGCCTTATCGAGACCGTTCGCGCAGAAGCACGCGGACGAATGGTGAGTGGCGAGATCGTCCCCACGCCCTGGCAGGGAAGATTTTGGAACTACAGCGAGCGGGATGGAATGCGAGTGCCGCTCGACGGGGAAGTGGCGTGGCTTCTCCCAACCGGCGCAAAGCCATACTGGCGTGGTCAGATCACTGAGATCGCTTACGAGTTCACGCAATGAGTGGTGGTGAATCACATCAACGCCGTCTAACAACCGGTTGCAGCGGACGGCGCTGGCGCGCCGCCGCTAAACCGGAGCGTTAGGCGGGCGGCAGGGCGCAGTGCGGCCCTGGATGGAGCTTTTAGAGACGATGGAACTCGGATAGGATAGGATAGGAGGATGAAGATCCGGATCTACACGGACACCTCGGTCCTGGGTGGCTGCGAGGACGAGGAGTTCGCCGAGCACTCCATCCGGCTCATGGAGGGGTTCGTCAGAGGCGAACACATCCTGGTTCTGTCCGGCCTCACGGTGCAGGAATTGACTGGGGCGCCGGTCGAGGTCCGAAGGCGGGTCGCGTCCGTGCCGGAGGCGCACATCGAGACACTCCAGCTTGATGCGGAGTCCAGGGAGCTCGCAGAAGCCTACGTAGTCGCTGGCGTCCTCACAGCCAAGATGCGGGCCGACGCTCAGCACATTGCCATGGCGACGGTTGGCCGCGCTGACGTACTCGTGAGCTGGAACTTCAAGCACGTCGTCAACCTGCAGCGGATCCATGGTTACAACTCCGTGAACCTGCGCAAGGGTTACCCAATGATCGAGATCCGGACGCCGCGAGAGGTGTTGTCAGATGAGTAAAACCGAGAAGGAATTCGATGCGGTCGCGATGATGCGATCGGCCCGAGACAAGATCTCGGCAGCGATCGAGGGAATGACGCTGGAGGAAGAGTTGGAGTGGCTCGCCTCGCAGGAACTGCACGATCCGTTCTTGAAGCGCCTCCGAGATCGTGCTGCCCAACAGGCCGATGCAGCGGACCGGCCTTCGGTCGGCCACTGATCGCCAAGGCGGTTGGGCGAACAGACGGGGGACCTCGATGCCGGTTGAGAAGCCATACCGAAGAACATGCCGGCAATTCGTCGACGGCAAGTATGCGGCCGGCGGTCGTGGGCAGTATGTCACTCATCCCAAGTTCGCCGAGTCGCCTGAGCACTACGTGCGCGCGTTCCTTCTCCTCCAGAAAGACCTGCACGAACTCTTCGATTTCGTAGAGCCCTCCGACACGAACTTGCCCTGCTACTCCTACCGGATCCACTCTCTGCTACTACGCGCCTGCGTCGAAGTTGAGGCAAACTGGAAGGCGATCCTCAGGGAGAATGGATACCAGCGGGCAGGGCGGTGGGATCAGAGCGACTACCGGAAGATCGAGAAGACGCACTTGCTCTCCGGCTATCGCATTATGGTCCCGAACTGGACCGGTACGGAAGGCATGCGAGTACCATTCGTTGCATGGTCTTCGGATTGTTCGCTTCCGTGGTATCAGGCGTACAACGCGGCTAAGCACGACCGCCACTCTGAGTTCGATCGAGCAACGTTTGCACATCTCCTCGACGCTTGCTGCGGCCTCCTCGTTTTGCTGTCTGCTCAGTTCCGAACCGAGGACTTCTCGCCCGGGGCAGGGTTCGTGGCACTGGAGGGGCAGTCAGACGGGATGGAGAGTGGTATCGGCGGCTATTTCCGCGTCGAGTTTCCCACGAACTGGCCGCCGGAACTCCGCTATGACTTTGATTGGGGCCAGCTCCAGTCCAACGCTGACCCATTCGAGACGATAGACTACTCGACCATTCCGTAGATGGTGTCGGACAAGGGTGGGTCACCTAACCTGGCGTTGCAGACGGACCGGCATCCGGCCCGCCGCTGGACGCCATCCCGTTAGGCGAACAAGGGACAGGCGGCACATGAAGGAACTGGTACACATCGCCAAGGTCGACGCGCGCCAGGTGGCTTTCGGCGAGAAACTCGGACTCAAGCTCGAGGGAACCACGATCTCAGTTGCCACTGCGCGGATTCACGACGCCATCGACTCGGCCTTCTTCGGGATCGCGGACTTGGGCAGCCCCACGCAGAAGCAGATCGCCCTCGCTGCGAAGTTCGGCTACGAGATCGCTCGACTGAGCCGCCGTGAAGGCGACGCAGTTGTCGATGACATCCTGACGGAGCTGAACTTGGAGGCGATCGAGGATCAAGAGTTGGCCCCGGGGGTTAGGGTCCGCAACATCCACGATGCGCTCGACACGGCCAGGCTCATCTCGTCGATCGGGCCTGATGGGACGGTGTACTTCCGAGGGGGCAATGGGAAGCGAGCTTGGGCAAGGAGTCTGCGAAGGCTGGACGCCTAGCAAGCCGGTGCAGCGGACGGGCTACGCCCGCCGTTGACCGCCACGCGTTAGCCGCCCGAAGGCCCCAGCTTGAGTGGGTCTTGTATGGCAGGCTTGCAGGAGCGACGAAGTCGTCCTCAATCCGAGACGCAGCGATGAACGCAAGCAACTGGCGCGCCAGGGGGACGCAGCTCACCGTCGACGGGCACTCCGTGTTCGTGGTCGACACCGACCCCGGCGCAACCGAAGGCGAACCGGCGCTCGTGCTGCTCCACGGCTACCCCACCTCGTCGCACGACTACTACCGGGTGCTGGACGGCCTGGCCGCCCGGTACCGGGTCATCGTGCACGACCATGTCGGCTTCGGGCTTTCGGAGAAGCCGCGGGAGTACTCCTACTCGCTGATGGAGCAGACCGATGTCGCCCTGTCGCTGTGGCGTCAGCTCGGCGTTGGCTCGGCCCACGTGTTCGCGCACGACTACGGCACCAGCGTGGGCACCGAGCTTCTGGCCCGCTGGAATCGGGGCTTCCGGCCGGTCCGCCTCGAGTCGCTCACCTTGTGCAACGGCAGTGTCCACATCGAGTTGGCCAGGCTTCGCCCGATCCAGAAGCTGCTCCGCAACGCCACCCTCGGCCCCCTGGTGGCGCGCCTGTCCAGCCAGCGGGTCTTCGACCGCAACATGCGCCGGCTCTGGCACGACGCCTCCACCCTCCCCCAGGCCGACCTCGACACGATGTGGGAGCTCCTCACCCGCGACGGCGGCAAGGCGGTCCTGCCCCGGATCACGCAGTATCTGCGGGACCGCGTCCTGTACTGGCACCGGTGGGTCGGCGCTCTGCGGCAGAGCCGGTTGCCGCTGGCCTTCCTTTGGGGTGCCGAGGATCCGATCGTGGGAGGCGATGTCGCCCGGTTGCACCAGGCCGAGGCCCCGGGGAGTCGGCTCCGCGTGCTCGACGGGGTCGGCCACTACCCGATGCTCGAGGCTCCGGGCCGCTGGACGGAGGCGTTGCTCGGCCTGATCGAGGGCTGATTCCAAGCCTGCCCTTCGGGCGAGAGGTCGGGTGGGGTCAGTCCGGAGGCGACGACCGGGCGCTCACGATGACCGGGTCGGTTCGGGGTCCTTCGACTCTGTCGCTTCGCGACGCCGCTCAGGACGACCACCTCCCCTGCAGCGCGGCCCTACAGCGCGGCCCTACAGCGCGGTGACGACCGACGCCGCCACCGCCACGGCCGACGCCACGAGACACACCCCTGCCGCCAGCGTGTCGTCCATCTTCTCCGCCCGCATCGGGTTGAGGAACCGGGCCACGACGAAGCCGCCGACGAAGCCGCCCAGGTGGGCCCAGTTGTCGACGCCGCGGAAGAACATCCCGAGGACGAAGAGCAGGATCGCCCAGATCCACGCCTGGCGGGCAAGGTCCGAGGCCACGCCGCGGCGCCCGCCGTAGACGACGGCTCCCAGGAGCCCGAAGATGGCGGCCGACGCGCCGACGGTGTACGAGCCGGGCGAGCCCCCGAGCAGGAACGAGAACATGCCCAGGTAGGCGCCGCCGAAGGAGCTGGCCACGAACCCGACGACGGACGAGAGAACGTAGATCACCACCGTCCTCGAGCCGCCGTAGACGGCGGCGGTCGCCGGGGCGAGCTGGCGCACCCACATCATGTTGAACAGGATGTGGATCAGGCCGCCGTGGAGCCAGCCGGCGGAGAGCACCGTCCACCAGCGATCGAGCTGGAAGACCGGGAGCGGCCCGCTGGCCCCGAAGACGATCAGCGCCCTGGGGCTGGGCGCGAGAAACGACAGGATCGAGCCCGTCCGCAGGCCCGACGGGTCGATGACGATCGTCAGGAGGTAGAGCAGCGAGCAGGCCCCAATCACCAGCTCGGAGAACCCGAAATCCCCGCCGAGTCGCCGGAGGACGGGGGCGAAGCCCCACAGCCCGGGGGCCGGGCGGCCGCAGGAGAAGCACTTCTTGTCGTTGACGCCCACCAGGCGACCACAGGACGGACACACCGTCGAGCCGCTCCGCTGCCGACCCCAGCTCACGCCCCGGCCCCCGCGTCCCGGGGCCGCAGATGCTCGTGGGCCCGCACCAGGGCGCAGATCGACTTCCCGTCGACGATCTCGCCGGAGAGAGCCCGGCGCACGGCCTCGTCCAGGGGCAGGCTCTCCACCTCCAGCACCTCGTCGTCCTGGAGATCCTGGCGGCTCTCGGTGAGCCCGGTGGCGAGGTAGAGCCAGATCTTCTCGTCGGTGAAGCCGGGCGTCGTCCAGATCCAGCCCAGGGGCACGAGCTCGCCCACCCGGTAGCCGGTCTCCTCCTCCACCTCCCGCCGCGCGCAGCTCTCCGGGGCCTCACCGCCGTCGAGCTTCCCCGCCGGGACCTCCAGCAGCCAGCCGCTGGTCGCCCAACGGACCTGGCGCACGAGGAGCACCGAGCCGTCGTCGCGCACCGGCACGACCGCCGCCGCGCCCCGGTGGCGCACCACCTCGAGCTCCACGTCGCGGCCGTTCGGCAGCCGGACCGTCTCGACCCGCAGGTCGACGACGCTGCCGGCGAAGATCCGGCGGGTCCCGAGGAGCTCGGCATCGTCCATGGCGAGCTGAGAGTACACCAGGGACCCAGGACCGGGCGGCCTCTCCTGTTCGTCATGGGAGCCCCCGAACCCCACCCTCCGGTAGCATGAACGATCCCGCATCCGCGGGAAGCGCCGAGAGCTCCCCATGGCCCCCGACCGTCGCGAAACCCCCACCCTCCTCCGCGCCCTCGAGCTGCTCGCCGCCGAGGGGCGGGAGCGGATCCGACGTCACCCCCTGGGACACCTGGCGCCCGCGGGCAAGGAGCTGGAGGTCAGCGTGCGGCTCCCGACGGGCGTGGGCGGCGACCGCCTGGACGCCCTGGCCGACCGCCTCTCCGGTGAGCTCGACCGGTCCATCGGCGGGCTGCTGCACCACCTCCAGGTCTTCCGCCCCGGCCGGGTCTGGTGCCTGCGATGCGGCAGCTCGGAGTGCGAGCACTCCGCCCCGGGCTCCAGCCTGGAGGTCTTCGCCGGCTACGGGCCCAGCGGCCTGCCCCGGTTCGTCGAGCTGGGCCAGCGCATGGTCGAGGTGCGCCACCCGGAGGTCGACCGTCTCTACGGCCATCGACCGGCGCTGCTCACCCACGTCGCGCTGGGGGCCGACCTCGAGAAGAACCTCCTCCCGGCCTTCCGCGACGAGGTCGGCGACTACCGCCTCCACGGCCAGGTCGTCGCCGGGATCTACCCGGCTCGCGACGAGGGCGGTGTTCCGCACCCGCTGGCGCTGAGCTTCCAGGTCGTCTCCACGGGCGCCGGCGGCCAGGGGGGCCGGGGCGGCCGCAGACGCTACGGTCTCAACCCGGTGGGCGTCGCGCCGGGCGGCGAGCCCCTCGAGGTGCTCCACGACCGGATCGGCGAGATCCCCTGGGCCGAGGCCGCGAGCTGGGCCCAGCGCACGCTGGGGCAGATCGAGGAGTGGGCCGCCCGCAAGCCCAAGGGTGGCCCGAAGGCGGTCCAGCGCCGCCTGGAGGGCCTCCTGGGAGGCCTGGCCCGGCGCCTCGAGAAGGGCCGCCGGTCCCAGGACCGCAAGACACGCCACGGCCGGAAGCGCCACGACGACCCGGAGCGCCCCACGCGCATGGCGCTCTCCGATCTCGCCGTCGCCCGCGACGAGCAGATCCTCCGGGACACGCGCCGCGACACCCTGGTGGTCCTGGGAGAGAAGGGCCGGGCCCACGTCTTCAGCCCCCGCGGCAAGCTCGTCACCTCCATCCGCTACTCGCCCGCCTCGATCGAGAAGAAGCGCAGCCTGGGCCTCTGGAAGCCGGCGGACGGCGAGCGGGTCGAGGCCCTGCGCAAGCAGGTGGAGGGCGCCCCGCACGAAGCCTGAGGACCGCGCCGACCCGGGCGCGGACGAGCCCGGGGCGCGTGTTATGTTCCCGGCCATGCCCGAGAGGATCCTGAGCCCCGAGCACCAGCAGATCCTCGACCGGGAGCGCGAGGTGCTCTCGGCGCTCGGCCGAGCGTTGGCCAGCTTCGACGCGGAGCGCGAGGATCTGGCCACCCTCGACGCCTCCATCCACCAGCTCGACGAGCTCTTCCTCGTCGTCGTGGTCGGCGAGTTCAACTCCGGCAAGAGCACGTTCATCAACGCGCTCCTGGGCGCGGCGATCCTCGAGGAGGGGGTCACCCCCACCACCTCGCGCATCCACCGCCTGGTGTGGGGAGAGGAGCCCGGCCGGGAGCGCGTGGGAGAGATGGAAGAGCACCGGGTCTCCGCCGAGCTCCTGCGCCAGGTCGAGATCGTCGATACGCCGGGGACCAACGCGCTCGACCGGCAGCACGAGACGCTGACGAAGGAGTTCGTGCCGCGCTCGGACCTGGTGCTGTTCGTCACCTCCGCCGACCGTCCCTTCACCGAGAGCGAGCGCCAGTTCATCGACTCCATCCGCCAGTGGGGCAAGAAGCTGGTCTTCGTCGTCAACAAGGTCGACTTCCTGCGCCTCGACGAGGACGCGCTGCGGGTGGTCGGCTTCGTCGAGGAGAACAGCCGGCAGATGCTCGGCTACACGCCGCCCGTCTTCCCGGTCTCGTCGCGCCGGGCGCTGGAGGCCCGACAGGCCGACGGCGGCATCGCCGGCGCGGGGCGCGGGGCCTGGGAGACGAGCCGGTTCGCGGCCCTGGAGCGCTACCTGGTCGACACCCTGGACGAGGAGGAGCGGGTCCGCCTCAAGCTCTCGAGCCCCCTCGGCGTGGCCCGCCGTCTCTCCGTCAGCTACCGCGAGGCCGCCCAGCACCGCCTGGACCTTCTGCGCGAGGACATCCGCACGCTGGAGTCCATCGACGGCCAGATCGACATCTACCGCGAAGACCTGGAGCGGGAGTTCCGTCTCCGCCTCGCCGACATCGAGACGGAGCTCGGTCAGCTCGAGAAGCGGGGCGCCTCGTACTTCGACGACACCATGCGTCTGCCCCGGGTCCTGGACCTGCTCAACAAGTCGCGGCTCGAGGCCGAGTTCGAACGCAAGGTCATCGCGGACACGCCGCGAGAGGTGGAGCGACGGGTGGACTCCGTGATCGACTGGCTCGTCGCCTCCGAGCTCCAGCAGTGGAAGACCCTTCACGACCTCGTCGAGCGGCGCCGCAGCGACCAGTCGGGCCGGCTCCTGGGCGGCCTCTCCTCCTTCGACTACGACCGCGAGAAGCTGCTCGACACCCTGGGTCGCTCGGCCCGTCGCACGGTCGACGGCTACGACCGGGAGCAGGAGTCGAGGCGGGTGGCCGAGGCGCTCCAGGGCGCCGTCGCGGAGACCGCGGTCGTCGAGGTCGGGGCCCTGGGGCTCGGCGCCGTCGTGGGCGCGCTCGCCACCACGCAACTCGTGGACGTCACCGGCATCCTGGCGGCATCGACCCTGGCCGTCCTCGGCCTCTTCATCCTGCCGGCGCGGAAGAAGAAGGCGAAGGCGGAGCTCGCCGAGCGGGTCGCCGAGCTGGCCGGGCAGCTGACCCGGACCCTGGGCGACCAGTTCGTCCAGGAGGTCGCGGCCAGCACCCGGCGCCTGCGCGACGCGCTGGCGCCGTACACGAGGTTCGTGCGCGCGGAGCGGGGCCAGCTCGAGGAACGCCGCGACGAGTTGGACCGGCTGATCGGTGAGCTGGACCACATCCGGGCCGACCTCGGAGGCTGAGGGACGGGTCGAACGCCCCGTCCGGCCCGTTCCGGCTGATGTCGCCCCTCGATCCGGTGAGCCTTTAGCCTGGTCTTCTCACCGGGTGTCGTTGCGAGAGGCCGTAGGTGCCTGGAGATGCAAGGCTTGCGACCGAGGGCGACGCAGTCGTACTGTCTGTACGTCGAGGAGCCCGAGCAGAGCGCAACGCCGCAGATTCAGGTACATACGGTCTCG
>CAJQNK010000096.1 GCA_905479655.1 uncultured bacterium | reverse complement strand
CGTCCACACGGTACAGGCAGTCGAGCTCCTTGGCGCGCTCCTGGAGGGCCGCCAGCAGGGAGTCGAGGGGTTCCCGGGCGCCGCTCATTCCGGTCCGCCTCCCCAGCGAACGAGGCCCCAGCCGCGCCGTCCGTCCATGCGGACGGTGAGTGGCGAGTCGAACCGGACGTGGCGGACCCGGGGGCCTTCGGCCACGACGGGAGAGGCGTCGAGGCGGGCCCAGTCGGGCGGCCTGTCGCCCGGGCGCACGGTCAGGTAGAAGACGCCGAAGCTCGCGAGGTTGTGGAAGAAGTGGGCGCCCTGGCTGGGCTCGACGTTCATCTCCGGCAGTGTCGCCTCCACGACGGCCCTCGCGCCCGAGATCTGGTCCCAGCGGACGGGGATGCCGAGCCACGGGTCGGAGCTTCCCCAGCGGCCGAAGCCGATGAGGAGGTACGGCCGGCCGTCGGCTACGAGCCCGGCGTTGAGCGCCGCCACCTCTCGGGCGATCTCCCGTGTGGCGGCGGCGTCGAAGCGGTCGGGGCGGACGTAGACGACGTCGTGGAGCTCCGTTTCGCCGTTGCCCATGGCCATCGTGCTCGTCAGGAGCACCCCTTCGGCCTCCAGCTCCTCGTCGGCGATCTCGACGTCGCTCCCGGGGGCGAGCATGGGGCGGAGCTGGAGCAGGGAGAAGTGCCCGGCGGCCTCCCCCTGGGCGGGTAGCGTGAGGGCGAACTCGATCTCGACGGGCCCGCCGAGGGCCGCCTCGCAGTCGGCCAGGAGACGGCGCACCAGGTCGATCAGCGGCAGCCGGCCGAGGCCGAGGAGCGGCGCGAACGTGAGCGCCCGGGGTCCGCGGCCGCCCATCCCCGGGTCGAGGCGGTCGGCCTCGGGGTCGTAGGTCGAAGCCAGGAAGTCGAGCGAGCCGTCGAACTCGGCTTCGGCCAGGCCGGCCCGGACGAGGTGCTCCGCCTCGGCGAGGGGGTCCGGGTCCAGCGGGCGGCCCATGTGGACGGCCCAGAAGCGGCTCTGGGTGGAGCGCAGGAGGTCGCGCGGCGAGGCCACGGGCGGCGGCGCGGTGGGCCGGGCCGGGCTCACGGTCCAACACGGCTCGCCGTCGACGATCGTCTTGCCCAGCCCCAGGGCGAGGCTCACCACCCCGTCTTCGGGCCGGCCGATGCCGCCGGGGTAGAAGTTCCAGGAGCGGGCGACGCCCGAGACCTGAGGGTAGAAGCGATCGCCGATGCGGCGTCCGACCACCTCCTGGATCACCACCGCCATGCGCTCGTCGCCGGGGGAGCGGCCGATGGCCCGGAGGTAGCGGCCGGGCGAGGCGAAGAGCGCCGACGACCAGACGTACTTGACGGCCTCGATCAGCCGTCTCAGGCGGGTGGCCCGGTCGGGCGCGAGGTTCGGGGTCATCTTCGTGCTGTAGACGCCTGCGAAGGGGTGCGCGAGGGCGTCCTCCAGCAGGCTCGATGAGCGCACGGCCAGCGGCTGGTGCACGCCGTCGACCAGGGCGGCGAGGTCACCCGTCATCTCCACGGGGAGGTCCGCGAGCTGACAGGCGTGGGCTTTGCGCTCGTCGGGCGCGTCGTCGGCCGCGAGGCCCGTGAGACCGTTGCGCTCCAGGAAGGCCTCGAAGAGGGTCGTGGTCACCACGACCATACGGGGGATGGTGACCTCCAGCCCCGGGAACGGGGGCAGGGCCGCCACCACCTGGCGGGCGAGGAGCAGGCCGAGGGCCTTGCCGCCCAGGGCGCCGTTGCCGATCCGGGTGGCGACCTCAGCGGAGTCGAAGAAGCTGCGGTCGAAGGGCCCGATCTCGGGGCGCTCGGGCCTGGCGCCCGTCCGGCTCACCGTGCCCTCAGACCCAACCGCGGTCGCGACAGGCCTTGGCGACCCGTGTGACGGCGATCTCGTAGGCGGCGTCGCGCATGGCCAGTTCGCGCCGCCGGGCGAGGTCGGAGACGGCGATGTAGGCGGCCGTCATCTTCAGGTCGAGGTTGCCCAGCACCTCGTCGCGGGCCCAGTAGTAGTTGGCGTTGCTCTGCACCTGCTCGAAGTAGCTACAGGTCACGCCGCCGGCGTTGGCGAGGAAGTCCGGGATGACGAAGATTCCCCGGCTGTGGAGGTCCTCGTCCGCCTTCGGGCCGGTCGGGCCGTTGGCGCCCTCCGCGATCACCTTGACCGCCGGGTGGATCGACTCCACGTTGTCGCGGTGGATCTGGTTCTCCAGCGCCGCCGGGATGAGGATCTCGACCTCCTGCTCGAGCCAGGCGGAGTCGGGGAGCACCTCGTAGCCCAGCTCCCGCGCCCGGGCCTGGTCGATGCCGCCGAAGCGGTCGGTGACGCTGCGCAGCTCGGCCAGGTCGACGCCGTCCCGCTTTCGGTAGCTGAAGGCGGCCTGCTCCCTCTGGTCCCAGCAGGCCACGCAGGTGACGGTGCCGCCGAGCTGGCCGAAGAGCTCGATGGCGTACTGGGCGACGTTGCCGAAGCCCTGGACCGAGGCGCGGGTGCCGTCGGCCCGGAGGCCGAGCTCCTTCAGCGCCTCACGGATGGTGAAGACGACGCCGTAGCCGGTGGCTTCGGTGCGCCCGAGCGAGCCGCCCATGCCCACCGGCTTGCCCGTGATGAAGCCGGGCAGGCGCTCGCCGCGCAGGGTCTCGTACTCGTCGAGCATCCACAGCATGTGCTGCGACGAGGTCATGACGTCCGGCGCCGGCACGTCGACGTTGGGCCCCAGGTTGGGGGCGATCTGGCGCACGAAGCCTCGGCACAGCCGCTCCTGCTCGCCCAGGGAGAGGTCGTGGGGGTCGCACACCACGCCGCCCTTGGCGCCGCCCAGCGGGATGTCGACTACGGCGCACTTCCAGGTCATCCACATGGCCAGCGCCCGGACGGTGTCGAGGGTCTCGAGGGGGTGGAAGCGCAGCCCGCCCTTCGCCGGGCCCCGGGCGTCGTTGTGCTGCACCCGGAAGCCGCGGAAGATGCGGACCGAGCCGTCGTCCATCCGCGTCGGGATCGAGAAGGAGTACTCGCGGACGGGCGAGCGCAGGAGCTCCCGCGCCGGCCGGTCGAGCTCCAGCCGCTCGGCGACGGCGTCGAACTGCTGCTGGGCTGCCTCGAAGGAGTTGTAGGGCTTGGTGGAACCGCTGCTCATCGTCGTCGGACCTCCCGGCACGCGGGCTCGGTTCGGCGAGCCCTGAGACGGCACGATACCAGGAGGCGAGCCCCAGGCTCCCCGTCCGGCGGGGTGGCTCGGCGGCCGTCCCGATCCTGGAGCGGGCACTGGAGAGGACGACCGAGGTGGGCTAGGATCCTCCTCATGTTCCGTCGCACAGCCGGTTTCGTCGCGCTCGCCCTGCTCCCACTCCCGGCCCTGTCGGAGGGTGGGGCCCCGGGGATGACGTGGCCCGGGTTTCGCGGCGATCCCGCCCTGACCGGGGTGGCTGGGGGTGAGCTCTCCGTGTCGCCCGCACCGGCCTGGCGCTTCGACACCGAGGAGGGGTTCGAGTCGACGGCGGCGATCGTCGACGGGAGGGTCTTCGTGGGGGGCCTCGACGGGGTGCTCTACGCCCTGAGCCTCGCGGACGGCGAGGAGATCTGGCGCTACGAGGCGGAGGCCGAGATCAAGTCGTCGCCGCTGGTCGCTGGGGAGCGGGTCTTCTTCGGCGACGAGATGGGGGTGCTGCACGCCGTGTCGACGACCGGGGGCGAGCGCCTGTGGACGTTCGAGTCGGAGGGTGGGATCACGTCGTCGCCCAACCTCGCGGGCGGGTGCCTGCTCTTCGGCTCGTACGACAACCGGCTGTACTGCCTCGATCCGGAGTCGGGGAAGGAGCGTTGGCACGTCGAGACCGGCGGCTACGTCCACTCGACTCCTGCCGTGGCGGACGGCAAGGCCCTGGTGGCGGGTTGCGACGGACTGTTGCGCCGCGTCGACCTGGAGACCGGCGAGGTGGATCTCGAGCTGCCCCTGGGCGGGTACGTGGGCTCGAGCCCGGCCGTCGGCGACGGCGTGGCCTACGTGGCCAACTTCGAGAGCCAGGTGCTGGCCATCGATCTCGGGGCGGGGACGGTGGCCTGGACCTTCGAGGACGAGGGCCGGAGCTTCCCCTACTACGCGTCGCCCGCGGTGGTCGGCGACCGCCTCGTCGTGGCCGGGCGGGACAAGCGGGTGCGAGCCCTGGCCCGGGAGGACGGCCGGGAGATCTGGCGCTTCGAGACTCGGGCCCGGGTGGACGCCTCCCCCGTCGTGTCGGGCGACAGGGTCTTCGTCGCCGATCTGTCCGGCGAGCTCCTGGCCCTGGCGCTGGAGAGCGGCGAGGTCCGCTGGCGCTTCGAGACCGGGACGGGGTTTCTCGCCTCTCCCGCGGTGGCGGCGGGGACCCTGGTGATCGGGTCGGTGGACGGCCCGCTGTTCGCATTCCGCTAGGCTGGTCCTCGGACAGGGCCGAGTCGCGGGAACCGCTCCCCCGAACCCCGGGTCCAACCCCGCCGAAGGAAAACCCACGACGCCCCGGACCGTATACCCACCGGGGAGCCCACCCTAGCCTGACCTCTCACCAACTGTCACCTGCGAGGCCGTATGTGCCTGAATCTGCTGCGTTACGCTTCCGTCGGGCTCCTCGACGTACCGACAGTACGCCTACGTCGTCCTCGGTCGCAAGCCTTGCACCTTCAACCACCTACGACCTCTCGCCACGACACCCGGTGAGAAGGTCAGGCTAGAGACCCCACCCGCTATGAGCCGACCCGATCCCGCCACCTCCGGCCGCCAGAGTGCGGATACGGAGGTCGGCAGCGTCTTTGTTTCCAACTACCCGCCGTTCTCCTTCTGGAGCCCGGAGGCCCTGCCCGCCGTGGAGGCGGCCCTCGATTCGGCGCCGCGGCCCGCGACCGATCTGGGGCTGTACCTCCACGTGCCCTTCTGTCGCAAACGCTGCAAGTTCTGCTACTTCCGGGTCTACACGGGGAAGAACTCGGACGAGGTCGGGACCTACCTCGGCGCGATGGCACGGGAGGTGGAGCTGCTGGCCGAGCGCCGCGCCTACGCCGGCCGCCCGATCTCCTTCGTCTACTTCGGCGGCGGCACCCCCTCCTTCCTGAGTGTCAGGCAGCTCTCGGGACTGGTCGACCGGGCCCGGGCGGCGATGCCCTGGGACGGCGCGCGGGAGGTCACGTTCGAGTGCGAGCCGGGCACGCTCACGCGGCCCAAAGTCGAGTACCTGAAGGAGATGGGGGTCACTCGCCTGTCCCTCGGCGTCGAGAACTTCGACGACGCGATCCTCGAGGAGAATGGCCGCGCCCACACCTCGGTGGAGATCTACCGCGTGTGGCCGTGGATCGAGGAGATCGGCTTCGACCAGGTCAACATCGACCTCATCGCCGGCATGGTGGGGGAGACCTGGGAGAGCTGGCGCGAGTCGGTGGCGAAGACGCTCGAGCTGGCGCCGGACAGTGTCACGGTCTATCAGATGGAGCTGCCCTTCAACACCCGCTACTCGGAGAAGCTCCTGGGCGGCAATCTGGAAACGCCGCTGGCCGACTGGGAGACGAAGCGCGCCTGGCACGACTTCGCGTTCGAGGAGCTGGCAAGGGCCGGCTACGAGGTGTCGAGCGCCTACACGATGGTCAAGGACCGGAGCACCTGTCGATTCGTCTACCGCGACGGCGTGTGGGAGGGCTGTGACCTGGCCGGTGCCGGCGTCGCCTCGTTCTCCCACGTCTCCGGCTTCCACTACCAGAACGCTCCGGCCTGGAACGAGTACGTCGAGGCCCTCGAGGCCGGTCGGCTGCCCCTGGCCAGGGCCTTCGGCACGACGCCGGACGAGCGGCTGACGCGCGAGCTGATCCTGCAACTCAAGCGCGGCCGGCTGGACCCCGCGTACTTCCAGAACAAGTTCGGCGTCGACCCGGTGCGCGAGTTCGCGGAGCCGATGGCCAGCCTGGAGGGCGAAGGCATGCTCCGCCGCTCCGGCGATACGGTCGAGCTCACCCGGAGCGGCCTGCTCCAGGTCGATCGTCTGCTTCCGACCTTCTACGAGGAGCGCTACCGCAATGCACGCTACACCTGATCGACGCTCTCGCAGGCAGCTTCACACCCTGGCCGCGCTGGGCCTGGGCGTTCTCCTGGCGGCGGGGGTCGCCGTCGCCGACGACTGGCCCCAGTTCCGGGGGCCGAACCGCGACGGCGTCTCGGCCGCGACCGGCCTGGACCTCGTCGCGGGGACGACCGGGCCCCGGGAGATCTGGAGATCTCCGGTCGGCCAGGGGTACTCGGGGATGGCGGTCGTCGACGGCCGCCTCTTCACCATGGGCAACGAGGACGACGACGAGCGGCTGGTGGCCTTCGACGCCGCCGACGGCAGCCGTCTCTGGTCGGTCCGTCTGGACGCCGGGTATCGCGACCAGATGGGGAGCGGTCCCCGTTCGACGCCCACGGTGGCGGACGGCACGGTCTACGCCCTGGGAGCCCAGGGCTCCTTGGTCGCGGTCGCAGCGGAGAGCGGTGCGGAGCGCTGGCGGGTCGACCTCGGCGATCTCGTCGGCGCGCGGCCCCCCCAGTGGGGGGTCTCGACCTCGCCCCTCGTTCTGGGCGACCGGCTCCTGCTCGACGCCGGGGGGAGCAGCGGCTCCTCGGTCGTGGCGCTGAACCGGGCCGACGGCACCGTCGCGTGGACCTCGCAGAGCGACATCGCCGGCTACTCGGCGCCCATGGAGGTGGTCGCCGAGGGCGTCCGCCAGGTGGTCTTCTTCACCGGGACGCGGATCGTCTCGGTGGACCCGGAGGACGGCACGGCGTTCTGGAGCCTGCCGTGGAAGACCTCCTACGACGTGAACGCCGCGGCCCCCGTGATCGTGCCGCCCAACCGCCTGTTCCTGTCGTCGGGCTACGACGTGGGTGGGGTGCTGCTGCGTCTGGGCGCCGAGGACGGCCGAGCCACGGTGACGGAGGTGTGGCGCAGCCGAGAGATGAAGAACCAGTTCTCGTCCTCCGTCTACGACCGCGGCATCCTCTACGGCTTCGACGACAAGACCCTCAAGGCCCTCGACGCCCGCGACGCCACGGAGCTCTGGGCGGAGCGCGGTCTGGGCCACGGCTCCCTGATCCTCGCGGACGGGAAGCTCGTGGTGATGGGCGAGAGCTGCGCTCTCGTAGTGGCGGAGGCGACGGCCGACTCCTACCGCGAGCTGGCGCGATCCGAGCCGTTCGAGGGCAAGTGCTGGACGGCCCCGAGCCTGGCAGGAGGCCGCCTCTACATCCGCAACGAAGAACAGATCGTGGCCCTGGACGTCTCGGGCCGCCAGGAGAGTTGACGATGGGGCAGTCGAGATACCGGGCCGCGACGGTCGCGGCCTTCGGGGTGTTGGTGTTCCTCGGAGTCGCGGGCTCTCCGGGTGCGGCGGGTGCCGCGGAGCCGGACGAGGTAGCGCGCGACGCCGACGAGCCGACGGACGACCGTAGCGTGGAAGGCGGCACCATCTTCGTGCGCGGGGTCGCCGAGGAGATCCCGACGTCCAACACGATCGTCTCCAAGTTCCCCGTGGAGCTGCGGCGGACTCCCGCGAGCGTCGCGGTGGTCGGGTCGGACGAGCTCGAGGAGCGCGGAGCGCGGGTCCTCGGTGAGGCCCTCCAGGGTGTCTCCGGGGTCAACGTGCAGAGCCAGAACGGGGTGGTCGACTTCTTCCTCGTGCGCGGCTTCGACTCCGTCTCGAGCTCGCTGATTCTGGTGGACGGCGCGCGGGAGCCCGAGTCGAGCTTCTACCAGATGTACAACGTGGACCGGGTCGAGGTGCTGAAGGGCCCGTCCGCCTTCGTCTACGGCGGCAGCCCCCTGGCCTCGTCGGTCAACATCGTCCGTCACCAGCCGCGGGCCGGCTCGCTCCTCGACCTGCGCCTCGAGGGCGGCTCGTACTCGACCTTCGAGGGCACGGTCGACGCCAACGTCTCGACGGAGGACGGCGCGGTCGCCTTCCGGGTCGGGGGCCTGTGGCGCGAGTCCGACGGCTACCGGGACGGCCGGACGATCGACGACCTGGCCGTCAACCCGTCCCTGTCGTGGCGGATCGGCGAGAGATCGCTGCTGAACGTCTCGTACGAGCGCGTGGAGCTGGACCGCCAGCCCGACTCCGGCCTGCCGCTGGTCGGCGGCGAGGTCGCGGACGTGCCGAGCACCCGCTCGTACCAGTCGCCGTTCGACCTGTCGGAGCAGACCGCCGACCGCTTCCAGGTGGACTTCGAGAGCCACCTGAGCGACAACCTGGTGTTGCGCGACAAGATCTACTACCGGAAGCTCGACTGGCTGTCGCGGGCCACGGTGCCCAACGGGGTCTTCCCGTTCCCCGGCGGCGACCTGCAGGTGGCGCGGACGCTCCTCGAGCTGGACGACACGCAGGCGTTCACCGGCAATCAGCTCGAGCTGCTGTGGCGGGCGTCGACGGGTCGGGTCTCCCACAACCTGCTGTTCGGCCTCGAGCTCTCGCGTCTGGAGGACGACCTGGGCTTCGACGTCTTCCTGCTGCCCACGATCGGCCTCGACAACCCGGTGGAGACGGCGGTGGAGCCCCTGTTCCCGATCCCCGGCCAGGCCCGTTCGGCCGACACCGAGACGACCATCGTCGCGCCCTACGTCATCGACCAGATCGGCCTGTCGGAGCGCTGGGATCTCTTCCTGGGGCTGCGCTGGGACGTCGTGAACTTCGACGACGCGGTCTCCGGCGTCTCCCGGGACGACGACCAGCTGAGTCCCATGGTGGGGCTGGTCTTCTCGCCGACCGAGAACCTGTCGGTCTGGGCGAACAGCTCCCGGGCCTTCGCGGCGCCCTCGACCTTCGCCGTCTCGGAGGCGCAGGTGCCGGAGGAGAGCGAGCAGTTCGAGGTCGGCCTGCGCAGCAGCCTGGCCGACGGTCGGGTCGACGCCAGCCTGGCGCTCTTCCGCATCGAGAGGCGGAACATCGCCATCCCCGACGGCACGGGCCTCGTCAGCCAGGTCGGCGACCAGCGGTCGAGCGGCCTGGAGATCGAGGTGCGGGCGCGGCCGTCGGCCGACTGGCGGATCGACTTCAACTACGCCTACACCGACGCCGAGCTCACCGAGTTCCGCGACCTGGTGTTCTCGCAGGCGCCGCCGTTCTTCGCCGTGCTCGACCGTTCGGGGAACGCGCCGCCGTTCGCACCGGAGCACCTGGCGGACGCCCGGGTGAGCCGGCGTCTGCCCGCCGGCTTCGAGCTGTCGCTGGGCGCCCGCTTCCTCGGCGCCCAGTCCATCGACGAGGACAACGCCTTCCAGCTCGACGACGAGCTGCTCCTGGACCTCGCCGGCTCCTGGAGTCGGGGCGTCTGGGGGCTGGACCTACGGTTGGAGAACCTCACCGACGAAGAGTGGTACACCCGGGGCTTCGACCAGTGGTCCGTGATTCCGGCCCCGGGTTTCACGGTTCGCTCCGCCATCCGTTACAGTCTCTCCGGGTCATGAGAAATCCCGTCGCGCAGAGCTCCGAGTCTTTCGACGTCTCCGTGATCGGGGCCGGCCCCGCCGGCGCCACGGTGGCGAATCTCACCGCTGCCGCCGGCTTGCGGACGCTGCTGGTCGAGCGCTCGCCCGAGCCTCAGTTGAAGGTGGGAGAGTCGCTCATGCCGGCGACCTACTGGACCCTGGAGCGTTTGGGGGTCCTGGATCGCATGCGGGAGAGCGCCTTCCCGAAGAAGTTCAGCGTCCAGTTCTTCGGCTCGAACGGTCAGGGGTCCGCACCCTTCTACTTCCGCGACGCGGATCCCCACGAGAGCTCTCAGACCTGGCAGGTCCGGCGGGAGGAGTTCGACTCGTTGCTCTGCGCGGCCGCGGCCGAGTGCGGGGCCGACGTGCGCTGGGGGCGGGCGGTTCGCGAGGTCCGGTTCGAGGGCGAGCGGGCCGTGGGCCTCCTGGTGGACGGCCCGGAGGGACCCGTGTCGGTGAGCTCCCAGGTCGTGGTGGACGCCAGCGGCCAGAGCGCGCTCCTGGCGGGCCGGTTGGGTCTCCGCACGCCGGACCCGTGCCTGCGCAACGCGGCCTACTGGTGCCACGTGCGGGGCGCCCGCCTGGACGACGGCGACGACGCGGGGGCGACCCTGATCTTCCACACCGCCGAGAAGCGCTCCTGGTTCTGGCTCATCCCGTTGCCCGACGGCCTGGTCAGTGTGGGCGTGGTCGGGTCGGTGGAGTACCTGGTGCGCAAGGACGAGGGCGGGCCGGCCCGGGTGTTCGATGACGAGCTGGCGCTCTGCCCGGCTCTCGCCGAGCGCCTCGTGGCTGCCGAGAGGGTCGGGCCGATGCGGGTGAGCCGCGACTTCTCCTACCGCGTCGACCGGGTGGCCGGCGATGGCTGGGTGGCCGTGGGGGATGCGGCCGGGTTCATCGACCCGATCTACTCGTCGGGGGTCTTCCTGGCGCTCAAGTCGGGGGAGATGGCCGCCGACGCCATCGTCGAGGCCCTGGAGGCAGGAGACCCCTCCGGGGAGAGGCTCGGCGCCTGGGTGGGGGAGTACGGGCAGGGGATGGAGGCGGTGCGGCGTCTGGTCTACGCCTTCTACGACCCGAAGTTCAGCTTCGCCCGCTTCGTCGACGCCTACCCGGAGCTGCGGTCCGACATCATCCACGTCCTCACCGGCAACGTCTACGGACGCTCCAACGAGCCCCTGGCGCGGGCACTCGACGCCTACCAGGGCGTCGAGGCCGCCCCGGCGGGCGGAGTGGTCTGAGCGCGACGGGGCGGACGTTGGGGCGTCGCGCCGGCGTCGGCCTGACGGTCGCCTGGGTCGTCCTGTACCTGGCCCACAACGACTTCTGGAACTGGCGGACGCTGTCGTGGGTGGGGCCCCTGCCGGCGGGCCTCGCCTGGCACGTCGGTCTGTGCCTCGCGGCCTCGGCGGTCTTCTGGCTATTCACGCGCTCACGCCGGTCGTCGGGTTCGGGGCGCTTGGCCGCGCCCCCGGGGGAGGAGAGAGGATGACGGTCGCGGTCGTCCTGGCCTACCTCGCCCTGGTCCTGGTCGTCGGCGTCACCAGCCAGCGCTGGCTCAAGGGCACGGGGGAGGACTACTTCCTGGCGAGCCGCAGCATCGGTCCCTTCCTGCTCCTCATGTCGCTCTTCGGCACCCACATGACGGCCTTCTCGTTGCTCGGGGCCTCCGGCGAGTCCTACCGCACCGGCGTGGGCGTCTTCTCCCTCATGGCGTCGAGCTCGGCGCTGGTCGTGCCCGCCGTCTTCCTGGGGGTCGGCGTCCGTCTGTGGGAGGTGGGGAAGCGTCACGGCTTCGTGACCCAGATCCAGTTCTTCCGCCAACGGTGGGGATCCGACGCGCTGGCGCTCGTCCTCTTCGTGGCGCTGGTGGCCCTGCTGGTGCCGTACCTCCTCATCGGGGTCCTGGGTGGCGGCGTCACCCTCGAGGAGATCAGTGGCGGTGCGCTGCCGCGCTGGCTCGGCAGCCTGCTGGTGGCGGGCGTGGTCACCGTCTACGTCTCCACCGGCGGGCTCCGCGGCACCGCCTGGGCCAACACCTTTCAGACCCTGGTCTTCATGACCCTGGGCGCGGCGGCCTTCGTTTGGATCGTGCGCGACCTGGGAGGGCTCGGGACGGCGCTGCGCGCGGTCGATCCGTCGCTCCTGGTCCACGGCGAGCGGATCCCGGCCGCCCGGCTGCTGAGCTACACGTTGATCCCGCTCTCCGTCGGGATGTTCCCGCACATCTTCATGCACTGGCTGACGGCCAGGAGCCGCGAGACCTTCCGGCTCCCGGCGGTGGCCTACCCGCTGTGCATCGCCATCGTCTGGGTGCCGAGCGTCCTTCTGGGCGTCCTCGGCAGCGTCTCGATCCCCGGGCTCGCGGGGCCGGCCGCGAACGGCGTCCTGGTGCGGATGATCGACGCCCACGCCCCGGAGCTCCTCGGCGGGCTCCTGGCCGCCGGCGTCTGCGCCGCCATCATGTCGTCCCTGGACTCCCAGGTGCTGTCGCTGGCGACCCTCTTCACCCACGACGTGGCGGGTCGCCACCGGGGGAGCGCCGTCGGGGACGACGCGCGCCGGGTGCGCCTGGGCCGGGCGTTCGTCGTCGGGATCCTGGCGCTGGTGTTCGGGCTCTCGCTGGTGGCGGAGACCAGCATCTTCCGCCTGGGGATCTGGTCGTTCACCGGCTTCGCGGCCCTGTTCCCGCTGCCGGTGGCGGCGCTCTACTGGCGTCGCTCCACGGCGGCGGGGGCGCTGGCGTCGGTGGTCGTCGCCGCGCTCCTGTGGGCTCTCTTCTTCGTGGTGGCCGGCGACGATCCCGGCTACAGCGTGGCCGGCACCGGCCTGCTGCCGGTGGCGGTGATCCTGCCGGCCTCGGCCTTGACGCTGGTGGTCGTGTCGCTGGTCACCCGGCCCCCCGCCGCGGAGCGCGTGGAGCGCTTCTTCTCGTAGGGGCAGGGGGGCCTGGTTCGTCTACACTCCGGACGATGAGGCCCTTCGAGATCCTCGCCAGCACGGAGACGCCCGACGGCGACGTGCTGACCCTCAACCGACGCGACGGCGACTTCTTCCTCTACCTGGAGGGAGAGGAGCTGATGTCGACGCGGGCCCCCGGCACCGAGGTCGCGTTGGCCGAGCTCGGCTGCGAGGGGCTGGAGTCCGGCAGGCCGCGGGTCCTGATCGGCGGTCTCGGACTGGGCTTCACGCTGCGGGCCGCGCTCGAGGTGTTGCCGGCCGGGGCGGAGGTGGTCGTGGCGGAGATCCTGCCGGCGATCGTCGAGTGGCATCGTGGGCACCTGGGGGAGCTCGGCCGGGCGGTCGACGACCCGCGCGTCGAGGTCCACGTCGGCGACGTGGTCGAGTGCCTGGAGGGTGGGGCCGG
>CAJQNK010000095.1 GCA_905479655.1 uncultured bacterium | reverse complement strand
GCTCCTTGGTGGTGGTCTTGCCGGCTGAGCCGGTGATCCCGACGACGCGGCAGGGGAGCTCGGAACGGACGGCCCGGGTCAGCCGGTGGAGCGCCGCCAGGGGGTCGTCCACCCGCACGACGGCCGTACCGGCGGGCGCGTCGACCGGCTGCGACACGACGGCGGCCGCCGCACCCGCCGCCAGGGCCTGGGCGACGAAGCGATGGCCGTCCGTCCGCTCTCCGGGGAGTGCGAAGAAGAGCTCGCCCCCCTCGACCGCCCGGGAGTCCAGGGCCACACCGAACCAGGTCGTCGCCGGGTCTCCGGTCATGAGACGACCCTCCATCGCGCGGATCGCGTCAGGAAGATTTCGCAGTGCCAAAGCGCTCCTCCAAGGCCGCCGCCACCTCCGCCCGGTCCGAGAACGGAAGCCGTTGGCCTCCGACGATCTGCACGGTCTCGTGGCCCTTTCCCGCCACCACCAGAACCCAGCCGGCAGCCGCCCGGCGTACGGCTCCCCGGATCGCCTCCCGGCGGTCCGGAATCACCCGGTAGGAGTCGTTGCCGGTGTCCAGCACCCCGCTCTCGACCTCGGCGATGATGGCCAGAGGATCCTCGCTTCGCGGGTTGTCCGAGGTGATGATGGGGATGTCCGCGAGCTCTCCCGCCACCCGGCCCATGGGCCGCCTCTTGCCGGTGTCCCGGTCTCCACCGCAGCCGAACACCACCAGGATCCGGCGCTCGCCCGAGAAGCCCCGGACCGAGCGCAGGGCCGCCTCGAGCGCGGCCTCCGTGTGGGCGAAGTCGATGTAGACCGGGAAGGGCTGGCCACACTCGACGGGCTCCATACGGCCGGGCAGCGGCCGCACCGCGGCGATTCCCCGCACGATGGCCTCGCGATCCAGCTCCAGGGCCTCGGCCGCCGCCACCGCCGCGAGGAGGTTCTGCAGGTTGAACGCCCCGAGGAGCGCCGAGCGCACCTCGAGGGCACCCCGGGGCGTCTCGACGGTGACCCGGATGCCGTCGGTGTCGAGCACCTCGCGGGAGACCCGGACGTCGCCACCCAGACCGTAGGTCATCGGGGCCTCGATCTCGCCGGCGAGCCGGCGGCCCCAGGGGTCCTCCAGGGAGACCACGGCGCGCCCCCCGGGGGCGAGCTGGTCGAACAGAGTTCGCTTCGCCCGGTAGTACTCCTCCAGACTCCCGTGGAAGTCCAGATGGTCGCGACTCAGGTTGGTGAACAGAGCGAGGTCGTAGCGGAGGGCCGCGACCCGGCTCATCGCGAGCGCATGCGACGAGACCTCCATCACCGTGGCGGCGGCACCCAGGTCGCGGACCGACCGCAGCACCCGCACCAGGTCGGTCGCCTCCGGCGTCGTCCTCTCGCCGTCCCACCGCCTCTCCCGGAAGCGGTACCCGAGAGTTCCGAAGCGGGCGGCGGGCCGGCCCGCCGTCTCGAGGATGGAGGCGATCAGCTCCACGACCGTCGACTTTCCGTTGGTGCCCGTGACACCCACGGTGAGGAGATCGCGATCCGGGTGCGCGTAGAGCCTCGACGCCAGCTCGCAGAGATGGGGACGGGGGTCGCCCGCCAACCCGGCCCAGGGTCCCTCGAGACGCTCCGGACGACTGCCGGATCCGAGGACCGCCGCCGCGCCGCGCGCCTCCGCCTCCTCGACGAAGGTGCGACCGTCCTGGATCTGGCCGGCCAGAGCGACGAACAGGTCGCCCGGCTCGACGCGACGCGAGTCGTGCGCGATGCCCAGGACCTCGGGGTCCTCGGCGGGTTCCACGACGACCGACAGTCCGTGGATCAGCTCGCTCAGCCTCACCGCGCGACTCCCTCCTGCAGCCAGAGATCCAGGGCCGGCCCCACCTGTTCGAAGGGCGTCCCGGCCGGCGGGCTCTGGCGGCCGACGAAACCCCGGCCGTGAAGCCGGACCTGGAGGCCCAGACGGGCCGAGGCGAGCACGGCCTGTCGTGCGGAGAGCCCGGAGAACTCGGGCAGGCCGCCGGCCTCCACCGGACGCGGCGTGCCCTCGCTGCCCAGGGGGAGGGCCGCCGCCGCCACCCGGTGCAGGGTCGGCTCGGCCCCGTCGTCCGGGTCCCAGAGACGGTCGTCCGACGCCGGCACGCCGAGGTAGGCCAGGATCTCCGTCGCCATCTCGCGGAAGGCCGGGGCCGCCACGTAACCGCCCTCGTCAGGGCCGTTGCGCGGATGGTCGATGGCGACCAGAATCACGAGCCGCGGATCGCGCGAAGGCACCCAGCCCACGAACGAAGCCATGATCCGATCGGAGTAGCCGGCGCCCACGTCGGCCAGGTCCACCTGCTGACCGCTGCCCGACTTCCCCGCCACCCGATGGCCGGGCACGGCCGCCCGCGTCGCCGTCCCGCCGGGCTCGACGACGCCCTCGAGCAGGCTGGTGACCACCCGTGCGGTGTCCGGCTCCAGGGGTCGGCCGGCGACCTCGGGGCGGCGCTCCTCGACGCCGTCGCGGCGGACGATGCGCGACACCACGCGCGGACGGTAGAGCGTGCCACCACCGGCAACGGCCGCGAACGCGTTGGCGATCTGCAACGAGGTCGCCGAGAGGCCCTGCCCGAACGAGATGTAGGCGGTGGTCCAGGGCTCGCGCCAGCTCTCGGCCGGCGGCAGCAGACCCGCGGTCTCCGACGGCAGGTCGACGCCCGTCCGGCGGCCGAAGCCGAACGCCTGCAGACGCTCGTGGAGCCGCGTGGCTCCGACGTGGAGGCCGACACGGATCGTCCCGACGTTGCTCGACTTGGCGATCACGTCCCGAAAGCTCAGCAGGCCGTAGGGGTGGTGATCGCGGATCCGGATGCCGCGTTCCAGGGTGATCGCCCCGTTGAGGCAGTCGATCCGGTCGTCCGGCTCCACGAGACCGGCCTCGATCGCGGCGGTCGCCGTCACCATCTTGAGGGTCGAGCCGGGCTCGTAGTGGTCGACGACGGCTCGGTTGCGGCGCTGGTCGGGGCCCGCCGTGGCGAAGGACCCGGGATCGAAATCGGGCATCGAGGCGAGGGCCAGGACCCCGCCTGTCCGGGGGTCGAGGACGACGGCCGAGCCGCCCTCCGCACGGTGCTCCCGGACCGTCCGCCGGAGCACCCTCTCCACCACGTACTGGATCGCCGCGTCGATCTCCAGGTGCAGGTCGGCTCCGGGCCGCGGGGCCACCGCCCCGGGTCGCTCGACCGGCCGGCCCTCGCCGTCGTGGACCACCCGACGCCAGCCCGGAGTGCCCCGGATCTCCTCGTCGTAGAGGTACTCCAGCCCCTCCAGCCCCACGTGGTCGATGCCCACGAAGCCCAGGACGTGGGAGGCGAGGGAGCCCATGGGATAGAAGCGCCGACTCTCCGTGTCGAAGCGCAGGCCGGGGATCCTCGCCTCCTCCAGCCGCTCCGCCTCGGCGGGCTCGAGCTGGCGGGCGACCCAGACGAAACGACGGCCGGGCTCGAAGCGCTCCCGCAACCCCGAAAGGTCCCGCGCCGGGAGGGCCTTCTCGACCTGGCGGACGAACGGGGCGACGCCCGGGAACTCCGGCAGCGTCGGGTCCGCGAAGGCCGACTGCACCTCCATGGAAGCCGCGAGTCGGCGGCCCTTCGCGTCGAAGATCGCTCCGCGGGGCGGCGCGAGCTCCTCCAGGCGCTGCTGCTGCCGCGCCGCGAGCGCGCCGAACCGACCGTGCTCCACGACCTGGAGCTGGACCAGGCGACCGGCGACCGCCGCGGCCCAGAGCGCGAGGGCTCCGACCAGTAGGACGACACGGGCGCTCACCGCGGGGCTCCCCCCTCGCGACGAGCGCCCGGGGGCGACGAGTCGGAACGGGCCGCGTACAGCGACTCGGCGGTCACCAGGTCTCCCTCCCGCGGCAGGGTCATCCCCAGCTCGAGGGCCAGCCCGCGCACCCGGTCCGGACGCGACAGGGACGCCTCGGTCACCTCGAGCTGCTGGCGTCGATCCTCCAGCTCGGAAAGCTGCTGCTCGAGGGCATCGATGTCGTAGCTCGCCTGCAGGACCCGCAGCTGCGCCCAGATGTTGAGCAGCAGCCCGAGGGCCACCGGCAGGACGGCGAGCACCACCAACCCGAGCTCCCGACGCCAACGCCGGTCCCGAACGCGCACCAGGTACTCGTTCTCGACCCGACGCCTGACGACGTACGAGGTGTTCACCCGCCGATCCTCCGCGCCGCGCGCAGCCGTGCCGAGCGCGCCCTCGGGTTGGCCGCGACCTCCTCGGGAGAGGGTCGGAGCGGCCGCTTGGTGAGCACCTCCAGAACCCGCGTCTCCATCCGCGGTCGGCCGGTGATGGGATCGACCTCCCCGCGGGCGCGGTCCCGGAGCGCGTGCTTGACCCGTCGGTCCTCGAGGCTGTGGTACGAGATCATCACGAGGCGCCCGTCCGGCTCGAGCAGTCGCTCCACCTGTCCGAGCAGCGACTCGATCTCCTCGAGCTCCTGGTTGACCTCGATGCGCAGCGCCTGGAAGACCCGGGTCGCCGGATCGATGCGCTGGCCGGCGTGGCGCGGTCCCGTGGCGCGATAGACGGCTTCCCGCAACCCGTCCGTGCTCGTGATGGGGCGCTCACGGCGCGCTTCGACCACCGCCCGCGCGATGCGCCGCGCCCGCCGCTCCTCGCCGTACTCCCTGAAGATCTTCGTCAAGCGCTCCTCCGAACTCTCGTTGACGACTGCCGCGGCGGTCGTCTCCCCGCGACCCATCCGCATGTCGAGTGGCCCGTCGCGGCGGAAGCTGAAGCCGCGCTCCCCGCGATCGATCTGCATCGAGGAGACGCCGAAGTCGGCCAGGAGACCGGCCGCGGCCGCCTCCCCGGCGCGGTCGAGCCAATCGCTCGCCTCGCCGAAACGCCCCTGGACGAGGCGGCAGCGATCCCCGAACCGCGCCAACCGGGTCGCGGCCAGGGCCAGCGCCTCGGGATCGCGATCGAGACCCAGGAGCCGCAGGCCGGGCGCGGCCTCGAGCAGGGCCTCCGCATGTCCACCCAGACCCACGGTGCAGTCCAGAAAGAGGCCCCCGCGCCCCGGCTGGAGAAACTCGAGAGTCTCCGCCAGCAGCACGGGACGGTGTTCCTCGGGACGGTGTTCCTCGGGACGGCGCTCGGCACCCACGGCTCAACCAATCCCGAGAGCTCGAACGAGCTCCCCATCGAGCTCAGACCCCCCGCTCGGAGAGATAGGCCAGGTCCTCGTCGGTGAGGTCGTCGGCATCGAATCGTGCCTCCAGTCGCTGGCGGTTTTCGACCTTCAGGTGGTTGAGCTGGCCGCCGACGATGACCTCGCCCTCCATCTCCGCCCGCTCCCTCAAGATCTGTGGGATGACGACCCTGCCCTGCGCGTCGAACCGGAGCTGCTGGCCGAAGTAGTTCACGCGCTCGAGGTATTTCTGCTTCTTCCTGTCCGTGGAGGGGAGCCGTCCGAGTCGTTCCTCGATCTCCTCCCACACCTCGATCGGGTAGATCAGGGCGCAGTCCCCGAAGAGCGACGTGATGAAGCAGTCCCGCTGGAACCGCTCGTCCCAGTCCCTCAGGAACGGGCTCGGCAGCTTCAGCCGTCCCTTGTCGTCGATCCTCGCTGGCCAGCTTCCGCGAAAGTTCATGGTCTCCGCCCCCGGCACCTATCCGGAGTTTGATTCCAGAGTCTACCAATCGACTCCACCGCTGTCCACTTCACTCCACTGGCTGGGTCCGCTGCGCCCCGCCGCCCCAGCCGGGGCTCGATGCCCCGGCGTCGGCGGGGAGATCAGGTGAAGCGGATCGCGGGTGCGAAGGGACCGAGAGGCCGGCGCCAGGGGGGCGGCGAAGCGACCGATCGTCGCATCAGCCGTCGCCGTCCGGGGCGGTCTCGGCCGGGTCGGAGGGCTCGGCGCCGGCCGCCGCGGCCGCGGCGCTCTGTCGCACGAAGGGGCCACCGATCAGGGTCGACAGCGGGTCCTCGTCCTTGCGCGGCGCCTCGACGAGGAAGTCGGCCGCCTCGGCCGGCGGCTCGGAGACGATGTAGGCCGCCTCCAGGCGCTCGTCCATGTAGGCGTCGAGCTCATCCTGGAACCGCGTGGAGCGAATCTCGGCGTCGATGTCGCTCGCGACCTCCTCGAAGGGGAGCGTCCTGGCGTCCTCACGGTCGATCACCTCGAGGACATGCAGGCCGCCGCGTCCCGCGGTCGGCTCCGTGACACCCCCGACCTCCAGCCCCTCGACGGCGGCGGCCAGGGACGGATCGAGGTCTTCCGCCGTCACCCAGCCCAGTGCGATGAGGTCGGTCGTCAGCTCCTGCGTCGAGGTGTCCGCCGCGACCTCCTCGAACGGCTCGCCGGCGCTCACCCGGGCGCGGATCTCGGTCGCCAGCCGGGCCCGGGCCTGGCCGTCCAGGGAGCTCGAGCCCAGGACCACCACGCCTTGCAGGCGGAGGCGCTCCGGAACCTCGAAGCGATCGGAGTGGTCGCGGAAATAGGAGCGCAGCTCCTCGTCGGTGATCTCGATCCGCGGCTGGACCTCGCGACCCATGATCAGGCGCGTCACGATGTTGCGCTTCATCTGCTCGCGGAAGGTGGCCTCGGTCATGCCCGAGCGTGCCAGGGCCTCGCGGAACTGTTCGTCCGTCTCGATGCCGAACGACTGCTTGGCCTGCTCCACGCTGCCCGCCAGCTCCTGCTCCGTGGGCTCCAGGGCCAGTTGGCGAGCCCGAGAGACGATCAGGAGCTCCTCGAGCAGCTCCTGCATGACGTCCCGCGGAGCGTCGGTCAGGAGCTGCTGACGCCGCGCCTGCTCGATCTCGGCCCGCTGGATCTGGTAGACGCGCTGCTCGAGCCGACTCCGGTAGTCGTGGAGGGTGGCGATCTGGTCGTTCACCCGCAACACGACCCGGTTGAGCTCCTCCACGGCGCCGGCGGGCGGCGCGAGGAGGGTCGCGAGGAGGGGCAGGAGGAGGGGCAGGAGGAGGAGTCTCTTCACGGGGCGCTCGGGTGTCGTTTCACGGGGCGGGGAGATCTCGAGTAGACGAAGGGCAGGTTGCCCTCGAAGACCTCGGGATCATAGCGGGTCTGAGCGGAGCGGAGAAGATCGGCGAGCTGGCGGTCGGCCTGCTGCCGCGCCAGCAGGAGCCGAATATCGGCGCTCGCCTCCTCCAGAGTGAGCCGTTCGGGGGGCAACCGGCGCACCACGCGGAAGAGGAGGAAACCGTAGCGGGTCTCGACGACGCGACTGGCCTCACCCTCCCCCAGGGCGAAGACCCGCTCCGCCAGGTGCGGGGGCAGGTCGCGTCGGGAGAGGAACCCCTGGTCGCCACCGGCCGCGCCCGAGGGGTCCGTCGAGTGGCTGCGGGCGAGCGACTCGAACTCGGCGCCGTCCTCCAGCTCCGCGACCAGCGCTTCCGCGGTCGCCCGATCGCCGACCAGGATCTGCTGCAGATGAACCCGCTCCGGCAGGTCGAAACGTCCGAGGTGGCTCTCGTAGTACTCCCGGACCTCGGCCTCGCCCGGCATCTCCGGCGGACGGTGCCGCAGGGCGGCCTCGAGCGCATCGCGTCGACCCGCGTCGTCGCCGATCCAACCCTCCTGCCGCGCCATGCGGCGCAGGGCCTCCTCGGCGAGAAAACGATCGAGCAGGCCGGACAGGATCTCGTCCGCCACCTCGCTCGGCGAGTCGACCCCGTTCTCGGCGAGATAGACGCGGAAGGTCTCCCAGGTCAGCTCCTGTCCGGCGATCCGCGCCACGGAGTCGGGCGGGGGGGCGGGCTCGCCGCAGGCGGCGACGAGCGAGGCGGCCAGCAGAACCGCGGCCGATCGCCGGCTCAAGGTGATGCCTCCTGAGCCAGCTCCTCGAGCAGCTCGATCGCCCTGCGCACCCGATCCGCCGGGGCCACCTCCTCCAGCGTCAGGACTCCGGAGGGGGTGAAGGCCAGGCCTTCGGCTGCCGCGACCATCTCGATCAGCCGCTCGACCCGGATGCGGGCGTCCTGGCGCAGCCGCAGGCGAAGCTGGCGACCCTTGGCGGAGATCGACTGCACCCGGAGTCGCTCGGACAGGCGCTTGAGGCCCGCCACCTCGAGCAGCTCCTCCACCGCCGGAGGCGGGGGTCCGAAGCGGTCCCGCAGCTCGGACAGGAGATCGTCGTGGCCGTGCTCCCCGGAGGCGGCCTTGCGATAGATCTCCATCCGCAGGTTGGCGTCCGCGACGTAGTCGGCCGGGATCGCCATCGAGACCGGGAGGTCGATGGCCACCGACGGGCCGTCCTCCTCCACCGCCTCGCCCTTCAGCTCGCGCACCGCGTCTTCGAGCATCTTGAGGTAGGTCTCGATGCCGACCGCCACGATGTGCCCGCTCTGCTCCGCCCCCAGGAGGTTCCCGGCGCCCCGGATCTCGAGGTCCCGAGCGGCGATGCGGAAGCCGGCACCCAGCTCGGTGAACTCGCGGATCGCCGCCAGACGCTTGCGCCCGTGCTCGGACAGCGCCCGGTCGGCCGGCACCAGGAGGTAGCAGTAGCCGAGGGTCTCGCTGCGTCCGACGCGTCCCCGGAGCTGGTAGAGCTGGGCCAGGCCGAAACGGTCCGCCCGGTGGACGATCATCGTGTTGACGTTGGGCAGGTCGATGCCGTTCTCGATGATCGTGGAGGCCAGCAGCACGTCGTGCTGCCGCTCCCGGAAGGCGTGCATCCGCTTCTCGAGCTCGTGCTCGGGCAGCTGGCCGTGGGCGACCGTCAGCCGCAGGTCCGGCACGAGCTCGCGCAGGACCCTGGCCATGCCCTCGATCATCTCCACGCGGTTGTAGACGTAGAAGATCTGCCCCCCCCGCTCGAGCTCGAACTCGATCGCCTCCCGGACCCCCTCCGCGGTGTAGGGCAGAATCGCCGTCTCGACCGCCATGCGGTCGCGGGGCGCCGTCTCGATGACCGACAGGTCGCGCACCCCCGCCAACGACAGCTGCAGGGTCCGCGGCACGGGCGTCGCCGACATCGCGAGCACGTGGACGTTCTTCTTGAGCTCCTTGAAGCGCTCCTTCTGCGCGACCCCGAAGCGTTGCTCCTCGTCGATGATCACGAGTCCGAGGCGGGGCACCGAGAGCTTCTTCGACAGCACGCGGTGGGTGCCGATCACGATGTCGACCTTGCCCGACGCCAGGCCCTCGAAGACCTCCCTCACCTCCTTCGCTGTGCGGAAGCGGGAGACCATCTCGACCCGGACGGGGAACCCCTCGAAGCGCCGCCGGAAGGTCTCCAGGTGCTGGTCGGCCAGGATCGTCGTGGGGGCCAGCACCACCACCTGGTGCCCGCCCTCGACGACCTTGTGCGCCGCGCGCATCGCCACCTCGGTCTTGCCGAACCCGACGTCGCCGCACAGCAGCCGGTCCATGGGGCGCTCCTGCTCGAGGTCCTGCTTGATGGCGCCGCTCGCCTCGAGCTGATCCGGCGTCTCGACGTACTCGAACTCCTCCTCGAACAGGCGCTGCAACTCGCCGTCCGGCGGCATGGCCGGCGCCCGGGCCAGCTGGCGCTCCGCGTAGAGCTTCAGCAGATCGCCCGCCAACTGGCGCAGGCCCCGTCGGACCTTCGCCTTGGTGCGGCCCCAGGACGTCCCCCCGAGCCGGTCGAGAGCCGGCGCCATGCCCTCGATACCCCCGTACTTCTGGATCTGATCGACGCGGTGGAGCGGCAGCAGCAGCCGGCGCCCGTCCTTGTAGGCGATCTCCATGACCTCGGACGGGGTCTCCGCCGACACCTCGCCCCTCGCCTCCGCCAGGACCGGCGGCAGGTCGACCCGGGCCGCCTCCATCGCCACCGATCGCAGGCCGACGTACCGACCGATGCCGTGATCCTCGTGGACCACGTAGTCGCCGGGCTTCAGATCTCTCAGGCCGGAGACGAAGGGGGAGAGGCGCCGACCCGGGCGCCGCCGGGCGAACTCGGGCCGCGGGAAGAGCTGCTGCTCGCCGTACACCGAGACGCCGGCCGCGGGGAGTCGGAAGCCCCGCCGCAGGTCGCCGGCCACGATCTCGACGCCGCCGTGCCCCAGCTCCATCGAGTGGTGGCGGCAGAACTCCTCGAGACGGCCCCAGTGTTCCGCTCCGCCCACCAGTAGCATCCGCTCGCCCCGGGCGCGGGCGGTCTCGAGCTCGCGGGGGAAGCGCGGGAGCTGACCGTGAAAGAGGTCCGTCTGGGAGCCGCGAAAGACGACGGTGTCCGCGTCCTCGGCCGAGAAGCCGCCAGCGGCGAAGAGGGGACCCACAGCCAGGTCGGGCGCGACGACGGCGTCGGCCACGGCCTCCGGCGGCAGCTCCAGGAGTTCCGGCTCGACGGCCAGGTGTTGGTGCTCGACCCGCGCCGCATGGTCCTCCCGCAGGCGCGCCGCGTGACGCTCGATCTCGGCTTCGACGGCGTCCGGGTCGAAGACGACGACGGCCGTGTCGGGCCGCAGGTCCCGCAGCGAGACCGTCGTCTCCTCCAGGAGCGGCAGGTAATTCTCCCAACCGGGGAAGGAGCCCCGCTCGCGCAGGTCCTCGAGGCGCTCCGAGGCCTCCATCCCGAGCCCCTCGTCCAGGAGGAGCAGCTCGAGCTCGTCCGCGAGACGCATCGCCGCCAGCTCGTCGTGGGGGAAGAGCGCCGGCGGCAGGGCCTCGAACCGGTCGACCCGCTCGAGGGAGCGCTGGTCCGCCGGGTCGAAGAGACGCACCGACTCGATGGTGTCGCCGAAGAGGTCGACCCGCACGGGCGCCTCCTCGCCCGGGGACCAGAGATCGAAGACCCCCCCCCGCACCGCCATCTCCCCCACCTCGGTCACGAGGTCGGTGCGCCGGTAGCCCCAGGAGGCGAGGTGGGCGACCAGCTCCTCCAGCGGCCGCTCGGTCTCCGGCTCGAGCACGACGACGGCCTCGGCCAGCCGCTCGGCCGTCGGCAGCCGGCGGAAGAGCGAGCGCGGCGTCGAGACGATGGTGGGCGTCCGCGCCGCCGTCAGCCGCCGCAGCGCCACGACCTCTTCGGCCCGCACCGCCAGCGACACCTCCGTTTCCTGGTAGGGCGAGAGCGACGGCGCGGCGAAGCGGACCCCCTCGCCGCCGAACAGCTCCACCGCCTCCACCCAGGCCAGGGCGTCCGACTCCCGCGGCACGACGACGAGGAGCGGCCGCCCCAGGTCCTGCTTCAGCAGTTCCGCCACCCACGCGGCCGCCGCGGTCGGCAGCCCCTCGGCCCGCCGAGCTCCGGCGGCGAGACGCCGGAACGCCTCGCTCTCCCGGAGCTTGCGGGAGAGGGCGTCGAACGGGGGCGGGGGGCCGCCGGAGGAGCGGGAGGTCATGGCCGGGTCAGTCTAGTGTCCTGTGCGGAAAATACGCCCCGCATTCGAGCGTCGATGAACGTCCCGTGCGGGAACTCCTTCGCCCCGGACCTGGGAGCCGGCCCGCTTCCCCCTGCTAGCATGAGCGGGATTTTTTCCGCTGCATCGAGGTCGAGACCGGAGGGAGAGGGATCCATGCGCCGAGCGCTCATCGCCCTGCTGTTGCTGGCAGCCTTCCTGACACTGAAGCCCCTGGAGGCCACGCCACCGCCCGACGGTGCCGTGCCGCCGGCGGAGGCCTCGATCGCGGAGCACGGCGGCGGGGAGGACCACGGTGGTGGCGGCGGCCACTCGAGTCCGGTGACACCGGTGCTGTTGGGCCTGGTGATCATGCTCCTGGCCGCCAAGCTGGGGGGCGAGATCGCCGAGCGGGTGAGCCAGCCCGCCGTGCTGGGCGAGCTGATCGCCGGCGTGATCCTGGGCAACCTGGTGCTCTTCGGCTACGGCGGGCTCGAGTTCCTGGCGACCAACGAGGGGATCGGCATCCTGGCCGAGATCGGCGTGATCCTGCTGCTCTTCGAGGTCGGTCTCGAGTCCAACGTGAAGGAGATGATGTCCGTGGGCGCCTCGAGTCTGGCGGTCGCGGTCCTCGGGGTCATCGCGCCATTCTTCCTGGGCTGGGGGATCTCCGCCTGGATGCTGCCCGACGAGGAGCTGCTGGTCCACCTCTTCATCGGCGCGACTCTGTGTGCCACGAGCGTCGGGATCACCGCCCGGGTGCTGACCGACCTGGGCAAGGTCCAGACCCGGGAGGCGAAGATCATCCTGGGGGCCGCCGTGATCGACGACGTCCTCGGCCTCGTCATCCTGGCCGTGGTGTCGGGAGTCATCTCGGCGGCGAACACCGGGGGTGAGCTCGCCGCCATGGACGTGGCCGTGATCATCGGCAAGGCCACGGCCTTCCTGGTGGGGGCCGTCCTGCTGGGAGGCTGGCTGTCGCCCCGCCTGTTCCGGGTTGCCAGCAAGCTGCGGATCCAGGGAATGCTGCTGACCCTGTCGCTCTGCTTCTGCTTCCTGCTCGCCTACCTCGCCAACGTCATCGAGCTGGCGCCGATCGTGGGCGCCTTCGCCGCCGGCATGGTCCTCGACGAGCTCCACTACCGCGACTTCCTGGAGCGGGGGAGCCACTCGCTCGAGGAGCTGATCCACCCGATCAACGTCTTCCTCGTCCCCGTCTTCTTCGTCCTGATGGGGATCAAGGTCGACCTCTCGACCTTCGGCGAGAAGGGCGTGCTCGGCTTTGCCGCGCTGCTCTCGGTGTCGGCGATCATCGGCAAGATGATCTGCGCGCTCGGGGTGCTGGAGAAGGGCCTCGACCGGGTCTCGGTGGCGGTCGGCATGGTGCCGCGGGGCGAGGTGGGGCTCATCTTCGCGGGCATCGGCGCCGCCCTGGTGCTGCACGGTCAGCCGGTGATCTCGGGCTCCATCTTCTCGGCCGTCGTGATCATGGTCATCGTGACCACGCTCATCACGCCGCCGGTCCTCAAGGCAACGCTCGCGCGGGGAGACAAGGTCAAGGCTCGCCGGGAGGAGTGACCGCCGTCGAGACCGAGGCGGGTGCGCCGCTCCGCGGCGCGCTGCCGGGCTCGACGAGCCTGGGACCGGTGGGCACGGCCTCGTCATTTGCGGCACCGACCGACGGCGGCGGCGCAGACGGCACGCCCGACGAGCGCGGCAGGACGATCACGACCTCGCCGGGGAAGACCATCCCCAGGTCGCTCCGCGCGAGGCGCTCGATCGCCTCGGGCTCGCTCTCGAGGTTCGAGATCCTGCGCTCGAGCCGCCCGATCTCGCTCTCGGCGGCCGCGATCTCCTCGGACAGCTCCGCCTTCCGCATCTCGGCCCGCTCGAGATCCCCGTAGGTCCTCAGGCCCGCGATGCCCATGGGCACGAGAAGGACTCCCGCCACGACCGCCAGGAGGCCTCGGAAGGCCCCGTCCCGGGCGCGCGGTTCGGTCCGGCTCTCGGTCACTCCGTAAAGCGGGGGAAGGCGGCGCGGCCAGGGTACCGCCCCACCCCCTCCAGCTCCTCCTCGATCTCGAGCAACCGGTTGTACTTGGCGACTCTGTCGCTGCGGCACGGCGCGCCGGTCTTGATCTGACCAGCGCGGGTCGCCACCGCCAGATCGGCAATGGTGGTGTCCTCGGTCTCTCCCGAGCGGTGGCTGATGATGTTCGCGTAGCCGTGGCTGCGAGCCAGATCCACCGCCTCCAGCGTCTCCGTCAGGGTGCCGATCTGGTTGAGCTTCACGAGCAGCGCGTTGGCGAGGCCATCCTGGATCCCGTGGCGCAGGATCTCGGGGTTGGTCACGAAGAGGTCGTCGCCGACGATCTGGATCCGGCTCCCCAGGCGGTCGGTCATGGCCTTCCAGCCGGACCGGTCGCCCTCGTCGAGACCGTCCTCGACCGAGACGAGAGGGTAGGAGCCCAGCCACTCCTCGTAGAGATCGACGAGGTCGGACGCCGCCAGGCCCGTGCGGCCCTCGCCCGGCAGGTCGTAGCGCGCCTCGCCGCCCACGTCGTCGACCCGCAGCTCGTTCGCCGCCACGTCCACCGCCAACGCGATCTGCTGCCCGGGGCGGTAGCCCGCCGCCTCGATGGCCTCCATCAACAGGTCCAGCGCCTCCCGGTTGCTGCCCAGGTCCGGCGCGAAACCGCCCTCGTCGCCCACGGCGGTGACCAGACCCCGCTTCTTCAGGACGGTCTTGAGGAGATGGTAGACCTCGACGGCGGCGCGAAGCCCCGTGGAGAAGCCGTCGAATCCCACCGGCACGAGCATGAACTCCTGGATGTCCACGGAGTTGTCGGCGTGGGCGCCACCGTTGAGCACGTTGAGCATGGGCACCGGCAGCACCGTCGCGCCGGGCCCGCCGAGATAGGAGTAGAAGGGCAGACCGGCGGCCTCGGCCGCCGCCCGAGCGACCGCCAGCGACGCGCCCAGCATGGCATTGGCGCCGAGACGACCCTTGTTGTCGGTGCCGTCCAGGTCGATCATCGCCTGGTCGACCAACGCCTGGTCGCGCGCGTCCATGCCGACGATCTCGTCGGCGATCTCGTCCTCGACGTTGGAGACGGCCGTGGTCACGCCCTTGCCGCCATAGCGCGAGTGGCCGTCCCGAAGCTCGAGCGCCTCGCGGCTGCCCGTGGAGGCTCCGGACGGAACCGAGGCACGCCCCGTGGCGCCGCCGCCGAGCAGGCAGTCGACCTGGAGGGTGGGGTTGCCGCGTGAATCCAGGATCTCCCTGGCAATGATCTCCTCGATGGTGAACATGACTCTCCTCGTCGGCTCGGTTCGGAGTCGGGAGGGACCGATCCGGCTCGGACCCCGTCCTCCGGACAAGCGTATACGGGCAGGGGGTGGGTCACAAGCGGGGCGCCGGCCGGGGATGGACGGGATGGACCTCATCGACGGGATGGACATGGACCCCACCGGTGCCAAACGAGACAGCCAGCGCGGTAGTGGGTCAGTTTGGATTCAATGGGTTGGATCGAGACTAGGTTTTCGGGCCTGGGAAGACAAATCGGGCGATGATGCCGAACAGCCCGACGACGTTGACCGCAGTACTTCCGAGGAGCGTCATGAGGACTCTCTCCTCTACAGAGAAGCCCCACCATCCGAATCCATGAAAGACCAAGATCGCGGCCGTTAGGATCAGCCAGCCGGAGAGGACCCAGAAGAGTCTCGGTGCCCAATCTTCTCTCATTCTGCGGAGCTGGCGCCGAACCTCGTATTCCTCATCCAGTAGCCTCCTGATCCCGGTTTCCGTGTCTCGGTCTGGTAGCTGAGGAGCTTCCAAGCTTTGCCGTAGTCGCTCTGCGACCTCGCGAATCGAATGCGACGAGGGCTGAACGCTCACGACGACTCCTGGTCCGCTAGCCGAACGAAGTACTGGCGGATCGAATCGTCGTCGATCGTCGGGCTTCTATGGAGCGCGCTGGCCTTTCGGCGCGCTCCGAACCATGGGCCGTCCGGCTCGTGACTCCAGTTGGACAAGGCGATTCCGTCCATGTGGCCCCATCCCTCCCACACACCATCTAGAACTGCGAGAACCTTATGGTCATCGGCGTGAATTCTCGCCGAAGTCGGCGAGGACTGGTCGATCTCACCTCGCCCGTAGTGCTTGAACTCCTGCCAAACCGAGACGACCACGGGACCGTGATCCCATGCCTTGATGTTCTCGCTAATCAGGGGCTCTCTGTTGACGGCCAGATTCCACCCGTGACCCAGGTAGACGAGCTTCTGTAGCTTTAGGGGGTCCACGGGGTTGCCGTCGGCTAGGCCCCGAAGGATGAAGTAGTTAGCTACGGCGAGTGCTGGGTATGCCATGGCTCCTCCCTCTGGCTACGGGTTACGCCCTGTTTACGCCATTCTACCACGTCCTCCGAACGTTATGCTATCCTCCGATTATGCCTGACCGAACACGCAAGCGACCCGCAGACCTCAACCGGCGCGCCTGGCAGATCGTCCAGGAGGCCACCGGCGAGGAACCGGAGGACGAGACGGAAGCGCTGGTGAAGAAGGCGCTGGAGGAGGGGAAGGACCCCGCCGCCGTCCTCTTGGGCCGCAAGGGTGGGAAGAAGGGCGGGAAGGCTCGAGCCGCCAGCATGACCCCGGAGGAGCGTAGCGAGGCGGCCAGGAAGGCGGCAAGGGCCAGGTGGGATCCGGAGCCGCGGTAGCGTGGCTCGTCGCGGTCGCCGCTCGGTTCACGACTACGAGGAGCTGGCGGGCAAGGCTTCCGTCCTTTGTGAGCAGGAGGGCATCACAGAGCACGCCGCCGCCGAGAGGATCGCGAACTCGGTAGATCCTCAGGGCCTTGATCCAGAGTCTATTTCTCGCGGCATTCGGCGAGCGCTGAAGCGCAGGCGCGCCGGAGAACCCTCGCGGCCGCACCACCGAGCCCTTCCTGCAGGAAGCACCTACGCCGCCCCCTGGCTAGACCTCCTGGTGGGTGCCTATGGCCAGGGCGACTTCTCGGTGATGCCCCTCGACAAGGTGGTAGCAGCCGAGGAGCGCCTAGCCTCGCTGTCTAGCTTCATTGAGCAACGCCTGCGGCACCTATCAGCACTTGGCGAAGGTCAAGCATCGGCCGAGGCGGCGGCGTGTTTCCCCTCCAGCGTCCTTGAGCAAGGAACCAAGGCGTCGGGACGAATCCTCGTGACGATGGAGAAGGCCAGCCTTCGCACCACGTTGCGAACGGCCAGTGAGGCCCTCGCGAGAGCTCGGCATAGACGCCATGAGCTGACAGGCGACATCTGAATTCGTCCGACAATCTGTCCTGAGCTCACCGAATTCGTCCGACAATTTGTCCCGCGGCTAGTGTAGGTGTCCAGTTCACTGTCCCGGGACGCCTTGCTAGGTCCACTCTAAGCGTCCTAGACAGAGATGCTTACGGTAAGGCAGGCTATAGAAAGCAGCAAAGCCCCGGAGTTGGTCCTCCGGGGCTTCCAAGAACCGACCCGTGGGGGGCCGGGCGCTGTTCAGCAAGTAGAAGTCTAGGCGCTCGCCCCCTCCGGGTCAAGACCAAGGAGGGCCTATGCGCCACTTCTACAGGGGAGCTGTACGCGCTCACAGACAACTCCGGGCGGTACTCTGGCCGCCTCGCCCGCGAGCCTGGTTGACCGCGTCACCACCCTGCGCCGGGAGGAGTGCTACGTGCCCCTCTCGGCGCGCTTGTCTCTTGACTATGCGTAAACGCTCTGGCATAATGGTCACACAATGGCAAACGTCCTCAGTATCGAGAAGCGCTCCCGGATCGTCGCCGCCCTGGTCGAGGGGAACAGCATCCGAGCCACCTCCCGGATGTGCGGCGCCGCCAAGAACACGGTAGTCAAGCTCCTGGTCGAGCTGGGCGGTGCCTGCGCCGAGTATCAGGACAAGGCGCTGCGCTACCTCCCCTGCCGCCGCCTCCAGGTAGACGAGATCTGGAGCTTCGTCTACGCCAAGGCCAAGAACGTCCCCGCCTCCAAGCGCTCCGGCGAGACGGGCGTGGGCGATGTCTGGACCTTCACGGCGATCTGTGACGAGACGAAGCTCGTCCCGTCCTGGCTGGTAGGGAGCCGCGATGGCGGGACCGCCTTCGAGTTCATGCAGGACCTCGCCGGGAGGCTCAAGAACCGCGTGCAGCTCACCACGGACGGCCACTCCATGTACCTGGAGGCGGTCGAAGGCACCTTCGGGGCGGGGGTCGACTACGCGCAGCTCATCAAGGTCTACGGGACCGAGCCCGAGGGAGAGAAGCGCTACTCCCCGGCCAAGTGCCTAGGGACGAAGATTGGCCACGTCCAGGGCGCGCCTGAGCCGGGGCACATATCGACCTCGTACGTCGAGCGGCAGAACCTCACGATGCGCATGAGCATGCGGCGGTTCACCCGCCTGACCAACGCCTTCTCCAAGAAGGTCGAGAACCACGCTGCCGCCGTCTCCCTGCACTTCGGCTACTACAACCTCTGCCGCCCTCACCGGAGCCTTCGGACCGACTCCGACAACCGGGTGACTCCGGCCATGGCCGCTGGCGTAGCCTCCCGTCCCTGGAGCATCGCGGACCTGCTCAAGCTCCTCTGAGATCCAAGATTTTGAAACTGACCCACTACCGCCAGCGCCCGCGCCTTGACACTCGCCGCCTCCCTTTGCCATACTTCCTTTTCGCGCCGCAACGCGGCGCCACTGACGCGGGGTGGAGCAGTCTGGTAGCTCGTTGGGCTCATAACCCAAAGGTCGCAGGTTCAAATCCTGCCCCCGCAACCAGCAGCCAATGCCCTGGTGGCCAACGGCTTCGGCCGGCCCAGCCACCAGGGCTTCTTCGCGTCAGCTCCTCGGTGAGGTCCGCGGGAAGGACCTCGACGGCCGGTCGAGGCGGGAACCCGTGGGGGGCCGTCCTCGATCACCCGGCGCGCGCCGCTCGCACCAGCAGGCGGGCCGCGGCCAGGTCCCAGAGCGCGTGGCCGACGCTCTTGAAGACGATCGGTCCGCGCCCCGGCCCAGGGCCTGTAGGAACGGACTCCCCGGCCACGAGATCGCCGAGGGAGACCACCTCGTCCCAGCTCAGGGCTCCCGCCGCGACCGCCTGGATCAGGTCGCCCGCCTCGGCCCGGGCGCCGTCGCGGTCGTCCACGACCACGGTGGCGCGGCGCAGGAGGGAGACGGGGACCTCGGCCACGTCGGGGCGGTAGGCGCCGACCGCGGCGACGAAGGAGCCCTCTCCCAGCTCGGCCGGCACGACCGGCTCGGTCGCGGGGGTGGCGGCGACCACCAGCCGTGGCTCGCCGGCGCTCGAGGGTGGGCTGTCGAGAACCCGGGCGTCGAGGCCGAGGTGCGCGGCGTGGGCCGCGAGCGAACGGGCGCTCTCCCGGGTGCGCGAAACGATGTCGACCGCGCGCGTGCCGAGCCCGGCACGGAAGGCCTCGAGGTGGGCACGCCCCTGGACCCCGGCGCCGATCAGCAGGAGAGGCGCCGCGGGATCGGGGGCGAGGGTCCTCGCGGCCAGCAACGAGACGGCGGCCGTGCGACGGGCAGTCACGGTGGCCGCGTCGGCGCGCAGCAGCGGGGTGCCGTCGGCCGCGTCGACGACGATCAGCTCCCCGCGCACGGCGGGCAGCCCGCGTCGGGGGTTCTCCGGATGGGTGGTGACGAGCTTGGTCACGGCGATCTCGCCGTCGGTGGCCGGCATCGCGAGCAGCGTTCCGCCGGCGGAGAGGTCGAGGTGCAGGCGCTCCGGGGCACGGGCGGCGCCTCGGCGCCGAAGGCGCAGGACGACCTCCACCTCGTCGGCGAGATCGCCCCAGGGGAGGAGCTCGGCGGTCCGCCGGGCGTCCAGCGTCCGCCCCCGACGCCCCGTCTCGGGAGAGGTCATCTCAGGCGATGTCGACCACGGCCTCTCCCAGGGCCTCCCGGCGTGGGCGGACCCCCAGGCCGGGCTCGGTGGAGGCGGCGAGACGACCGTGGCGACGCCGCGGCGCCCCGTCGGCGAAAGCCACGGTGACGTAGCTGTTGAAGTCGGTGGCCGTGAACAGGAACGGCGTCGGGGTGCTGTGGGCGAGGTGGGCGATGGCGGCGGTGACGATGTCGCCCCCCCAACTGTCCTCGATCGTCATGGCGATGCCCAGCTCCACGCACAGGTCGCGCGCCTGCCGCGCCCGGGTCAGGCCACCGAGCTTGCTGATCTTCAGGTTGACCACGTCGGCGGCGCCGTCGCGCCAGGCACGCAACAGGGCCTCGAGGCCGTCGATCGACTCGTCGAGGACGAACGGATGGTCGGTGCGCCGCCGGATCGTCAGGCACTCCTCGTAGCCCAGGCAGGGCTGCTCGATGTAGACGTCCACGTCGCGGACCCCGCGCACGACG
>CAJQNK010000094.1 GCA_905479655.1 uncultured bacterium | reverse complement strand
CGGTGTCCGGCCGCGCTTCGACGGTATAGGGGATGGCGTGGGACATGCCGTCTCTCCTAGGCGGTGGCCGGGTTGGTGGACCGTTCGGAGGGCGGGGCCCCGGAGCCGTCCGGCTCGAATTGCGGGAGGTAGTCCCGAGCTTGCCCGGGGACGCTGTACTCGTACGGGTTGCGGTACGCCGAGGGCTCGGTGGCGAAGTTGCCGTGCGGCGGCGGCGAGGGCGCCGCCCACTCGAGGGTGGTGGCGTGCCACGGGTTCCGGTCCGCGACCTCGCCCTTCTTCAGGCTGAGGAAGAAGTTGATGATGAACGGGATCTGGGCGATCGCCAGGCCCCACGCCGAGTGCGTGATGATCTTGTTCCACATCAGGACCGGCCCCGCGTGGGCGTAGAGCTCGCCACCGTCGAACAGTCGCCGCTGCATGCCGGCCAGGCCCTGGATGAACATGGGCAGGAAGATGCCGTTCATGAACAGGAGACTGGGCCAGAAGTGGAGCTTGCCCAGCAGCTCGGACATCTTGCGCCCCGTGGCCTTGGGGTACCAGTAGTAGACCCCGGCGAAGAGCGCGAAGATCGTGCCCGGCGCCACCACGTAGTGGAAGTGGCCGATCACGTAGTAGGTGTCGTGCAGGGGGATGTCGGTGGCGGCCAGACCCAGCGGCAGGCCCGTCAGCCCGCCGATGCCGAACATGGGCAGGAAGGCGAGCGCGAAGAGCATGGGGGTGTTGAAGCGGATCGAACCGCCCCACAGCGAGAGGACCAGGGCCGTGATGATGATCACCGAGGGAATCGAGATGATCATCGTCGTCGTCTGGAAGAAGGCCGACATCCCGGTGCCCATGCCGGTGAGGAACATGTGGTGGGCCCAAACGATGAACGACATGAAGGCCAGGAAGATGACCGAGTAGACCATCGACTTGTAGCCCCACAGCGGCTTGCGGGTGTTGTTGGCGATGATCTCGGCGATGATGCCCAGCGCCGGCAGGATCAGCACGTAGACCTCGGGGTGGGCGAGGAACCAGAAGAGGTGCTGCCAGAGGAGCGGGCTACCGCCCCCGCTCAACTCCGCCACCTGGCCGCTGATCACGAGACCGGCCGGCATGAAGAAGCTGGTGTCGGCCACGCGGTCCATGAGCTGCATGAACGCGGCGGCCTCGAGGGGCGGGAACGCGAGCAGCAGCAGGAAGGCCGTCACGAACTGCGACCAGACGAAGAAGGGCAGGCGCATCAGGGTGAGGCCCGCGACCCGGAGCTGGATCGTCGTGACGATGAAGTTCACGGAGCCCAGCAGCGAGGAGGTGATGAGAAACACCATGCCCAGCAGCCACACCGTCTGACCGTCGGAGGCGATGTTCGACAGCGGCGGGTAGGAGGTCCAGCCGGACTGAGCCGAGCCGCCGGGAGCGAAGAAGCTCAGGAACATCACCACGCCGCCGACGAAGTAGCACCAGTAACTGGCCATGTTCAGGCGCGGGAACGCCATGTCCGGCGCGCCGATCTGCAGCGGCAGCACAAAGTTGCCGAAACCGCCGACCGCCAGGGGCACGACCCCGAGGAACACCATGATGGTGCCGTGCATGGCGCCGAGCTGGTTGTAGAACTCCGGCAGCATGATGCCCCCGGGCATTCTGTCGTCACCCAGCAGACCGCCGATCAGGGGTAGCGGCTGCCCCGGGTAGGCGAGCTGCCAGCGCATCAGCAGCATCAGGCAGAAGCCGAAGAATAGGAACAGCAGCCCGGTCACGGCGTACTGGATGCCGATCACCTTGTGGTCGACGGAGAAGACGTACTTCCGCCAGAAGCCGGGCTCGGGATGGTGGGAAGCTGCGTGCGGTCCGTCCATCGTCGTGGCGCTCACCTTCGGGTCAATCGGGGTCGGCCAGCGACGCGGAGACGCGTCGGAATCGACGCAAGACCCACCTCGCGGCGGGTCGAGAGCGGCCGACCGCCGGGATACCAAAAAAGTCGCTCCTACTGAAGCGGCGCGACTATAACACCGGCCTCCGTTCGGTTCCAGACCCACGAGTGGATCGTCGGGTGCGGGCCCTTCCGAGATAGACTGCCGGTGAGCCCCTCGCGGCGGAGCGCGACCGCGTCGCCCGCTGCCCCGAAACCGACGGAGCCCCTCGAGTGAAGACGCCTGCAGCCCTCGCCTGGCTCGACCTCACCAACCCCCGTCGAATGGCGGATCTGGTGGAGCTGGCCAAGCCGACGATCACCGTTATGGTGCTGGTCACGGCGTTGACGGGCTTCCTCCTCGGGTCGGGAGAGATCGACCTGAAGGCGCTCCTCTTCACGCTGCTCGGGACGGGGCTCGTCTCGGCTGGAGGCTCCGCGCTGAACCACGCCGTGGAGCACGAGACCGACGCGCTCATGCATCGCACCGCGGACCGGCCGATCCCCTCGGGGCGCCTGGCGGTGGAGCCGGCGGTCTACTACGGCTCGTTGCTGGCGCTCTCCGGCGTCGTGATCCTGCTGCTGCGGGTCAACACCCTGACGGCTCTCCTGGGCCTCGCCGCGGTGGTCCTCTACGTGTTGGTCTACACGCCGCTCAAGCGGATCACGTCGCTCGCCACGGTCGTGGGAGCCATCCCCGGAGCGGTGCCGCCGCTCATGGGCTGGACGGCCGCCCGGGGCCAGATCGACACCGGCGGCCTGGTGCTCTTCGGGATCCTGTTCCTGTGGCAGTTGCCCCACTTCCTGGCGATCGCCTGGTTGTGCCGGGGAGACTACGCCCAGGCCGGCTTCCCCATGATCTCGGTGGTGGAGCCGTCCGGTCGGAGCACGGCGCGCCAGATGGTCCTGTACTGCGCCGCGCTGGTGCCGGTGAGCCTCCTGCCCACGGTCCTGGGGATCACCGGCGCCATCTACTTCTCCGGCGCTCTGGCTCTGGGGGTCGCCTTCCTGGCTTTCTGTCTCGTCTTTCCCCTGCGCTTCACCGCCCGGGCTGCGCGCAACGTCCTGCTGGTCTCGGTGGCCTACCTGCCGGCGCTCCTGGGGGTCCTGCTGCTGGACCGGATGGTGGGATGAGCGGCGGTCCGGCCCAGCCCGCCGTGTTGGCCGAACGGGTCGGCCAGAGCTACGGTCGCCGCCGGGCGCTGGACGGCATCGGCTTCGAGATCGCCGCGGGGGAGATCTACGGCTTCCTGGGTCCCAACGGTGGCGGCAAGACGACGCTCTTCCGGCTCCTGGCCACGCTCCTGCCGCTCGCGGAGGGACGGATCGAGGTCTTCGGCCACGACCTCGCGCGGGAGGCGCTGGCGGTGCGCCGCCGCCTCGGCGTCGTGTTCCAGGCGCCCAGCCTGGACGCGAACCTCACCGTGCGCGAGAACCTGCGCTACCAGGGCAACCTCTACGGCCTCTCGGGCGCCGGGCTCGCGGGCCGGATCGACGCGGCCCTCGACCGGCTGGGTCTGACGGATCGGAGCGGCGACCGGGCCGGCGAGCTCTCCGGCGGCCTGAAGCGGCGGGTGGAGATCGCCAAGGCACTGCTCCACGGGCCCGACCTGCTGCTCCTCGACGAGCCGTCGACGGGCCTCGACCCCGGCGTGCGCCGAGAGCTGTGGGATCTGCTGGAGGAGCTGGCGCGCGAGAGCGGCACGACGGTGCTCCTGACGACCCACTTCATGGAGGAGGGGGACCGGTGCCACCGGGTCGCGCTCCTGGACCAGGGCCGGATCGTGGCCGAGGGCGGCCCGGCGACGCTCAAGGAGCGGATCGGCGGTGACGTCGTCGTGTTGGCGAGCGCCCAGCCGCCACTCCTCACCGAGGGGCTCCACGAGCGGCTCGGCATCGAGGCGACGGTGGGCGACGACGGCCTGGTCCGCTTCGAGCACGAGCGGGCGCACGAGTTCGTCGGCCGGCTGGTGGCGGCGCTCCCCGGCCTGATCGACTCGGTGACGGTGTCGCGGCCCACCCTGGAGGACGTCTTCCTGGCGCTGACCGGCCGCGGCCTGGGGGAAGTGGCGTGAACGTCCTTCTGCCCATCGTCTCTCTCACCCGTCGGGAGCTGGTCCACTTCCTGCGTCAGCCGAGCCGGGTGGCGAGCGCCGCGGCCACACCCCTGGTCTTCTGGCTCTTCTTCGGCAGCGGCTTCTCGGGCTCGTTCCGGCTGCCGGGTGGACCCCCCGAGGTGGACTACCTCGAGTACTTCTTCCCGGGGACGGTGGCGCTGCTGGTCCTGTTCTCGGCGATCTTCTCCACGATGTCGGTGATCGACGATCGGCACGCGGGCTTCCTTCAGGGGGTGCTCGCTGCGCCCGTGCCGCGCTGGGCGATGGTGGCCGGCAAGGTGCTGGGAGGCACCATCCTGGGCTGGCTCCAGGGGGTCGTCTTCCTGGCGCTGGCGCCGCTGGCCGGGATCCGGCCGGACCTGGGCGGCGCCCTCCTCGCCGTGGGCGTCCTGGCGCTGCTGGCCCTGGGCATGACGGCGCTGGGGTTCGCCTTCGCCTGGCAGGTCGACTCGACCCAGGGCTTCCACGGCGTCATGAATCTCCTGTTGATCCCCATGTGGCTGCTGTCGGGATCGCTCTTTCCGGCCGCCGGCGCCCCCGCCTGGATGCGGGCGATCATGGCGGCCAACCCGTTGACCTACGGCGTGGCGGCCCTGCGCCGGGCGCTGTCTCCCGCCGCGGCGCAGGCCGGCCCCGGAGTCGGCGTCTCGCTGCTCGCTCTCGGAGCCTTCGCCGCGGTTTGCCTGGTCGCCGACGTCGTGGTCGTGCGCGCCCGGCCCTCGAAGGCGTGACGGAGCGCCCGAGATGAAGCGCCCGATCGTGGCCAGAGTCCTCCCCTTCGTCCTCGGGGGTCTCGTTCTGGCGATGGGCGTGGTGCCCCTGCTCTTCATCCTGCGCGATCGCGTCGCGACGCCGGCCCCGGCGCCCGCCGTGGTGCGCGAGGTGCCGGCGTTCCGCCTGACCGAGCGCGGCGGCACCGAGGTGACCCTGTCCGACCTCGAGGGCGCGCCGTGGGTGGCCGACTTCATCTTCACCCGCTGCGCCGGCACCTGCCCTCGGATGACCGCCGAGATGCGACGCCTCGGCGAGCGGCTTCCGGACGGGGTGCGGCGGGTCTCGTTCACCGTTGATCCGATGTACGACACGCCGGAGGTGCTGTCTCGGTACGCCGAGGTGTTCGGTGTCGGGGACGCGGCCTGGTGGTTCCTCACCGGCGGCCAGGAGGAGCTCCTGACGCTGGCGCGCGAGGGCTTCCTCCTGGGGGTGGAGCCGGGTGCGGGGAGCGCCGAGGAGCCGATCGTCCACAGCACCCGCTTCGTCCTGGTGGACGGCCGCGGCCGCATCCGGGGCTACTACGACGCCTTCGAGGCGCAGGGGCAGGAGCGCCTGTTGGCCGACCTCGAAGCCGTCCTGGAGGAGGGGTGAGCCTCCCGAGCGTACCGCTCCTGCCCGTCCTGGCGCCGCTCCTGCCCGAGGGTGAGTTCGGGCGCTGGGTAGCGCTGGGGATCGCCGTGGTCCTGCTCCTCGCCGGGCGTCGTCTGTTCTGGGTCTTCGTCGGCGCCCTGGGGTTCGGCGTCGGCTTCCTGCTCGCCTGGAACCACCTGCCGATCCAGGACGAGTGGCTGGCGCTGGGCGCCGCCATCCTCGCCGGCTCCTTCGGCGCCCTGGTCTCCGTGTTCCTGCAGAAGGCGGCCGTCGTGCTCGTCGGCTTCGTCGTGGGAGCGTTGGCGGCGTGGACCGTGATGAGTGCGCTGGGGGTCCAGAGCCAGCTGTGGCTCATCGGCGGCACGGTAGCCGCCTGCTTCCTCTTCGTCCTGCTCTCGGTCAAGGTGTTCGACCTGGCCCTCATGATCGTCTCGTCGCTGGCGGGCGCCCGTCTGCTCCTCGAGGCCGGCCACTGGGGCCCGCCGTTCGACGGACTGATCGCGTTCGCCGTTCTGACCGGCGCCGGCGTGGCCCTGCAGTGGGGGACGCGGAGTCGACAGCGCAGGAGGGACGAGCGCGACTGAGGATCAGATCCGGGTCTCTCGACCCGGCGTCTCCGGCGGTGAGGAGGACCAGGGGCGCGCCCTGACCCGCTCCCCGAGCGGACCCTCTACTGGGCCGGCCGCTCGGCGTCCCCCGGGCCACGGGGCTCGGAGGGCGCCCCGCAGCCGGCCCCCGCAGGTCACTTCGACGGCTTCGTGGCCTGGGGTCCGGCCGCCGACTGACCGCCGGCCACGACCCGCGCGCCGCCGGGCGTGCGCTCCACGACGATCCGGCTGTCGAGCTCGACGCCCGTGACGCGGTCCCTCCGGCCGTCGGGCCACAACACGCGGAGGCTCCTCACGGTGTCGGCGTCGCCGACGTAGAAGTGGAGCTCGAAGCCGTTCTGCGCCGAGAAGCAGTGGCCGCCGTGAAGGGTCCGGAAGAGGGTCCGGGGCGGGCCGCCGGCGGTGCTGACCGTGAGCGCGATCCGCGTGCCGATGGCGTCGAGGCTCACCGCCGCGCCGTCGCCCACCGGCCGGACGGCCAGCCAGTGGTTCTCCCCGGGCAGGGTGAGCTTGAACAGCCGGTTCGGCTCCAGGTGCTCGGGCTGGAAGCCGCCGTTCGCCACCGCGATCTCCAGGGTGCCGTCGCCGTCGACGTCGACGAAGGTCGTGCCGTGGGTGCGGTAGGGATAGGTGGGGTACGCGCGTCCGGCCCTCTGGGGCGCGGGAAAGTCGATGAGGTCGGTGCGATCGACGAACTCCGGGATCGCCCCTGGCGCCATGCTCAGGAACAGCTGGTCGAACTGGTCGCCCTCCGCGGAGGGTCCGCCGTTGCCGATGTAGACGTCCGGCCGGCCGTCACCGTTGACGTCTCCGACCATCGAGCCCATGACCCCGTCACGGGACGTGTACGGGTCGTTCAGCCCCGCCGCGTGACCGACGTTGACGAACCCCCCTCTCTTGTTGAGGAAGAGTGCATGCCCGTTCTGGTACGGGCCTTGCTCGCCGTTCCCGCGCTGGAAGGCGACGAGGTCCTCGCGGCCGTCCTGGTCGAAGTCCGCGGAGCAGCTCACGAAGGTGCTGTACGGGTAGCCGAGGTCCTCGCCGGGAGCCGACATCGTCGCGTTGCCATCGAGGAAGACCGCCTCCCCGGTCTCGACGAGCTGATTGACCCAGAGCACGTTGAGGGCGCCGAAGTTGCTCTCGTAGAGATCGATGTCGCCGTCGTTGTCGGCGTCGAAGAAGGTCGAATGGCGGGTCGGGCGCAGGCTGGTCCCGAGGCCGACGCCCTCGGTCACGTCGGTGAAGGTGCCATCTCCTTCGTTGCGCCACAGGATGTTGCGGCCGGCGGGGTAGCTCCCGACGGGCAGCGGGTCGACCGCCGCCGTGTCGTGGCAGTCGGCGCCCTCGGGACTGGCTCCCTCGGGACTGGCTCCCTGGGGATGGGCGCCCTGGGGACCGACGCCCGTGCCGACGTTGACGTTGACGAAGAGGTCGACGTCGCCGTCGCGGTCGTAGTCTCCCCAGACGGCGCTGGCGTTCTCGACCGGTTCGAGCGCGCCGCCGCCGGGCGGGATCGCGCCCCGCACTCCGGCGGCGTCCGCGACGTCCTCGAAGCGCAGGCTGCCCTCCTCGACGAGCATGTTGCGGTACAGGTAGTTGAAGCCGCTGCCGCCGCCGAACCCCGTGGTCAGGAACAGGTCGTAGTCGCCGTCGTTGTCGTAGTCCGCCGCGGCGGCGCCCCAGTTGAACTCGTCCGTCAGCAGGAGCTGCCCAGGGTCGTAGCGCACGCCGGAGGGCCCGTCGTGGTTGAGCAGGACCACGCCCTCCTCACCCAGGCTGCCGAGGAAGACGTCCACCCGGCCGTCGAGGTCGAAGTCCGCCATGATGTTGGGGCGGCCGCGCTTGAAGTGGCCGAAGAGGTAGTTCTGGAAGCGGGCCTCGACAGCCAGGTCCACGATCTGGATGTCCTGGGCTGACGCGGAGATCGGTGCCGCGAGGGGCAGGAGGCAGCAGATGGTGGCGAGAAGGGCGAGAGAGCGGCGATTGGAGCCGGGAAAGGGCACGGAGGCCTCCCTGTCGGGGGTTCGGGCCGAGGGTCTCCTGGGCGGAGGAGAGCCGTCGGACCTGAGGTCGTCTCGGAGGTGGTAAGAACTTCTTTGAACAGGTTACCAGACCGCGGGGCCCGACGTGTGACCGGGGCTACAGAGCTGCCGGGCCCTCCGCCTCAGCCGATGCCGCGCCGGGTCACCAGGTAGACCGCGAAGCTCCCCAGCCAGTGCCCGCCTTCATAGTGCTCGCCGGTGACGGCGGCAAGACCCGCCTCGCCGTGCTCGGCCGCCGAAGCCTCGACGACGGCGCGCCGCGGGTCGCCTGCGGGCAGGCCCGCGGCGATCCCCTCGAGCATCCACGCTCGGGAGAGATTGAGCCCGTCCAGGTGGGCGAGCTTGGGGTCGGTCGGGTCGCTGACGACGGCCGGCTCGAGCCAGGCTACGCCGGCGTCCATCGGCAGCCCCGGGAGGAAGCCGCCGAGCCACGCGGCGAAGGTCGTCGGCTCCAGGATCCTGCGGACGAGGTCGGCCTCGGCCAGGCAGGGCGAGAGGAAGTCCTGGCCGCCCGGCTCCCAGTCGAGGGGACAGCCCCGATCGGCCAGGTAGTAGTCGCGGATCCGCTGGTCGAGGAGCGTCGCGAGCTCCTCGTCTCCGGCGATCCGGGCCCAATCCAGCACCAGCCCGAACGCGAACGCCGTCTGGGAGTGCTCGCCTACGCGGATGGGGTGGTCGAGCTTCGGGAGCCAGTCGGCGAAGCGATCCCGGGCCGCCCTCTCCAGGGGGGCGAGCGCTCGGGACCAGGCCCGCGCCTCCGGGTCGTCCCACTGCCGTAGCTCCGCGCCGAGCTGCAGGAGCCAGGCGAGGCCGTAGGGCCGCTCGAAGGAGACCCGACCCGCGCCCTCGAGATACTCGACCTCCGCGGCGATGTGGTCGGGCGTCAGGCTCCGTGCCAGCGCGGCCCGGGCCTCGGTGGCAAACGGCGCCCCGGGATAGGTGCGGGCGAGACGGGCCAGGAGCCAGTGGCCGTGGACCGCCGAGTGCCAGTCGTAGCAGCCGAAGAAGGCCGGTGTGAGCTCCCGCGGCGGCGCCACGTCGCCGTCGCCGGACAGGACGTGGGCGATCTTGTTCGGGTACTCTCGATGGGCGCACTCGAGAGCCAGCCGGGCGAAGCGCTCGGCGGCGGTTGCGCCCAGGACCGACTCCGGGAGGGTTGCCGCCAGCGTGGGGAGGCTGAGGAGCAGCGAGAAGGCGACGAGGAGGATGGGACGCATGGCCGGATGGTATCGCGATGGGGTCGGGCTTCGACGAGCCGGAATCGAGCGCTCGTGGGGGTCGCGGTGAGGGAGCACGACCCGACGCCGATCCGGGTCCTGGTCTCGAGCTTCCTGACGCTCATCGCGTTGGGGACGGGACTGCTCCTCCTGCCGATGGCGACGCCCCCGGGTCAACCCATCGGCTGGATCGACGCCCTGTTCACCGCGACGAGCGCCACCTGCGTCACGGGTCTGGTGGTGCGGGACACCGGCCTGGCGTTCACGGGCTTCGGGCAGGCGGTGATCCTCGCCCTCATCCAGCTGGGTGGTGTAGGCATCATGACCTTCTCCCTGCTCGTGATGCGGATCCTGGGCGGCCGTCTCTCCCTGACCTCGCGGGAAGTGCTGCACTCCACGCTGGCCGGCGCCGGGGTCTTCTCCGACCTGTGGCCGCTGCTGCGCCTGGCGTTCCGTCTGACGATCACGGCAGAGACTCTGGGGGCGCTGATGCTGTTCGCGCACTGGCACGGCGAGATGGGCTTCGCTCGCGCCGCCTGGGCGGCGGTCTTCCACGCCGTGTCGGCGTTCTGCAACGCCGGGTTCTCCCTCTGGTCGACGAGCCTGATGGCCTTCCGGACCGACGTTCTGGTCAACCTCGTGATCGGAGCTCTGATCGTCATGGGGGGGCTCGGCTACCTGTCGGTCTTCGAGCTCCAGGAGGGGCGGGCGGGCCGCCGCCGGAGATCCCTGCACACCCGCCTGGTGCTGCGGACCACCGCGGTCCTGATCGCCCTGGGCGCGTTCGGTTTCTGGGCCCTGGAACGGGGACACGCCCTGGCGAGGATGGATGCGGGCGACCGGCTCGTCACCAGCCTGTTCCAGAGCGTGACCACCCGCACGGCGGGGTTCAACAGCGTGGACTTCTCCTCGCTGGCCCCGGGCACGCTGTTCCTCGTGATCCTCCTGATGTTCGTCGGGGGGTCGCCCGGCTCGACGGCCGGAGGGATCAAGACGACGACCTTCGCCGTTCTCGTCCTCGCCTCCTGGGGTCGTCTGCGGCACCGGACGCACGTGAACGTTGGGGGCCGGACCGTCAGTCCCCTGACCGTGCGCGATGCCCTCACGGTGACCCTGGCGGGCATCGCCACCGTGATGGTCGGCCTGTTCACCCTCCTCCTCCTCGAGGCGCCCGCGGCCACCGTCGTCGAACGCCACGCCGTCTTCGTCGAGCTCCTGTTCGAGGTGGTATCCGCGTCCGCGACGGTGGGTCTGTCCACCGGCATCACGCCCGACCTGGAGCCGGCCTCGAAGCTCCTGATCGTGCTCTTGATGTTCCTCGGACGGCTGGGGCCGCTGACGGTCGTGTTCTCGCTGGCCCGCCGGGTCCCGGCGCTCGACATCGAGTACGCCGAGGAGGGGGTGATGGTTGGCTAGGAGCCTGCGCGGCAGAAGATCACCCTACCGCGGAAGCGGTGTCGCCGGCCCCGATCCGTCCGGATCCTCGGCCCGTAGACCCACTACGCACCTCGAAACCGAACGAATCTGGACTCGCCGCTCCACTCCCACGCCTACGGCCACTCCCACCGCGCAGGCTCCTAGTGTCCCGTGCGGGAAGCACGGTTTCGGTCCACTAGACTGAGAGACATGTCGCAGATCGCCGTCATCGGTCTCGGACGCTTCGGGTTCCACGTCGCCCAGGCCCTGTTCGAGCAGGGGCACGAGGTCCTGGCCATCGAGATCGATCGGGAGGTGGTGCAGAGGATCCGCGACCACTGCTCGAAGGCGGTGGTGGCCGACGCCCGCGACAAGGAGCGGCTCGAGGGCCTGGGGATCGCTTCTTTCGACGTTGTCGTCGTGAGCCTCGGAGCGAAGATCGAGGCTTCGACCCTCGTCGCCCTGCACCTGCGCGAGCTCGGGGTGCGCAAGATCATCACCAAGGCCGGGTCGGAGGACCACGCCAAGCTCCTGGACCTGATCGGGGTCCACCAGATCGTCTTCCCGGAGCGCGAAGCGGCGGAGCGGCTGGCCCGGCGTCTGACCGACGTCAACATCGTGGACTACCTGCCGTTGGGCGAGAGTCACAGCATCCACGAGCTCGCGCCACCGGACGAGTTCGTGGGCAAGAGCCTCGACGATCTCCGTCTGCGCAGTCGCTACGAGGTCCAGGTTCTCGCCGTGCGCGACGTGCTGCGCGACGAGGTCCACTTCACGCCGGGGGCCGACTGGGTGGTCAAGGAATCGGAGATCCTGGTGCTCCTGGGCTCGAACGAGGCCCTGGCGCGACTGCGGAGGATGTGACGCCCGTTCACTCGGGAGAAGGAGAGATCGTGCACCAGCGTAGAGGAGTCGTAGCCTGGGTACTGCTGGTCATCCTGGGCGTCGGCTGTGGCGCCACCGTGGAGTCGCGGCCGGAGAGGGCCGTCGCCGAGCGTTCCGTCCGCTTCCTCGAGGGGGAGGTGGAGCAGGCCCTCGAGGGCGTGCGCGCCACCCGGGGCCATCTCGGGAGCGAGCCGGAGGCGGCCCTCGAGGCGCTGGCCCAGGCCGAGGCTGCCCTGGATCGGCTGCAGGGCTACTACCTGCCGCTCCTCGATCTGCGGGAGCGGACCGAGTCGGCCCTCGAGACGCTGGACCTCGGGGACGTCGCCGGGTGCGAGAGTGAGCTCGCGGCGATGACCGCCTCGGTCCGGGAGCTGGCGGACGAGGGAGCCATTCTGCCATGGGCCGACATCGAGACCCTGGCCGAGTCCCTCGAGGAGGCGCGGGTGGCCCTGGCCGCGGAGCCCGACCAGGTGCCCGAGATGCTGGTGGCGCTCCACCGGCGGCTCCAGGACCATCTCCTGAAGGGTCACCTGGCGCTTTCGGGAGGCTAGCCTGCCCTTCTCACCGGGTGTCGTTGCGAGAGGCCGTAGGTGCCTGGAGATGCCAGGCTTGCGACCGAGGGCGACGCAGTCGTACTGTCTGTACGTCGAGGAGCCCGAGCAGAGCGTAACGCCGCAGATTCAGGTACATACGGTCTCGTAGTAGATAGTTGGTGAGAAGGTCAGGCTAGGGATCGACTCCGGTCGGGCGAAGGTCACCCAAAGGCGCGAGGGCACGAGGGTACGGGGGTCAGGGTTCCGCGGCTCGAGGGTCGCCTCCGTCCCCCGTGCAACCGAGGGCGCCCTCGAAGCCACGTGGCATGGGGGGGCCCCCGTTCGGGTCCCCTCCCAGCTCCCGGAGCCCCACCTCCCGCCAGTAGAGCGGGCAGGCGCCCTGGCAGACGGCCCGGCTCGAGCACCCGGCGCAGCCCGGGGGCGTCATCTCCTTGGCGCGGAAGAAGCGGGCCGCCCGGGACTGCCAGATCTCCCTGAAGGGCCGCTCGAGGAGGTTCCCCAGGCTCTCGGTATGGCGGAAGCTCGAGCAGGGGAGGACGTCGCCGGCCGGGTCGACGTGGAGCAGGCCGTCGGCCGCGGCGCAGCCCGGCGAGCCGAGGCCGTGGGCCGCGGTGTTGAAGCGGCAGAGCGGGATCGGCGAGTACCAGACGAAGAGCAAGCCGAGCTCGCGGGCGCGCTCGGCGACGGTGAGGAGGGTGTCGCCGATCTCGGAGTATGGAACCCACAGGTCGTCCTGCCCGGCCGCGGCGCCGCAGGGGATCACCAGGTTCATGGTGAGGCGGTCGTGGCCGCGGCGGGCGGCCTCCTCGACGATCGCCGCCGCGTGCGCCAGGTTGCGGCGGTTCAGCGTCGTGTTCGTGTGCACGCGGATGTTCCGCTCGCGCAGCCGGCGCGCCGCGGCCCAGAGGCGGTCGAAGGCGCCGGGGCGCCGCACGAGGTCGTCGTGGATCGCGGCCGTGGGCCCCTCGAGGCTGAGCTGGGCGGAGTCGAGGCCGGCGTCGGCCAGGGCGTCGCAGCGCGCGTCGTCCAGCAGGAGGCCGTTGGAGATGAGGTTCACCTTCATCCCCAGGCCCTTGGCGTGGGCCACGAACCGGGGCAGGGCGGGCCGCACGGTGGGCTCGCCGCCGGTGAAGCTGACACTCGGGCAGCGGGCGTCTTGGCGGATGACCTCGAGGACCCGGCAGACGTCGTCGTCGGAGAGGGTCCGTTCCTCCGTCCAGCCCTCGGGCAGCCCGCCGGCAGCGCAGCCCGCGTAGCAGAAGGCGCAGGAGAGGTTGCACGTGTAGGTGAGAGCGACCTCCGAGAGGACGGGCAACGCGGCGTACCCCACCGAGAAGGGCCGGTGCTCCACCGCCCGCCGACCGACGCCCTCGCCCAGACTGCCGTCGAGCCAGGCCCTCAGATCGGTGAAGAACTCGTGCAGGCGTCGTCGGCGCTCGACACCGTCACCCTCGCGGCGCAGGACCGCGGCGATGCCCAGCCCCTCGTGGACCATGGCGTGGAGCACCCGCAGCGCCGTCGCGTTGAGCTTGACCGGTCGGTTGGGGACGAGGATGAGGAGCTCGTCCTCGGGCCGCACCTCGAGGTGGTCCCGGGCCCGGGTCACGAGCTCGTCGACCCAGCCCAGATCGATGGGATGGGCCTGGTCCACCGACAGGTGCACGGGTAGCGGCCCGGGGGTCGCCGGGTCGGGTCGGAGCCGCCGGAGGAGCGAGCCGATCACGCCTTGGACCCCCTGCCGGCCCGGCCGGTCGCGCGCCGCGCGGCGGAGAGGGCCTCCGCGACCAGGATCCGGACGGTCTCCGGGTCGGTGTGCCAGCCACCGTGATTGTCGGCGTGCCGGCGCACGACCAGGAAGCTCACCTCGCCGTCGCCGCCCGGCTCGAACACCATCCGCTTGCGCGAGCGCCGAGGTCCGCGCTTCGCCGCCGCGACGTCCAGCTCGCCCTTGGAGAGCACGACGCAGTAGAGGTACGGGTAGTCCTTGCCGCGCACGTTGTTGATCGCGACCTGCACCTGGACGCCTAGGTACCCCGAGCCGTCGTCTTCGGCGGGCCGCAGCATCAGACGCGCGTCCACCGGGTAGTCCCCGCCCTTCGTGCTTTGGGCGAGGGCCAGCATCGGGACCGGCTCGAACTCCTCGGGCGCCAGCTCCAGGGCCGCTCGGCGAGCGACCTCCAGGGCCTCGCCCTTGAGCTTCAGCTCGCTGGGGTTCCACGTCGTCCGCATGCCGTTGAGCCACTGGGGAACGACCAGGAGCACGAGACCGAGACCGAGCCGTGCGGCGGCGGCGGCATCCAGGAGCGCCGCGAGGGCTCCGGTGGCCACGGCGACGATCAGCAGGAGCCCCACCAGCAGGGCGCCGCCGCGGCCGCTGGTGAGATCCCACGGCGAGGCGTCCCACTTCTCTCCGCGCTCCTCGAGCTTCGTCACGCGCTCCAGCCAGTCCTCCTCCACGGGCGCCCAGATCTCGTTGTGCTTCGGCGTGGCACCACCGGGCGCCGTGGTGAGGCCCCGGACCCAGAGCGGCAGGTGACCGGCGAGGATCACCGGCAGCCCCACGAGGGCCGCCGGCAGCGGCGCCAGGAGCCAGAGGGCGAGCCCCGTCGCGAAGAGGCCGGCGGCGACAGCGAGCCGGCGACCCAGCGGCCACCCGCGCACGACGAAGGTGAGGAAGGCCAGCTCGCCGCGGCCAGGGAAGAGAGTCACCGGGAAGAGACCCACCGGGAAGGGACCCATCAGTGCCCCCCTCCTGAGACGCAGGCCGAGTGGCAGGCGCTGTGGCAGGCGCTGTGACAGGCCGAGTGACAGGCGCTGTGACAGGCGCTGTGGCAGGCGGAGTGGCAGGCCGAGTGCTCGTAGGAGGCCACGAGCTCCTCGGGCGCGAAGGCGAGCATGGAGCCCTGGCCGGGTGTGGCTCCCAGGGCGGAGGGGTCGACGTCGAAGCCGGCGCTGGCCCCGGCGCCGCCGAAAAGGCCGCCTCCGCCGGTGGGCTGGCTGCCGGCCGTCGTGCCGCCCCGCCAGACCGTGTGCCCGGAGCTGTGGTGCCGCCCGACCCACCAGGGGTAGTACGCGGCCGCCTCCTCGATGCGGCGGTCGGCGACGCTGGCGGCATCCGGGAAGAGCTCCTCGAAGAGACTCCGATAGTGCTCCCGGGTCGCGTCGAGGTCCGCGTCCCAGGCCTTCCGCTGGACGGTGCCGACCAGGAGCTCCCCGAGCTCGGCCGGCAAGTCGTCGGGCACCGGTCCGGGTGTCTCCGGCAGGCGGTTCCAGACGAAGGCGGGGTAGGGCTCCGGGGGCTCCGTGGCTCCCAGGCGGGTGACGGTCGGCGACGGCGCCTCCGTGCGCCGGGCGAGGCCCAGGTCGGCGAGGCGGTCGAGGAGCATGGCGAGCAGCACCTGGAAGGGCACGCCCAGGAGGGTCAGCGCCTCCAGCGTCCCCAGCTCCGCGACCTTGCCGGGCTGGCGGTAGGTGTGGACCTGCAGCCGCGGCGGCTGCCAGTCGTCGCGCGCCCAGAGAACGTCGGGAGCCGTGGCGTGTGCCCGCGCCAGGCCCCGCAGCTTGCGCCCCACCAGGAGCAGTGTGAGGACCATCGCCGCGAGGCCGCAGAACAGGGACTGGAGTCGGTGCCGCGCCGCGAGCCGCTGGTGCTCGGCCCGGCGCTGGGCCGAGCGCTGGAGCTCGGCCTGGCGTCGCTCGGCGCGCTCGTCAGCGGCGCTGAGCGCCTCGGGGAAGAAGGTGGCCGGCAGGTAGAGCTGGAAGCGGTGGTCGCCGCGGGTCGCGACCGCCTCCTGGTGCATCAGGACCTCGAGCATGGGGGGCGAGCCGACGCCCCGGTAGAGCATCCGGTAGCGCTCGTTGACCCACGGCTCCGTGCGCAGTCCGAGCGCGGAGGCCCCGGCGAGGCCGATCTCGCCCACGTCGTCGGCGTAGACCGAGGCGAGGCGGATGGTGACGGTCTCGTGCTCGAGGGGCTGATCCCAGGTCACGGGGCTCCAGCTCACGACGACGAGACGCCCTCCCGCGGAGTCGGTGGTCGGCGCCACGATGCCGGCCGCGACCCAGTCGGTCGTGTAGCCGAAGGTGTAGGTCGCCTCGCCCGGTCCCCACTCCCGACCCTGCGCGAGGACGATGTCCCATCGACCGCTCCCGGCGGCGGTGATCGACAGCGGGACGTTCGAGCCGTCCGGTAGCTCGGCCACGCCCTCGCCGAAGCGTGGCGGGCCGGCCGTGCCCTGGAAGTAGAAACCGTGCATCGGCGCGTCGGTCGTCCACCGGACCTGGTAGGTGACGTCGGCCCGGCCCGCGCCGTCCAGCACGACATCGACCTCGACCCACCGCACGGCTCCGACAGCGCCGACCGGCGCCGTCCCCGCGAGCGCCGCGGACAGCGCGAGCGCCACGATCAGAGCTACCCACCGGCCGAGAGATCGCCGCAGCGCGTAGCGGGGGATGCCGTGCGAGTCCATGGGGTCGGATCGGCCGCCGTCGACGGGGCTGGCGGGTGGCTCCAGCGTCTCGGCTCGGAGGTTCCAGGGCAACACCCGGTCGGGTGGCTCGCTCCAGCCCCGCGGAGTGGGCTTGCTCGGGGGCGGCCGACACGTCAGCCAGCGTCGGGGGAGCCCGCCGCCAACGTCACGTCGACCGCCTCGACGACCGCGTCGACCTCGAGGTCCTTCATGCAACCGTGGTGGAGCAGGGGGCACCGGCGTCGGAAGCAGGGCTGACACCAGCGGTCGCTGACGAGGGTCTGGTGGGAGTCGCCCGCCGGGGCCGTCCGCCGCGGGTCGGTGGGGCCGAAGAGGGCCACGCAGGGGACGCCGAGGGCCGCGGCCAGGTGCATGGGCCCCGAGTCGTTGGTCACCAGGACGTCCAGGTGGCCGAGCACGGAGGCCAGGCGTGCCAGGTCCAGGTCGGGGCCGACGACGGGGTGGATGCGCCCCGTCTGCTCGTGGATGGGCACCACCATCCAGACCTCGTCGGGTCCGGCGACCAGCACGGCGCGCAGTCCGGGGATCTCGCGTCTCAGGGCCTGGGCCAGAGCGACCCAGCGTTCCTGGGGCCAGCGCTTCGACGGCCCGAACTCCGCCCCCGGAAAGAGACCGACGAGCGGGCCGTCCCCCTCCTGGATCCGGGCGCGGGCCAGGAGCGACCGCCCCTCCTGCTCGCGCTCCGGGGTCCACGGGAGTTTCGGTACCCAGCTCGCCGGCGGCGGGACCTCCATGGCCTCGAGGAGCCCGCGGTAGTCCTCGATCTGCGGCCCGCGGGGCCTGCCGCGCCGCCGGACGGCGGGCGAGAGAAGGAGCGTGCGGAAGTCACCGACGTACCCCCAACGCCACGGGATGCCGGCGCGCCAGGGGAGCCACGCCGAGCGGAAGGAGTTGGGCAGGATCACGGCCTCGTCGCACTCGGCGTAGCGCAGGCGGGCCACGACCTCCAGGTCGCTCCCGGCGCGTGACAACGGGACCGCGTCCGGGCTCCAGAACCCGAGGAGCGGGTGGATCCCGGGCTTGGCCAGGATCCGGAGCTCACGGCCCGTGGCGGCGAGCGCCTCGAGGACCGGCAGCGCCATCACGGTGTCGCCGACCCAGCTCGGGGCGACGACCAGCGTACGCGGGCTCATGTCCGGTCGCCGAGCATCACGATCCCGGTCCTTGGCGCCACCGTCACTGGCGCCACCGGTCGTGCATCCAGGTCCAGCTTCCGGGGTTCCTTCGGATCTGCTCCTCGACCGCCTCGACGTAGCGGGTGGTCAGGTGGGCGATCGCCTCGGGGTTCGAGCCGTCCAGGCCGCCCGGCCGGATCGGAGGCCGGACACGGACGAGAAGCCTGCCGCGGCTTCGGCGCTCGCCGAAGACCGGCACCACGGGAGACCCGGTCCGCAGGGCGATCGCCGCGGGGGTCGTGGTGGTCCACGCCGGCCGGCCGAGAAACGGGACGAGGACCCCGGCGCTGCGACGCGCCCTCTGGTCGACCAGGATCCCGACCCGGCCGCCCGCGCGCAGGGTCTTCAGGATCCCGCGGACCGCGCCGCGCTTGACCAGCGTGTGGTTGCCGTGGGCCTCCCGGACCCCGCGGATCCTCCTGTCGAGGGCCGGGTTGTCCATGGCGCGGACCACGACGTGGAGGGGCCCCGCGTAGAGGCCGATGATCTGGGCCGCCATCTCCCAGTTGCCGACGTGGGCCGAGAGCAGCATCACGCCCCGTTCGTCTTCCTCGGCCTCCTTCAGGTGGTCCCACCCCTCGACGGTCACGTGGCGGCACAGGTCGGTCGCGTCGAAGCGCCCGAACGAGAGGATCTCGGCGACGGTCGTGCCGAGCTCCCGGAAGCACTGCCGGGCGAGACGTCGCCGTTGCTCCTCGTCGATCTCCGGTAGCGCCCGGGCCAGGTTCTCGAGCGCGAGCCGCCGACGACCGGGCGAGACGGCGCGCCAGATGTCCCCCCAGCCCGCTCCCACCCTCGCCGCCAGACGATGGGGAAGCGCTCGGACGGACCCCTGGACGAGCTGGAAGAGCCCGACCTCGACGCGGCAGCGGAGCGGTCCCGGATCGGCCATCGTCAGCGCTCCGGGCGGCCGCCGGCCAGCCGGCGGTCGAGCCACTCGAAGAGGGCGGGCTCGGGAACGGCGCGGATCGGCAGCTCGGCCAGGGGGAGGTCCACCCGACCCAGGATCTTCACCCGGTCCTTCACCGTGGTGACGAGGAAGGACGCTCCGGCCTCGGCCACGGCGGCGCGGAGACGATCGAGGGTCGACTCGGGGTAGTCGTGGTGGTCGGGGAAGGAGTGGACGGACGCCAGCTCGAAGCCCTGACGCTCGAGCTCGTCGAAGAAGGGGTGGGGCCGGGCGATCGCCGCTGCCGCGACGATCCGCGCGCCCGGCTCGGGCGCGGCTCCGGCGACGCCGCGCACGGGCTCGGAGAGGGTGGCGCTGGCGAAGCCCGGGCCCGCGAAGCCGTGACGCCGGAGGGACGTCGCGAGCGCCTCGCCGTCGCCCTCGGCCCGGCTCGCGGTCAGGACCACGGCGTCGGCCCAGCGGGCGGAGGCGAGGGGCTCGCGCAGCCGGCCGCCGGGGGGCAACCGTCCTCCCGCGAAGGGATCGCCGGCCGGGAAGGCCAGGAGGTCCACGTCCCGGTCGAGGCGGAGGTGGGAGAAGCCGTCGTCCAGGAGGAAGAGGTCGGGGCGTGGGTCGAGACGTTCCAGGGCGTGCATCCCCGCGAGGTAGCGGTCCGGTCCGACGACGACCGCGACGCCGGGGAGCTCGCCGGCGAGCACGACGGGCTCGTCGCCGGCCAGGGACGGTCCCAGCAGCGGGACTCCGTCGCCGGTCGAGACGATCCGGACCCTGCGGTCCTTTCGTCCGTAGCCGCGGGAGAGGATGGCGACCCTGGCGCCGCCGTCGCGCAGGTGCGCGGCGATGGCGGCTACCAGCGGCGTCTTCCCCGTGCCGCCCCAGTGGAGGTTGCCGACGCTCAACACCGGGCGGTCGAGGCGACGAGCGCGACGGCGCCACCAGGCCCGGCGGAATCGGTGCGCCGCCCCGTAGGCGAGCTGCCACGGGGACCTCGGCGGCCCGGGGGCGCCCGGGATGGTCCCCTCGCTCACCGTCCGGCCTCCAGGAGGTCGAGGGTCGGCGCCAGCAGGCGGCGGGTCCTCTCCAGGGAGCCGCTCTGCCGGTCGACCAGTTGCCGCCCGGCCTCGCCGATCCCGCGCGCCTCCTCGGGGTGCGCGAGCCAGCGTTCCAGGATCGCTCCCAGGTGGCGGGCGTCGCGTGCCCGCCGCCAGGCTCCGGCGCCGTCGAACGCTTCGGCGATCTCGCGGAAGTTCTCCATCGAGGGTCCGACGACCACCGGCACACCGAAGCGCGCCGCCTCGAGGGGGTTGTGGCCACCGGTCGGGACGAGGGTGCCTCCGATGAAGGCGATCCGCGCCACCCGGTAGAGGCCGGCCAACTCGCCCATCGAGTCGAGCAGCAGGACCTCCACCGCCGACCCTGTCTCCGCCCCTGCTTGCGTCCCTGTTTCCACCCCCGGTCCCGCGGCGCCGGCCCGTGGGCCGCCCGCGACCCCGGCGAAATCGCTCCGGCGCTCCGTCGTCAGACCGCTCGACCCGAGGAGCTGGGCCACCCGGTTCCAGCGTTCGGGGTGGCGTGGCGCGACGACGAGAAGGGCTCGCTCGCCGCCCCCGGCGCGCTGGAAGGCCTCGATCAACCCCTCCTCCTCGCCGTCCATCGTGGAGCCGGCGAGGATCACGGGCCGACCCGCGGCGCGGCCGAGGACTCCCGCCTCCGCCTCGGTGGGCCGCGTCGGCTCGGGCGTCTCGAACTTGAGGTTGCCCGTCGTGACCACCCGCTCCGCCTCGACGCCGAGCTCCAGGAGTCGGCGCCGGTCCTCCTCGGTCTGGACCCCGAACCGCTCGATCGGGCGGAGGATCGGGCCGAGCAGGGGACGGAGACGTCGCATCCGTCGGAAGCCCCGGTCGCTGATCCGGCCGTTCACCACCACGGGCGCCACGCCGCGGCGGCGGGCGGAGCGCAGCACCAGGGGCCAGAGGTCTCCCTCGACCAGCACCAGGGCCCGCGGTCGGTAGGTCTCCATGAAGGACCGCACCGGCCGGCCCAGGTCGAACGGCAGGTAGGTGACCTGGGCGCGACCCGCGAACGCCGCCCGCGCGCGGGCCTGCCCCGTCGGCGTGATGGTCGTCACGACGACCGGGATCGTCTCGGGCAGCGACCTGAGGAGTGTCGCGGCGACCCCGACCTCACCCACCGAGACGGCGTGGATCCAGAGCGGCGCCGGCGTCGCCCCCCGGGGCTGGCGGCCCCATCTCGCGGCCAGGGTCGGCAGGTAGTGGCTGCCGCGCCGGGCGAGCAGGAAGGGTCCGACGAGCAGTAGCGTGCAGGCCACGGCCAGCTGGTAGAGGATCCACATCGTCGCGCGTCCGCTGCCCGGGCGTCTCGCGGTCCGCGGCGCAGGGCCACGGCCCCCCCGACGGAGTGCGGGGACGGGCGAGGACAGGTCGGAGAAGTATAATCGTGCGCCCGCCTCGGTTTCCGTCGACCTCGGCGGGGTCTTCCGGGCACGCCCGGACGCTCGGCACTAGCCTGACCTTCTCACCCACTGTCTACTACGAGACCGTATGTACCTGAATCTGCGGCGTTACGCTCCCGTCGAGCTCCTCGACGTACAAACAGTACGACTGCGTCGCCCTCGGTCGCAAGCCTTGCATCTCCAGGCGCTTGCATCTCCAGGCACCTACGGCCTCTCGCAACGACACCCGGTGAGAAGGGCAGGCTAGACGCCGCGTGCCGGTCGGCCGTAGAACGGGGAGGAGAAAGCCATTGCCGGAGCTCGTCTACTCAGCCGCCCACGACAAGATCCGCTGGTCCGAAGCCTCGGACCGGGAGATCCTGGAGGCGGTGCGCGCGGGTGACGAGGTGGCCTTCGGCGAGCTCATCGAGCGCAAGACCGGGCCCCTCGTGGCGACCGTGCGCCGCCTGGTGGGCGATCGGGAGGAGGCTCGGGACCTGGTGCAGATCACCTTCCTCCGGGTCTGGCAGAAGAGACGGCGCTTCGACGCCCGCTACAGCCCCAACACCTGGATCTACCGAATCGCTACCAACCTGGCGATCGACTTCCTGCGCGGACGCTCGAGCCGTCGGCGTACGGCGGAGCCCGTGCGGCACCACCTGCGCCGGGTTGCCGGAGAGGGCGCTCCCCGGACCTCGGCTCCAGCGGAGCGGCGGGAGGTGGCGGGGATCTTCCGGGAGCTGGCCGAGACCCTGCCGGAGAAGCAACGGGCCGCTTTCCTGCTGCGCGAGGTGGAGGGTCGACCGTCGATCGAGGTCGCGGAGATCCTCGGTTGTCGCGAGTCCACCGTGCGCAACCACCTGTTTCACGCCCGGCGGACCCTGCGCCGGGAACTCGCGACCCGGTACCCGGAGTACAGGGGCCGCGCGGCTCGTGACGAGGAGGGGCGATGAACTGCCCGGCGTGGCCCGACCTCGTCGCCCGGCGGGATCGGGGCGATTCGGGAGCGGAGTCCGCTTGGGATCGGGCCCTGGCCCATGCCGATGGCTGCGCAGACTGCGCGGAGGAAGCGCGAGCGGCGGAGCCCCTGCTCCTGTTCCGGGCGCTCGCCGGGTCGGACGAGCGCGACGCGGGCGCCGATGCGGCCGCGTCCCCCGCGGAGATCCTGGAGATGAAGGCCGCGGTCGCCACGCTCCGGCGAGCGTCCGCCGCCGACAGCCATGCACTGCGGCCGGTGGCGAGTCGGCTCGGCATCCCCGTCTCGCCTGCCGGACGACGCGCCGTCAGCGGGGTCGCCGCCGCCCTGCTCCTGGCGGCCTCTCTCGTCCTCCTGCCGGGCGCCGGGCCGGTCGCCGTGTCGGAGGCGCCGCCGGTCGCGCCCGCGGTGGCGGTGGCGGTGGCGAGGGTCTCGACCCTCGCGTCGGAGGCGGGCCGGTCGGCCGCGCTTCTCGACGGTCCTCCGCGACCCGGGGCGCGGATCTACGAGTTGCGCCAGGAGGATCTGGCGGTGGTGATGATCGTCGACGAGAGCCTCGATGTGTAAGGGCTCGAGGCGAGGCGCGGGCGCCCACCTCCCGAGTCCCGGTGCGGCGGGCCCCCCGGGTCGGTGGGTCGGCCTGCTGGTCGTGCTCGTCCTGGCCCTGGCCACGGCCGGATCCGCCGCCGCCCAGGAGCGGACGACGGAGGGGGCCGGTCCGCTGATCCTCCATGCCTACACGCTGCGGTACCAGACGGCGAGCGAGGCGGTCCCCCTGATCTTCGAGCTCCTCTCCGAGCGGGGCACCGTCGAGGTCCAGCCCAAGGACAACACGGTCGTGATCCGTGACACCCGGTCGGCCCTCCAGGGGATCCTGCCGGTGCTCACGGCCTTCGACCACCCGGCCCGCGAGGTGCGGCTCGAGGTGCAGATCGTGCAGGCCACGGCCGGCCCGGGGGGCTCGGCTCCCGCGTCGGGTCTGCCGGAGTCGCTGGTGCGGCGGTTGCGCGAGCTCCTGCGCTACCAGAGCTTCGACCTCGTCGCCCGGGCCTCGTTGGTGACGCTGGAGGGCGAGGAGGTCGTCTACGAGATCGGCGAGGAGTATGCCGTCACCTTTCGTACGGGCGTCCTCATGGACGACGAGCGGATCAAGCTTCAGGGATTCCGTCTCGATCGGAAGAGGAGCGGCGAGGAGAGCGACCTCCTGGTCGAGACCAACCTGAATCTGTGGCCGGCCGAGCCGATGGTGCTGGGGCTGGCTCGCCGAGAGTCCAGCGACAGCGCCCTGATGGTCGTCCTCACCCTCGAGGTCGGGAGCCGGGAGTCGCCGGCGGGACTGAGGGTGCGCTGAGGCCATGCAGTACGTCTGTCGACTCGGCACTTCGGAAGGTCGCGTGATCGAGGAGGTCCACCGCGGCGGGAGCGTGGCGTCGCTGCGCTCCGAGCTCGAGCGCAAGGGCTACCACGTCTTCGACATCGAGGCGCGGGGGATGGGGCGCATCGCCATGCCGCGGCTCGGGAGGGGCACCAAGAAGGTCCCGGTGCGACCGCTGCTGCTGTTCAACCAGGAGTTGGCCGCCCTACTGCGGGCCGGCCTGCCGCTCCTGCAGGCCCTGGACCTGGTGCTGGAGCGTCTCAAGGAGCCCGAGTTCCGGGCGATCGTGGAGCAGGTGAGGGAGCGGGTCAAGAGCGGTTCGGAGCTCTCGGACGCCTTCGCGGAGTTCAGCGACCAGCTCCCGACCCTCTACCCGGCGACCCTCAAGGCGGGGGAGCGCAGCGGCGAGATGGAGAGCGTCATCCGTCGCTTCATCCGCTACCAGCGACTGGTCATGGACGCGCGCAAGCGGGTGGTCTCCGCGCTGGTCTACCCGGCGGCCCTCGTGGGCCTGTCGGTGGTGATGATCGCGATCATGACCCTCTACGTCATCCCCCGCTTCACGGTCTTCTACGGCGACATGAACGCCGAGCTGCCCCTCCTGACCCGGGTGATCCTCGGGATCTCCGAGTTCGTCATGGGCAACTGGTACTTCCTCCTCGCCGGTACCGCGGCGGGCGTCTTCGTCTTCAACCGTTGGCGACGAACGCTGGCGGGGGCGGTGGCCATCGATCGAATGAAGGTCCGCCTGCCGCTGCTCGGAGGGATCTTCCACCGCATGGCCCTGGCCGAGCTGTGTCGGTCGCTCGCGACGCTGCTGTCCGGGGGCATCCCTCTCCTGTCGGCGCTGGAGACGGCGGTCGGCTCCATCGGCAACCTGTACATGCGGTCCGCGATGGAGCCCACGATCCAGCAGGTGCGCGAGGGGACCGCGTTCCACGAAGCCCTGGAGGCGACCGGCGAGGCCGAGGACATCGTGATCGACATGGTCAAGGTCGGCGAGGCGACGGGCGCCCTCGACGTCATGCTGAGCAACGTCTCCGACTTTTTCGACGAGGAGACGGAGACCCGTCTGCAGCGTCTCCTCGGCCTGATCGAGCCGGTGATGCTCGTCTTCATGGGAGTGATCATCACCGTGCTCCTGCTCTCCGTCTATCTGCCGATGTTCGGCGCCCTGGGCAACCTGCCGGCCTGAGGAGAAGAGGCTGACGATGACCGTGGACGAACCGACGACCCCTGCCGCCGCCGAGAACCCGGCCGAGGTGCTGTCGACGGCCGCCGAGGAGCGGCGGCGGGCGAACGAGATCGCCGCCCGCTACGGCCTCGAGCTCGTGGACGTGACGCGCTTCCGTATCGACAACGACCTGTTCCGGTCGATCCCCTTCGATCTCATGTTGCGCTACGGCTTCATCCCCGAGAAGCAGCTCGAGGGTCGGTTGGTCGTGATCATGGTCGACCCGACGGATGTCGCCCGGATCGACGAGATGGAGCTCCTGCTGGGCCAGCCGCTGGAGATCAAGGTCGGCCTGGCTTCGGCCATCGACGAGATCCTCCAGAAGTCCGAGAGCGCGCAGCGGGTCCTGGACGAGGCGACGGAGGACTTCCGCATCCAACTCGTCCAGGAGGACGAGGACGGCGAGGAAGTCCTCTCGATCGACAGCATCACCTCGGACACGAGCCCGATCATCAAGCTCGTGGACTCCACCCTGTTCAACGCCATCCAGCGACGCGCGAGCGACATCCACGTCGAGACCCGCGATACGGACGTCATCATCAAGTACCGGATCGACGGCGTTCTCTACCAGGCGATGGAGCCCATCGACCGGCGTCACCACCAGACCATCATCAGCCGCATCAAGGTGATGTCCGAGCTCGACATCGCGGAGAAGAGGGTGCCCCAGGACGGCCGCTTCAAGGTCCGCCTGAAGGGGCGGACGATCGACTTCCGCGTCTCGATCATGCCCTCGGCCCAGGGCGAGGACTGTGTGATCCGGATCCTGGACAAGGAGTCGATCAGCGAGGAGTTCAAGAACCTGCGCCTCGACATCCTGGGCTTCGACGCGGAGACGATCCGGAAGGTCCAGAAGTTCATCCACGAGCCCTACGGCATGGTGCTCGTGACCGGCCCGACCGGCTCCGGAAAGACGACGACCCTCTACGCTTCGTTGTCGGAGATCCAGTCCTCCGAGGACAAGATCATCACCATCGAGGACCCCGTGGAGTACCAGCTCCGGGGCATCACCCAGATCCCGGTGAACGAGAAGAAGGGGCTGACCTTCGCCCGCGGCCTCCGGTCGATCCTGCGCCACGATCCCGACAAGATCATGGTCGGCGAGATCCGCGACGAGGAGACCGCCCAGATCGCCATCCAGGCGGCCCTCACGGGTCACCTCGTGTTCACGACGGTGCACGCGAACAACGTCGTGGACGTGCTGGGCCGCTTCCTCAACATGAACGTGGATCTGTACAATTTCGTCTCGGCGCTGAACTGCGTGCTAGCGCAGCGCCTCGTCAGGAAGATCTGCGAGAACTGCCGGCGCCCCATGAAGGCGACGGTGGATCTCCTGGAGGAGAGCGGGCTCGACCCGGCGGTCTATTCGGACCACACCTTCTACGAGGGCACGGGCTGCATCGAGTGCAACGGCACCGGCTTCCACGGGCGCCTGGCGATCTCGGAGCTGCTCGACCTGTCCGATCGGATCCGCGAGCTGATCCTGGACCGCAGGCCCGCGTCGGAGATCAAGCGCGCGGCCCGCGAGGAGGGGATGGTCTTCCTGCGCGAGTCGGCGTTGGAGAAGGCGTTTCTCGGAGTGACGACCCTACGTGAGATCAATAAAGTTACCTTCGTGGACTGAGCGGCTCCTCGGGATGAACCCCGTGCCGGCTCCCCCGCACGTCTTCGGACTGCGGGGAGGACGGCTGAGGTACGTCCGCGCGGACGGGGACGGGGTGGATCGGAGCCTGGTGGCCTACCACGCGGTCAACGTGGAGCCGGAGGTCTTCGGCGACGGGCTCCTCGGGGGGCCGGTGCGGGAGGTCGACGAGCTGCGCGGGGTCGTCGGGGCGCTCCTCGAGGACGTGGGCTCCGAGGTCGACGCGGCCACCCTGGTGCTGCCGGAGGCGTGGTTCCGACTCCTGTTCCTCGAGAGCGAGGAGCTGCCGGAGGACGACCAGCGGCGGGACGAGGTGCTGCGCTGGAAGATCAAGCGGATGGTGCCCTTCCGCGTGGAGGATCTTCGGCTCTCGGCGGCGGCGGTCGATCCCCTCCCCGGGCAGGAGGAGGCCGGGCGCTACCTCGTCGGGTTCGGCTCGGAGAGTCTCCTGGGCGCGTTCGAGGAGGCCTTCGACAGCCACGGTGTCCACCTGGGCCGGATCACCTGCGAGAGCCTCGGCACCCTGTCGGGTGTCGAGAGAGGCGTCGAGGCCGGCGAGGTCGCGCTGCTGGTGCTGGCCGACGAGACGGGATGGTCCCTGATCGTGGCACGGGGCGGACGACCGGTCCTCCACCGCTACAAGCCGCAGCCGGAGGCGATCTCGCCGACGCTCCGGCCCCTGGTCGAGAGGGACCTCCGGCTCACGGTCTCGTTCGTGGAGGAGCACTTCGCGGGCGCGACGCCGCGCCGGGTATTCCTGTTGGCCTCGCCGGAGCTCGAGGAGCCGTGGTCCGGCCTCCTGGAGACCGCCGTCGGGCGGCGGGCCGAGCCGGTCGGGGCCCTGCATCTGGGTCTCGAAGGGGCCGCCGAGTCGGCGCTGCGGGAGCTCGCCCCGTTGGTGGGCGCGACCTGGGAGGTGGTCTCGTGAGCGCCCCGAACCTCTCGCGCCGGCCGTTCGTCAACCGGCGGCCGGTCTGGCGGGTGACCTGGATCCTCTGGGTCCTGGGGGGCGTGTGCTTCCTGATCAACGTCGCCCTGTACTGGAGCCATGTCTCGAGCCTGGGGGATCGCCGCGACCGGCTGGCGACGCTGGACCGCCAGATCGACGCGACGGTGGGGGAGATCGGGCAGACGGAGACGCAGCTGGCGGGGATGGACATCGAGTGGCAGGGAACGCAGGTCCAGTTCCTGAATCGCCGGCTCGCCGAGCGGGCCTTCCCGTGGAGCCGCCTGTTCGATCGGCTGGAGGAGGTGCTGCCGCGGGACGTCCGCCTGGAGCGTCTCACGCCGCGCTTCCTGGAGGAGGGCCAGGACGGCCGCCGATCCGGTGCGCGCCGGTCCGCCGAGAACGAGGATCGAGTGGCCCTGCGGGTGGACGGTGTCGCACGCAGCGGCGAAGCTCTCCTGGAGTTCGTCGACAACCTGTTCGCGCATCCCGCCTTCGTCGATCCGAGCCCCTCGAGCGAGGCGCAGCGTCAAGGAGGCCGGGAGACCGGGTTCGACCTGACGGTCGTCTATCTGCCGCAGGTCGTGGACCCGGAGACCGAGGCGTCGGAGAGTGGGGCGTCGGAGAGTGGGGCGTCGGACAGTGGGGCGCCGGAGAGTGGGGCGACCGAGAGTGGGGCGACCGAGAGCGGGGCCTCCGAGAGCGGGGCCTCCGAGGGTGGGGCTTCAGGGAACGAGGCCGCCGAGGGCGAGGGGGCCGGGGCCGCGGCGGAGGGCGAGCTCGCGAACGTCGCGGGGGAGGGGGACGGGACATGATGGACACCAGGATCTGGCGCCAGAACGTCTGGTGGTGGGCTCCGGCCCTCGTCTTCTTCGTCGTCAACATCGGATTGCTCTCGGCCTACCGCCTCGTCTACGCGGGTCGGGTGCAGGCCCTGGAGGGCCGCATCGAGAGCCGGGAGCAGGAGCTGGCCGAGTTGTCGCGTCGGGCGAGGGCGCAGGGCCAGCTCCTCGCGAGGGTGAGCGAGAACCAGGAGCTCCTCGAGGGCTTCTACACGGAGGGGCTGGCCCGGGAGAGCCAGCGCCTGACGGCGATCATCGCCGAGGTCAAGAGTCTCGGCGCCAAGGTGGGGCTGCGGCCGACCTCCCTGTCGTATCCCGAGGAGACGATCGACGAGTTCGGTCTGATTCGCCGCTCCATCGCGTTCGGCGTGGAGGGCGACTACGTGCAGCTGCGCCGGTTCATCAATCTGCTGGAGCTGTCCGATTCGTTCCTGATCCTCGAAGAGGTGGCACTGAGCGACTCGGGCTCGGGTCAGCGCCTGCGCATCGCGCTCCGGGTTTCGACCCTGTTCGTCGGCGAGGCGGGCCCCCCCACCGAGCGTCCCGAGCGCTCCTCCCGGCGGGGGCCGCGCACATGACGCCCCAGAAGAGACAGCGGCTCCTCCTGGGGGTCCTGGCGGTCCTCCTGCTGGCCCTGGGGTGGCGCAGTATCGGCTCGCTCATCGGGGGTGGCGGGGACGGCGGCCTCACCTTCGGCAGGCGTTCGTCGAGCAGCGCCGGCCGCGGGATCGGCTCGGTCACGGTCGAGCACCTCGATCTCGAGTCGCTCCAGAGGGCCTCCGGGACGTACACTCCAGGGCGGGACCCGTTTCGGTTCGGACCGGAGGAGAGGGTGGTGCCTCCGGTGAGCACCGAGCCGCGACCCAGGACACCGCCACCGCCGCCGCCGCGACCGACACCAGCATCCGGTCCGGCTCTGCCTCAGGTCGACTTCGTCTATCTTGGCAGCTTCGGGCCGGAGGCCCGCCCGATCGCGGTCTTTTCCGACCAGGAGTCGATCTACAACGTGCAGGTGGGTGATGTGATCAAGGAGAACTTCAAGCTGGTCCAGCTCGGCTACGAGTCGGCCGATCTGGCCTACGTCGAATTCCCGGACGCTCCGGCGAAGCGACTGGAGGTGGGGGGATGATGCCGTTCGTCCGAGGAGGGTACTCGCGCATGGATCGACCGAGAGGTGGAGCGCTCGCACTGCTGCTCCTGCTGCCGCTGTTGGTCCAGGTCGGTTGCTCCGGCTTCCAGACCTACCGGGAGGCCCAGGTCGCCGAGGAGATCGGCGACTGGGATCAGGCCGTCCTCCACTACCTGGATCTGGTGGAGACGGACCCGACGAACATCTCCTATCGCTCCGGTCTGCTCCGGGCCAAGATCGCGGCCTCGCAGGAGCACTTCCGGCGCGGCAAGGAGTTCTCCGAGGCGGGTGTTCTCGATCGGGCCCTGATCGAGTATCAGCAGGCCGTGCAGCTCGATCCCACCAACGAGTACGCGGAGGTCGAGCTGGCCACCGTGCGTGACGAGATCGCCGTGGCGCGGGCTCAGCAGGCGCCGGTCCTCTCCCTGGAGGACCTCAAGCGGAAGACCCGGGGAGCGCGTCCCCAGCCGCCCACCCTGAATCCGCGTTCCGACGACCCGATCTCCCTGAACTTCCCCGAGCAGGTGTCGATGTTCAGCATCTACCAGGCCCTGGGCAAGGCCTTCGGGATCAACGTCCTCTTCGACCCGGCGCTGCGCGACCAGCAGATGTCCATCGAGCTCAAGGAGGTCACGGCGCAGAACGCGCTGGAGACGCTCATGCGGGCCTCCGGACACTTCTACAAGGTGCTGGACGAGCACTCGATCATCGTCGCGGCCGACACCCCACAGAACCGTCGCAAGTACGAGGACCTGGTCATCCAGACCTTTTTCCTCTCCAACGCCGAGGTGAAGGACGTGATGACGATGCTGCGGAGCCTGGTGGGCGCGCGCAACATCGCGCAGAACGACCAGCTCAACGCCATCGTCCTGCGGGACACGGCGGACAAGGTCAAGGTGGCGGAGCGGATCATCCTGACCAACGACAAGAGTCGCGGCGAGGTCGTGGTGGACGTGGAGCTGCTCCAGATCAACTCCAACAAGATGCAGGAGCTGGGCGTCGGCCTGTCGAGCTACTCCATCAGCCAGACGCTGGATCCGAACCCGGTGCCGGCGTCGGATATCGAGTTCATCAACCAGGGCAACTGGTTGGTCACGATCCCCTCCATCATCTACAACTTCGTGAAGAACAGCTCGGACGCCCAGCTTCTCGCGAAGCCCCAGCTCAGGATCTCGGACGGCGAGCAGGCACGGTTGCTCATCGGTAATCGCGTGCCGATCCCGGTGACCAGCTTCAACAGCTCCCAGACCGTGGGCGGCAACATCGTGCCCATCACCTCGTTCCAGTACCAGGACGTCGGGATCCAGATCGAGCTCGAGCCGCGCATCCATCACAACAAGGAGGTCACGCTGAAGCTCACCGTGGAGGTGAGCGACATCTCCGGCTTCGTGACCGGCGCGGACGGCCAGAACCAGCCGATCATCGGGACCCGCAACATCGAGTCCACGATCCGGCTGAAGGACGGGGAGACGAACTTCCTGGCGGGTCTGATCCAGACGGACGAGACCGAGGCAGAGGTCGGTATCCCGGGCCTGTCGGAGATCCCGATCCTCAAGCGGCTGTTCACCAACACCGAGACCCAGGTGCAGCGCACGGACCTGGTGCTGACGATGACCCCGCACATCATCCGCACCCCGGACATCGGGGAGGAGGACCTGCTGCCGATCTGGGTCGGCACGGAGGCCAACATCACCTTCCGCGGCGGCAGCCCGCGGGTCGAGTCCGACTTCGAGGGGCCGTTCGACGAAGGGGAGGAGCGAGGCGAGGAGATCCGGGAGATGATCCGCCAGCGGATCCAGAATCTCCCGCGCGGTCTCCAGGGTCAGGAGGGCGAAGGGGCGGACGACGAGTCCGGCACTCCAGGTCAGGACCTGGTCCAGCCGGGGTTCCCCGACGACTTCTTCGGCGACTCGGGCCAGGAGGAGTCGGACGACTTCCTCTTCCCCGAGGACGAGCCGCCGGGCAACGCGAGCCTCGGGCTCGGGAGCGCGCCGGCCGGCTCTCTGCGCCTCGCCTCGATCTCCGGAGTCGGGTCCGGGGTGGAGATCCGGCTGGCTCCCGGCACCCATCGGGTGGCTCGGGGACGGAGCTTCGAGGTCGACCTGGAGATCGACGCCGCGGTGCCGGTCTCCCATCTGCCGCTCTCGGTGCTCTTCGACCCGGAGCTGCTCGCCGTCGAGGAGGTCCGTCCCGGTCCATTCCTCGGGGCTACGGGAGAGGCCCAGGTCCTGTCCGACCACGCCCGTCCCGGCCGTGTGCTGCTGGGCGCCAGCCGGCTGGGCCGTCAACCCGGTGTCGAGGGCACTGGCCGGCTCGCGACGATCGTCTTCCGGGCGATCGGCGAGGGCAGTGCCGTGGTCGACGTCTCCGGGGCTCGGGCCCTCGGCCCGGACCTCGCCGCCGCGGGCCCGGTGAGCGTCGTGCCGGCCCGGGTGGACATCGGTGACGGGCCGTTCGCGCCACGCCTTCCGGAGCGGCCCAAACGGCCGGAGAAGGCTTGAGGAAGCAGTGACCGAAGGTGGTTCGAGTTGATGTCGGCAGTGCGCGAGAGAACTGGACGGGTCGCGGTCGGCTCCCCGCGGCGGGGCGTGACGATGGTCGAGTTGATCATCGTCGTGGCCATCATGGGCATCCTGGTGACGGTGAGCCTGCCGGTGGTCAAGTACACGCAGAAACGCGTGAAGGAGATGGAGCTCCGGTCCGCACTGCGCACCCTCCGCAACGCCATCGACGAGCACAAGCGCTTCAGCGACGCGGGCCTGATCCCCATCGAGCTGGGGACCGACGGCTATCCGAAGGAGCTGGAGGTCCTGTACGAAGGCATCGACCTCGTCGGGCAGGTCGACCGGAAGGCGAAGTTCCTCCGGCGGGTTCCCATCGACCCGATGACCGGCGAGGCCGAGTGGGGCCTGCGCAGCTATCAGGACGAGTGGGACGCGGACTCGTGGGGGGGCGAGAACGTGTTCGACGTCTACTCGTTGAGCGAGGGCGTGGGACTCAACGACGTGCCCTACTCCCTGTGGTGACCACCATGAAGAACCGACCAAGCAGGAACCCGGCAGCCCGCGGCTTCACGCTGATGGAGCTCATCATCGTCATCGCGATCATCGGCATCCTGGCGACCATCGCCCTACCCGCCCTGAAGGACGGTCCGACGCGCGCCAAGGAGGCGGTATTGAAGACCAACCTCCACGTCCTGCGCGACGTCATCGACCAGTACTACGGCGACAAGGGCTACTACCCGGAGAGCGTCGAGATCCTGGAGGACGAGGGTTACCTGCGGTCGATCCCCTTCGATCCGATGACGAAGAGCAACCAGACCTGGCAGGTCGTCTACGAGGAGATCGACCCCGATGCCCCGCCGGCCGAGACCGATCTGCCGGAGGATGGCCAGCCGGGTATCGTCGATGTCTACTCCGGCTCGGATCGCCTGGCGCTCGACGGGACTCCCTATGCGGACTGGTAGGGCTCCCGTCGGTCGTCCGGTGGGGACGTCTCGACGCGGGCGGACCGGCCGGCGGGGCGGCTACACCCTGGTCATCCTGATGGTGCTCATCGCGGTGATGAGCATCGGGCTCGCCGCAGCCGGTCCCTACTGGTCGAAGATCATCCAGCGGGAGAAGGAGGAGGAGCTGATCTTCCGTGGGATGCAGTACGCCGAGGCGATCCGCGTCTTCCAGGCTCGCTTCGGCCGCCCGCCCAATCGGCTCGAGGAGCTGCTCGAGGCCGAGCCGCGCTCGATCCGCCAGCTCTGGGACGATCCCATGACGGAGCACGGCAAGTGGCTGATCCTGTCCGGCGCCGGACAGGGCGGGCAGCCGGGCGGCCAGCAGGCGCCGGGCGTCGGCGGCGCGCAGGGGACCGGTCCCGGCGGCAAGAGCGTGGAGGAGTGGGCCCAGGAGTTCCAGGCCGGTGGAGCGCCGGGGGCACAGAGTGTCGAGGAGTGGTCCCAGGAGTTCCAGGCGGGAGCCGGGGGTGAGAGCGTCGAGGAGTGGGCTTCCAATTTCGGCCGCGAGCAGATCGGCCCCCTCCAAGGGGTCTCCAGCCGCAGCGACGAGGAGTCGTACCGGATCTTCCGTGGCAACGACCACTACAACCAGTGGCAGTTCACGCCGGAGCTCGTGCCCGGGACGGACGGCGCCGAGGGGCAGCCGCGAGCACCTTACATCGGCACCTCCTGGATGACCCGCAACCTGCCGACCAAGCTGGCGCAGGCGGGGTCGGGCTCGGGTATCGGGGACCTGTTCGGCAAGGGAGACTCCGGCGGCGAGGCGGCGGACGGGCAGCGGGGCGAGAACGGGGAAGAGGTGCAGGACGACCCGTTCGCCGACTTCGGGGATGGCGAGGCGGTCGAGGAGGGCGCGGACGATCCATTCGACTTCGACTTCCAGAGCGAAGAGGATCTGCAGGAGCTGGAGGATCTCTTCCTGGAGGAGGAGGGGGGCGGCGGTGGATTCGGCGGCGGCTGACCCGGTCTCCGTTCGGGTCGTCCGCCTGGACCACGGCCGAGGTCTGCCGCTGCCCGAGCGCGCCTCGGAGGGGAGCGCCGGCCTCGATCTGCGCGCCGCGCTCGTCGAGGCCCTGACTCTGGAGCCCGGCGAGCGAGAGCTGGTGCCCACCGGCCTCGTCCTGGAGATTCCGGCCGGTTGGGAGGGGCAGATCCGGCCCCGGAGCGGGCTGGCGGTGCGCCACGGGCTGACGGTCCTCAACGCCCCGGGGACGGTGGACAGCGACTACCGGGGAGAAGTTCGGGTGCTGCTGGTCAACCACGGACGAGAGCCCATCGTCCTCCGCAGAGGGGACCGGGTGGCACAGCTCGTAATCTCCCGGGTCGCTCCGGTCGAGCTGTTGGAAGCCGAGAATCTGGAGCCGACGCGGCGGGGCGGCGGGGGCTTCGGGTCGACCGGGGTCGACTGAGGCTCCCACTGGCGTTCCAGCGGATTCGGGCCAGCTCCCGGCGTGGGTGCACAGCCGATTGGGCAGGCTGGCCAAGCGGCGCGTGAGCGTCTACAATCGTTCCGAACCAGAGAGATCTCGAGGCGCGGAGCAGGCCTTGCGACTCGTCCGTGACACGCAATTCACAGCGACGGGTTAGGCTGCCGCGGCCTGGAGGTGGAGAGAGAATCTTGGTCCGACGGCATCGGCACGAGCCATCGAGGGATGCTCATGAAGGGCATTTTCGGGGGCCGTGCCCCTCGGATCGACGAATCGGAATCACCCCATCCGGTACACACGGATGAACCGAACCCCTCATCTGAAGACGGGAGGAGATCGATGAAGCTCCATCGCACCGTCCTCGCCCTCGGCCTCTTGGCGCTGTGCGCCGGGATCGCCGCCGGGCAGGTCACCACGGGCTCGCTGAGCGGTCAGGTGCTGGATCAGGAGGGCGGCGCCCTCCCCGGCGTGACCATCCAGGCGGTCAACGAGAACACGGGCACGCGCTACACCGTCGTGACCGGTCCCGACGGCCGCTTCAACATCGTCAACGTGAAGCTCGGCGACTATGGCGTCACAGCTTCCCTCGAGGGCTTCCGCGCCTCCGAGGCGACGGGTGTGCAGGTCCGCCTCGGCGAGGCGACCGACCTGAGCTTCGAGCTGCAGCTCGAGACGATCTCCGAGGAGCTGGTCGTGGTCGGCGAGTCCAACCCGCTGATCAGCCCGGCCCGGACCGGTGCCGCGTCCAACGTCAGCGCCCAGGACATCGAGAATCTCCCGACCATCGGCCGCGGTCTCGACGACTTCGCCCGCACCAACCCGTTCTTCACCCAGTCGGCGGAGAACGAGGACCCGGTGGCGATCTCCGTGGCCGGCCGCAGCAGCCGCTACAACAACATTCAGATCGACGGCTCGGTCAACAACGACCTGTTCGGCCTCTCCGACCAGGGCACCCCGGGCGGTCAGGCCAACACGACGCCGATCAGCCTCGACGCCATCGACGAGATCCAGCTCGTGCTGGCGGACTACGACGTGCGCCAGGGCGGCTTCTCGGGTGGCTCCATCAACGCGGTGACGCGCAGCGGCACCAACGACCTGAACGGCTCCCTCTACTACTTCTCCTTCGACGACGGCCTGGTGGGCGACGGCCCGAAGGAGCTCGGCACGATCGGCACCTTCTCCGACGACCAGTACGGCTTCCGTCTGGGCGGTCCGATCTCTCAGGACAAGGTCTTCTACTTCCTCAACGCCGAGATCAGCGAGCGCGAGGAGCCCACCGGCTGGTCGATCGACGGTGTCGGCGGCCAGCAGTTCGGCGCCGGAGCGGAGACCCTGGCCGACGCGGAGCGCTTCCGCAACATCCTGATCAACAACTACGGCTTCGATCCGGGCGGTCTGGCTGAGAACACGCGGCCCACGGACTCGGACAAGATCTTCGGCCGTCTCGACTTCAACGTGAACGACAACAACACGCTGACGCTGCGCCACAACTACGTGGACGCGACGAACCTCATCAACCGGCCGAGCTCGGGGACCTACGAGTTCCCCTCCGAGGGCTACGACTTCGCGAGCGAGACGAACTCGACGGTCCTGCAGCTGAACAGCGTGCTGGGCAGCGACAAGTTCAACGAGTTCCGCGTCGCCCTCCAGACGATCCGGGACCGGCGCGGCGGCGTGGCGACTCCGGCGTTCCCCTGGATCGAGGTGGAGCAGGTGGGTGAGGGCGGCGACTTCGAGTTCGAGGCGGGCACGGAGCCCTTCTCGACCCGCAACGCCCTGGACCAGGACATCCTGGAGTTCACCAACGACTTCACCTGGGTGCTCGGCGACCACACGGTCACGCTCGGCACTCACAACGAGCTCTTCGAGTTCGACAACCTCTTCGTCCAGAACGCCTTCGGCTCCTACGAGTTCTCGACGTTGGACGACCTCGAGGCCGGCATCTCCCGACGCTACAACTACACCTTCGTCAACGAGGGCAAGCCGGACTCGCAGAAGTTCAAGGTCAACCAGGTCGGCCTCTACGTTGGCGACCAGTGGGCGGCGAAGCCGAACCTGTCGTTGACCTACGGTCTGCGCGTCGACATCCCGTTCTTCCCGGATTCGCCGAGCCGCAATCCGCTGACCGAGGATCTCTACGGCCTGCGCACGGACACGATCCCCGACGGCGAGACCCTCTGGCAGCCCCGGGTCGGCTTCAACTGGGATCCGAAGAGCGACGGCAAGCAGCAGCTCCGAGGCGGAGTGGGCCTCTTCGCGGGTCGGACGCCCTACGTCTGGATCTCGAACTCCTACGCCCGCACGGGCATCGAACAGACCAACGTGCAGGCTTTCGGTGTGCCGATCGTGACGGACATCAACAACCAGCCGGTCGACGTGGGTGGGGCCTCCACCGGAGAGTTCAACCTGATCGACCCGAACTTCCAGTTCCCCCAAGTGCTGCGCTACAACCTGGCCTACGACCAGCAGCTTCCCTGGTGGGATCTGGTGGCCTCCATCGAGCTGGTCTACTCCGACAGCCAGGAGGAGATCGACTACCGCGACGTCAACCTCCAGGAGTCCGGTCAGGTCCGTCCCTACGACGGTCGGCCGATCATGGAGAAGGTCGACTCGGGCGTCACCGGCGCCTACCTCATCACCAACACCAGCCAGGGCGAGGCGACCAACCTCGCCGTCAAGCTCGAGCGGCCCTACCGTGACGGCTGGTCGGCGTTCGTGAGCTACGCCTACGGCGACTCGAAGACGGTGAACGACGGCACTTCCAGTCGCGCGGTGTCGAACTTCCAGTTCACCGAGGTGCCGGGTAACCCCAACGAGGTCCCGGTCTCGACCTCGGACTTCAACGTGGAGCACCGTTTCAACGCTTCGCTCCAGTACCGGTTCAACCGCGACACGAACTTCCCCACCACGGTGTCGGCGTTCTACAACCTGCAGTCCGGGCGGCCGTTCTCGAACATCTACGGCTTCCAGTCCTTCCCCACGGCCAACGGCGACGGCTACTTCTCCAACGACCTGATGTACGTACCCTCGGGTCCGGACGACGTGGTGATCGGCGACGGCACCTGGGAGGAGCTCGACGCGTTCCTGAAGAGCGTCGACTGCCTCGACGGGAATCGGGGTCGCATCGCGCCGCGGAACTGCGGCGACGCTCCGTGGTCGCACAGCCTGGACATCCGGATCGCTCAGGACATCCCGATCCGGGGCACCTCGCTCCAGATCACGGCGGACATCCTCAACGTGATGAACCTGTTCGACTCGAGCTCTGGCGTGGTCCGGTACGCCAACTTCAATGCCATCACCCCGGTGGACTGGATCGGCGTGACCGACGACGGCCTGCCGATCTACGACCTGGACGGCATCGTCACGGATCCGGATCAGTCCAAGTGGCAGACGTCGAACCTCAGCTCGCGCTGGCGGGCGAAGCTCGGCATCCGCTGGTCCTTCTGATTCGAGAAGGCCTGCAGTGACCTCGAGGGCCGCCTTCGGGCGGCCCTTTTCTTTTGGCCTCCGGTCGCGGGTCGTCGCGAAGGGCCGGGCCGGCTCGTAGGCCTACTCGGGGGTCGGCGTGCCGATCTCGCCGATCGGAAGGCCGTCGACGAACCAGCGGGAGGCGCCCAGGTGGCGGGGTAGCCGGAGAGCCAGGGTCCTCCCGACGGCCTGCGGTGGCACGGCCAGGTCGATCGCGATCCAGCCGGCGCCGGACCAGTCGACGGGGGTGGCTCCGCTCCGGAGCTCCGGGTCGGCCGCCAGCCAGCCCCGATCGTCGACCGGGGGAGCCGCCTCGCCGGTGAACGGCCGGTAGCGCCACTCCTCGAGCCGCAACTCGCCGGCGAGGCGCGAGGTCACCGCCCCCGCCAGACCGCCGTCGCCGTGGCCTGGTCTCGGGGGCGGACGACGATCTCGTCGATGTTCACCCGCGGCGGGCGGGTCACGACCCAGGCGACGCAGTCCGCCACGTCACCCGCGGTCAGGGGATCCATCCCGTGGTAGACGGCCTTGGCCTTCTCCCGATCGCCCGCGAAGCGCACCAGGGAGAACTCCGTCTCCACCAGGCCGGGACAGATCTCGGTGACCCGCACCGGACGCCCGAGGAGTTCCAGACGGAGGGTCTTGGTCAGCGCCCGAACGGCGTGCTTGGCCGCGGTGTAGCCCCCGCCACCCGCGTAGGTCTCGAAGCCTGCGATGGAGCCCACGTTGACGACGTGTCCGCCGCTGGAGGCCTCGAGGACCGGCAGGAGCGCCCGTGTCAGGCGCACCGTGCCGAGGACGTTCGTCTCCCACATCGTGCGCCAGCGCTCGTCGTCGGCTCGTTCGACCGAGTCGGCGCCGAGCGCGCCGCCAGCGTTGTTGACCAGCACCGCGGCCTCGGGGATCCGCCCGGCGAACGCCTCGACGCTGGTCCTGTCGGTGACGTCGAGGTGGAGGGCGAGGCCGCCGAGGGGTTCCGCGACCTCCCGCAGACGGTCCGTACGGCGGGCGCCCAGGACGACCGAGTAGCCGGCCTCGTGGAGGGCGACGGCGGTGGCGGCTCCGATGCCGGAGCTCGCTCCGGTGATGACGGCGATGGGGCGATGGTTCGCGCTGGTCATGGCATCCTCGTCGTGGGTCGTGGGTCGCAGTAGAGACCTGGTGAGAAGGTCAGGCTAGGTTCGGCCGGGGCAGAGGTCCGCCACGACGCACTCGTCGCACAGGGGGCTCCGGGCCTTGCAGACGGCGCGTCCGTGGTCGATGAGCAGGAAGGCCCAGCGGTTCCACGAGCCCCTCGGCACGCTCTCGATCAGGTCGCGCTCGACGCCCGAGGGCTCGGCCGTCGAGGTGAGACCCAGGCGGCCGGCCAGGCGCTTCACGTGGGTGTCCACCACGATCCCCTCCTCGCGTCCGAAGGCGTTGCCGAGCAGGACGTTCGCGGTCTTGCGTCCGACTCCCGGGAGGGCGGTGAGCTCGCTCATGGTGTCCGGCACCTCGCCGCCGTGATCGGCCTCGAGAGCCTGCCCGAGCCCCTGGAGGGCGCGGGCCTTGTTGCGGTAGAAGCCCGTGCTGCGAACCAGCTCCTCCAGCTTCCCGAGCGGGATCTCCGCGTAGGCTCGCGCGTCCGGACAGCGCTCGAACAGCGCGGGGGTCACCGCGTTGACCCGCGCGTCCGTGCACTGGGCGGCCAGGATGGTCGCGACCAGGAGCTCCAGGGGCGTCCGGTGGTCGAGCGCCAACCGGCTGTCGGGGTACTCCGCCTCGAGGCGGCGCAGGAGCTCGACGACCCGACGCCGCCGTTCGTCCGCCGTCTCTCCGCTCCTCGTCTGTCCGGGCAACCCGGTCGCCCCCCCGGTCAGCCTTCGTCGACGATGCCGCGGACCAACCAGTTGAACAGGCCGAGGACGACTCCGCCGAGGATCGCCGGCAGGCAGCCGTCCACCGAGAGGCCCGGGACGAGGCTGGCCGCCAGCGTCAGCATCAGGCCGTTGATCAGCAGGAAGAAGAGGCCCAGGGTGACGACGATCAGTGGCAGGGAGAGGAGGGTGACGATCGGCCTGACGATCAGGTTGATCAGGCCGATGACCAGGCCCGCCAGGAAGAGCTGGAGCAGCCCGCCGGCATAGTGGATGCCCGGCACGAGATTGGCGGCCAGCAGCAGGCCGACGCCGTTGAGGAGGACCTGGACGACGAGGCGGGTCATCGCCGGGAAGCTATCACGGATACAGTCGGTCCCTGCTCCAGCGCCCGCCCTCGAGCTGGTAGACGACCCGGTCGTGGAGCCGGTAGGTCTTGTCGCTCCAGAACTCGAGACGCTCGGGCCGCAGGCGGAAGCCGCCCCAGTGGGGCGGTCGCGGGATGGTGCCGGTCGCCCATCGGGCCCGCGTCTCCAGGTAGCGGCGCAGCAGCCGGAAGCGGGACGGCAGGGGCTGGCTCTGGAGAGACGCCCAGGCGCCGATCTGGCTACCCCGGGACCGGCTGTGGAAGTACTCGTCGGAGGAGCGCTCGTCGAGGCGCTCTACCCGACCCTCGACCCGCACCTGCTGGTGGATCCAGTGCCAGTAGAAACACATCGCGGCCCGCGGGTTCTCCGCCAGCTCGCGCCCCTTCCGACTCTCGTAGTTGGTGAAGAAGACGAACCCGTCGGCGTCGACGCCCTTGAGCAGGAGGACCCGCGCCGCGGGAAATCCCTCCCGGCCCGCCGTCGCCAGGCAGAACGAGGTGGGGTCGCCGGGCGCGTCGTCCTGCGCACGCCCGAATACGCGTTGGAACTCCTCGATCGGATCGGGGGCCATGGTGTCGGAATCTCCGCTCGGGATGGTCGGCCGTCAGTTGCTGGTATCGATGTCGTCCGAGGCGGTCCAGGCAGGCAGGGTCTCGGGATCGACGCCCACCGAGCGGAGAGCCCGGTCCCAGGTGTCCTCCGGCTCGCCCGAGAACACCAGGGCGCGATCCAGCGGTGCCGTGAGCCAGTCGTTGCGCAGGATCTCCTGCACGAGCTGCCCCGCGCCCCAGCCGGCGTAGCCCAGCACGAGGCGAAAGCTCGGAGGAGGCTCCACGGCGAGGGCCTCGAGGTCCGCGACGTGATGGCTCATGCGCAGACCGGGAGCCACCTCTTGCGGGCCGTCCTCTCCGAGGTCCACGCCCACCTCCTGATCGGCGTAGAGCACCGTGCCGAGCTGGGGCTGGACCGGCCCTCCCAGGTAGGCCATCGTCGACTCCTCGCCGCCCCATGCGAGCTCCATCCCTTCCAGGATCTCCGCGACGCGGATCTCGGTCGGCCGGTTGACCACGAAACCGAAGCTCCCCTCGGAGTCGTGGTGCAGGAGCAGGACGACGCAGCGGTGGAAGTAGGGGTCCGTCACCTGGGGCATGGCCAGGAGGAGGACGGGCGCGCGGAGATCGGCGGCGAGACCCGGCATGGGAAGGGCATTGTAGCGGGGTCCGCAGGTGGGGTGCGTCAGGCCTCCGGCCACCTCCGCATCAGCCCCTCCTGCGCCACCGTGGCCACCAGCCTTCCCTCCCGCGTGTAGAACCGACCCCGAACCAGTCCGCGAGCGCCGCCGGAGAACGGACTCTCCATCACGAACACCAGCCACTCGTCCATCCGGCACGGAGCGTGGAACCACATGGCGTGGTCCAGGCTGGCGACCTGCAGGCCCGGCGTGACCAGGCTGACCTCGTGGGGGAGGAGAGCCGTCACCAGCAGGTGGAAGTCGCTGGCGTAGGCGAGCAGGCAGCGATGGATGATCGGGTCGTCCGGCAGCTGTCCGTCCGCGCGGTACCAGACGGCCTGCTCGGGCTTCCTCGGCTCCGGGGCGAGCGGGTCGGCGGGGTCGACCGGCCGGGTCTCGATGGGCCGCTCGGCCACCGCCCACGGCCGGATCGACCTCGGCAGTCGGTCCGCGATCCGGCGGGTTCTCGCCAGGTGGGACTCGAGACCGTCGGGCCCCGGGATCTCCGGCATCGGGTCCTGGTGCTCGAATCCGGGCTCCTCGACCTGGAAGGAGGCGCCGAGGCTGAAGATCGCCTGCCCCCCCTGGATGGCCACCACCCGCCGCGTCGTGAAGCTGCGCCCGTCGCGGATCCGGTCGACCTCGTAGAGGATCTGGCGGGAGGGGTCGCCGGCGCGCAGGAAGTAGGCGTGCAGCGAGTGCACCGCCCGCTCCGCCGGCACCGTCTGCTGGGCCGCCGACAGGGCCTGCCCGAGGACCTGGCCCCCGAACACCGCCCCCCAACCCAGATCCTGGGAGCGACCGCGGAAGAGGTTGACCTCGAGGCGCTCGAGGGAGAGGAGGTCGACGAGCTCGGAGAGGAGGGACATAGGGGACATTCTCGGACAAGGACGGCCGCTCTGGGAAGGGAGAAGCCCGGGCGAAGCCGCCCAGGGCCGCACATCCTGGGACCTGACCCGGTCGTCGCGGTGTCAGGCTAGGGCACGGGTGTGTACGCCTTCGACCAGCCGTCCAGGGGGTACCAGCGGCCCACGGAGATGCCGAAGAAGCCCCCGCCGCTCTCGCACTCGACCTCGGCCTCCCACACGAGCTCGTCGGTCAGGCCGTCGTACTCGCGCAGGAACTCCGTCGAGCAGCCGACCACCGAGTTGCCGGCCTCGGTGTCCGCGGCCGTACCCTGGGGACCACAGACGGACTCGACCGTCGCGTAGACGGCGTTCGCCGTCGCCGTCCGGGCGACCTCGTCGATGGTCAGCACGACGCCCCGGCCGTGGTCGTTGTCGAGGAGCATGAAGCGGCCGTCGCGTCGGCGGTGGAAGTTGTGCTGGCGAGAGAAGAAGTCCGCTCCGTCCACGCCCGACCAGTCGACCACGATGTCGGCCGGCAGGTCGTCGGGCGGGTCTCCGTCGACGATCCAGAGCACCTGGTTGAAGGTGGGGCTCGCCGGGTCCAGGTCGATCTTCGCCACCGAGTCCCGCGACAGCCACGACAGGAGGGCCGTCCCGTCCTCCTCCACCCAGAGGGCGTTGGTGTGGAGCCAGTCGCCGCTGGCGTCCGGCGGGATGGGGAGGTGGTCCCGCGGGTCCCACTCCAGGATCAGGGCGCCCTGCGGGTCGTAGACCAGCACCGGGTCCAGGGTCAGGCCGCCGATCCGCTCCTGGTCGAGGACGTAGTAGGAGTCGTTCGACTCGAAGATGTCGTGGTGCAGGCTCGGCGCCGTGTCGAACTCCGTCAGCACCTCACCCAGCAGGTCGACCTCGACGACGGCGTTGCCCGTCTCGCCGAGCACCGTCTGCTCGTCGGTGAAGCGCACCATGTCGTTCAACCCCAGGACGCCGAAGGGGTCGAGCTCCTGGTACCAGACGAGGTCGCCGGTCTCGGTGTCGTAGACCACCGCCACCGCGTCCTCGCCGCAGGGTAGATCCGCGCCGACGAGCTCCATCGTCGACGCTCCCTGCATCGTCAGCCAACTGCCGTAGTCCGTGGGCGCCGCGCCCGTCGTGAAGCTGTCCGTCGCCGACAGGCCCTGCGGGTGGTCCAGAGCCGTCGCGACGACCCCGTACTCCCGCTCCGGCCCGAGGAACAGGATCGAAACCTGGTGGGTGTCCGCCGTGATCTCGCTGCGGTTGGCCCGCTCCGGGCCGATCCCGTCCGTGCGGCGGTACCTGACCTCGACCGGCTGGGGCGGGTCGACGGTGACCGTGCAACCGAAGCGCAGGAGGTTGGCGGTCGGAGCACAGGCGACGTCGATCGCGATCGGCTCTCCGGACCCGACCGGCACGGCGTTGCTCACGCCGCAGGGGCCGACGTCGAGCGCCTGGAGCCAGAGGCCGCAGGCCGCCTCGGGGATCGACGCGTTGGCGCTCACCTGCCCCGCCTCGTCGGCGAACAGGGCTCCCCGGAGCACGAGGCTGCCGGTGATGTCGAGGGGCGTGCCGGTGCACGGCCCGCCGGGGACGACGTCGGGTCCCAGATCCGAGCCGGTCAGGAACGCCACCCGGCCCTCCGGGGTCGCCCCGGTCACGGTGAGGGTCATCTCCCCGGGACAGGGACCGCTCAGGGCGAGGGTCTGGGACGCGGCGACGCCGGCGCCGAGGAGAAGGGCGAGGATGCCGAGCAGGGCACCGCCTCGTCGAGGTTCGATCATCTGCTCTCTCCATGGGTCGGCCGGCAATCCGGCCCCGATACCCCAGGAATCCAGACGGAGCGCCGAGGTTAGCACGAGCCGACCGGCCTCGGCGTTGCCGATCCGGGCCGTGGATAGGGGGCCGCGTCGCGGTCCGTGCGCGCCTGCTCCAGGGCGGCTCCGAAGCGTAGGGCAGTTCGATCGGCACCGGAGCTGCCAAGCACGCGGGCGAAGTGAGGCCTCTGGGCAACGAGTAACACCTCGGTGCTCCGGAGCGCCTGAGGAAGAACCAGGTCGAGACCGTCATGCAGGGACGGAACCCAGGCCGAACCAGCGAAAGGAGAGAGCTCATGATCTCGACGAGCCGAGGACGCCTCGCCACCCTCATCGTCGTCAGCATCGCCACTGTCGGGTGCAGCTTCAACCAGGTCTCGCTACCTACGGATGCCGGAAGTTCCTGCGCGACCTCGCTCACCAGCTCGGATGTCGCCGGTTGGTTCGAGTCCGGCGCTGTCGCGCTCGACGGTGCCGTCAAGCCGGCGAACAGCGTTCTGTTCCCGGACACGCCGAACTGCAGCTTCTACGAGTGGTCCGCACAGATGTTCCTGTGGTTGACGTCGCCCGCGCCCCCGCGATATGGCGGCGGCGGCCTGGTGATGAACACGTCCGCCTTCTACGACGTCTCGCTGCCCGACGCCTCCGGCCGGCGGCATTTCGTGCCCCACACCACCGGCGTGATCCGGGCCCTCAACCTGCGTGACGCGCAGAAGGGGGTCCTCGATCTGCCCGTGATCCTCGAGCGCGAGAGTCTGAGGATTCTCGAGATCCTGCCGCCGGTACTCGGTCCGTCCGGGAAGCAGCTCGTGGCCGACGGTGCCGGGCGGGAGGTCGAGGTCGCGGACTTCGTCCTGTCGGAGACCGGGGAGCCGGTGCTGCTCGACGTCACCGGTCGGCCGATCGAATCGCCTCGCGCCATCCTCCGACCCGCGATCGTCGGTTCGCCGCGGCCCTTCGAGCGCAGGTTGAGCGAGATGGAGGCTCTGGAGGCTGTGGATCGATCGGCTCTGGTACAGAAGCTCGAGTTCGGCGATCAATTCGTGCTGTTGGACCTGTTCGGGAACTTCCCAGAAGCGGAGCAGGGGCAGGCCGACGGAGGGGTGCTCATGGCTCAGAACGGGTCCCTCGTTTATTACACCCTGACGGTCAACAACATCTTCGTCTTGTACCGCAGCATGGTCGGCGACCCGGTCCCTACCGGGACCCAGTTCCCCGTGACCCAGGCCGACCTGGACGCCGTCACGGCCTTCGCGGCCACGGTCGGCGAGTCGCCGGTCCTCGATGGGGAGGCCCTCGCGATCGAGATCAAGGCGTCCTGGGTGGAGGCCGACGGGCTCCCCGACGCCGATGAGTTCATCCAGATGAAGGCCACCGTCCCAACCTACGACCGGAGCGATCCCGACGACTGGGTGCCGAACGGTACGAAGACGACGACCCTTGCCATGGTGGGCATGCACGTCGTTGGAAGCACCAAGGGGCACCCAGAGATGCTGTGGGCGACCTTCGAGCACGTCAGTGGCGATCCGGCCGCGGCGTACGACTACGTCAAGCAGCCGAGCGGCGTGGGGACCGTGCCCCAGGACACGAGCGGCAACTGGGTGTTCTCCTCCAATGGCTCGACCGGTCCCTTCAACGAGATGCACATGAGGTTGGACAGCAGCAGTCACATCGTCCCGATCTCGCCCCATACGATCAGCCCGAGCGACATCCTGCGGCTGAAGCCCTGGGGGCTGGAAGGAACCAACTCCAACGGCAACGCCGAGGTGATCGCCATCAACCACGTCGTGAGATCGAGCCTCGATCCGGCGGACCTCCGGGCGAACTACTTCCAGACGGGTACCACATGGACGATCTTCGGTGCGAGTCCTAACGGCGGCAACGAGGTCGGAACCAACAAGTTGGCCAACACGACGATGGAGACCTTCGTCCAGGGGAACAACTGCTTCCTTTGCCACGGGTCCAACACGACCTCCGTCAGCCACGTGTTCAACGACACCGCCCCCCTGTTCTGACGCGACCGGTATGCGTAGCCAAGCCAGTATCTCTCCGAGATGGCGCGCGAGTCCGCCCGACCGGGCCAGGGCGTATCCTCCGTCGGCGACAGCTCGTGAGAGCACACGGTAGGCCCGACTCGGGTCCGGAGGCCTGAGTCGGAAGAAGGGATCGCGCCGGTGATACGATCGAACACTCCGAGCCGAGCGCTGTGCCTCCTCCCTCGGCCCGCGCCGGGAAGGGTCGAGCCCGATGAAGATCACCCGCATCCAGGCCTTCCAGGTGGACCTTCCGCTCCACGAGGGCAGCTACCAGTGGTCCGGCGGCAAGTCCGTCGAGGTGTTCGACAGCACCGTCGTCCGCATCGAGACCGACGCCGGTCTCGCGGGCCACGGTGAGGTCTGCCCCCTCGGCCCGTTCTATCTTCCCGCCTACGCGGCCGGTGTTCGCGCCGGTCTCGTCGAGCTCGGCCCCCACCTCCTGGGCGAGGACCCGACCGAGCTGGTCCGGCTCAACCGGTTGATGGATCGTTCCCTCAAGGGACACCCCTACGTCAAGTCCGGGCTCGACATGGCCGCCTGGGACCTCCTCGGTCAGGTCACCGGGCAGAGTGTCTGTACGTTGCTGGGCGGTCGCTGGGGCGACGACTTCGTCCTTTGCCGGGCGATCTCCCAGGAGTCGCCGGAGGCCATGGCGGCCCGGGTCGCCGAGTACCGCTCCGAGGGGTATCGGCGCTTCCAGCTCAAGGTCGGCGCGGACCCGGAGGAGGACATCGCGCGTATCCGCGCCGTGGCCGAGGAGCTGCAGCCGGGCGACCGGCTGGTAGCCGACGCGAACACCGGCTGGCTGCCTCACGACGCCGCACGCGTCGTGCGCGGGGTCCGCGACGTGGACGTCTACATCGAGCAGCCCTGCCTGGGCTACGAGGAGTGCCTGACGATCCGGCGGCGCACCGACCATCCGTTCGTCCTCGACGAGTCGATCGACGGCCTCGAGGCCCTGTTGCG
>CAJQNK010000093.1 GCA_905479655.1 uncultured bacterium | reverse complement strand
GTCTCGTGGCGCACGACGTGGAGATCGAGCTGCCCGGGGCACGGCCCTACCTGGGCACCGTGGGCGCCAATCTGCGCCTGGGCAACCGCCATCTCGACATCCTCGGCGCCCGACTCTCGGGCCCCGACCTGGTCGCCCGGGCGCAGGGGGAGATCCTGTTCCCGGCCGAGGCCCGGAGCGTGCGGCTGGACGTCCAGGCGGAGGGCCGTCTCGAGCTCCTGGATCGTCTGGGCTGGCTCGACGGCCAGGTGGCCGGCCCGATGACCTTCGACGGCGGGGTGTCCTGGTCTCCGGACCGATGGTCCGTCGACGGTGACGTGAGCTCGTCGGCGCTGGTCCTGGACGAGCGGTCGCTCGCGGACCTCCGGGGGGGCCTCCACGTGGAGCCGTCCCGGGCCCAGCTCCGGCTGGAGACCGCGTCCTACGGCGGGGGCCGCGTGCACGGGACCATCACGGTCGACCTCGACACCGACAGCCGGGCCACGGAGGCCGACCTGACCATCGACCGGGTCAGTCTCCTCAGGCTCGCCTCCGATCAGGGGCTGGAGCTGGAGGGCCTCCGGGGGCGGATCACCGGGGTGGTGAACTACCGCTTTCTCCCCGCCGAACCGTTGCTGGGCTCGGGCTGGGCCGAGTTGGGGGTGTCGAGCGCCGCGGTGGGGGGCTCGTCCGTCGCCCTGACCGGCACCGTGCCCGTCGTGATCCGGGGTGGCGTCGCCCGCACCCAGGCCCTGCGTCTGACCGCCAGCGATCTGCGTCTGGTGGCCTCGGGCTACTTCGACCTCGCCGCGGGCACCGGTCGGTTCGACTACGAGGCCAACACCGAGGCGGTCGAGCGGCTGGTGACGCTCATCCCGGGGCAGCCGGAGGAGCCGCCGGCGATCTGGGCGCCGAGCCGGGGCTCGGGGCGCCTCAGCGGAGTGCTGTTCCTGGAGCCCGAGCGGCCCTCGACGACGGTGAGCCTGGACCTCGTAGACGTGGAGGCTCCCGGCTACCGGGCCGACCGTCTCGAGGGCACGCTGACCGTCGGGCTCGAGGGGGTGAGCGGCCTGCGGCTGGAGCTCTCGCGGGTCGGCTCGGCGCTGCTGCTGACCGGCGGTCTGCCCTTCGACCCGCTGATGCCCCTGGAGCTGACGGTGGACGCCGTCCGCTGGCCCCTGGCGGACGCCCGGCCCTGGCTCCCCTTCGATCTGCCGGCCGACGGCGACATGACCGGCACGGTGCGGCTCAGCGGGACGACCGAGACGCTCTCCGGTGACGTCGCCGGGCAGGTCGATCCCGGCGAGGTCCTGGGCATCCCGTGCCAGGTGGCCCGGGTGCGGCTGGCGTTCGACCCGTCCCTACTGACCCTCGAGATGCTCGAGGTGGTGGAGGAGTCGGGGACGGTCCGGCTGGCCGGCACCGTCCCCCTGGACGGTCGGCCCATGGAGCTCGACCTGTCGTCCGACCACCTCGACCTGGGCGGCGAGCCCTTCCGCAGCCTGATGGGCGAACGCATGGGCGGGACGTTGGAGCTCTCCGGCTACATCGGGGGCCCGCTCGAGGAGCCGGAGGTGGTGGTCTTCGCGGAAGGCCGGGATCTCCTACTGGGTGGCCGGGACCTGGGCGACCGGGGCTACGCGAGCGGCATGGCCGTCTGGGACGGCCGGGCCGTCACGACCTCGGGCTCGCTCCTGGGCCTCGTGACCTTCGACGGCGGGGGCCGCTGGGACGCGGAGGGCTTGGCGCTCGACCTGGCGCTCTCCGTCGACGATCTGCGGAGTCTCGCCGTGGTCGCTTCGGAGGCCGAGGTGCCGTCGTTCGGCGGGCGGGCCGAGGGCCGTCTCGGGGTGCGCCTGCCCGAGCTGGCGATCGGCGAGGTGCTCGAGCCCGTGGACCCGGCGGCCGAGCCGGTGGTGGCGGCGACCGAGATGCGGCTCGAGCTCTCGCTGCTCGAGATCGCCACGGGCGAGCGGAGGCTGCGCAACCTGGAGCCGGTCGTCCTGGCCCTCGAGGACTCGAGGCTCCTCATCGAGTCCCTGTACATGGGCGAGGAGGTCGAAGGGACGACGAGCGACCTCTTCCTCGCCGGGTCGGTGGGCCTGGAGGGAGAGATGCCCCTGGACCTGCGGTTGCAGAGCAGCTTCGACGCGGTCTGGATGCGGTTGCTCCTGCCCGATCTCGCCCCCGAGGGTTCCGTGGATCTGATCGCCAACATCGGCGGCACCCTCGGCGAGCCCGCGTTCAACGGCCAGGGGGAGATCCGGCGCGGTCGTCTCGTGATCGAGGGTCTGGGCCAGACCGTGGAGGATCTGCAGGCGACGCTCCTCTTCTACCCGAAGCAGGTCGTCGTCGACAGCGCCACGGCGCGGGGAGCGGGCGGTACGCTGCGGGCCGGGGGCAACGTGAGGCTGTACGAGGGTGCCGAAGGGGACAGCATCGCCTATCGGCTCCAGCTCTCGGCCGAGAAGCTCTCCCTCCGTTGGCCCGAGGGGTGGCTCATGCAGGGCGGCGCCGAGCTGGTGCTGAGCTCGGATGGACCGGGGCGCGAGATCCGTGGCGCGGTCAACCTCGAGCGTGCGCTCTACTTCCAGCCGCTCGATCTGGGCCTGGCGCAGATGATGCAGCGTTTCTTCCAGCGCCAGCGGCTACAGGTGGAGTCGACGGACGACGTCCTGGCGGGGACGGCGATCAACCTCTCGGTGAGAGGGCCGGGGGCGCTGCGCGTGCGCAACAACCTGGCCGACCTGCGGGGCGACATCGACCTGACGGTCCGCGGCACCCTCGCCCGGCCGGTGCTGTTCGGGCGCGTCGAGCTCGAACGGGACGGCACCCTCGAGTACGCGGGCAACGAGTACGAGGTCCAACGCGGCCTCCTGACCTTCGTCAACCCTTACGCCATCGAGCCCATCATCGACCTGGTGGCCACCACCCGTGCCAGCGAGTACGAGGTGACGCTGAACCTCTCCGGCACCCCGGACCGGCTCAACGCCACGTTCGCCTCCGATCCGCCGCTGCCCGACCTGGAGATCCTGGCCCTGGTCTCCACGGGTAGCGCCACCCAGTCGGCGGCGCTCCAGGGCGGCGCCGGCGCCTCGGACTCCGGGGCCGGCTCCATGGCCGCGGAGAGCTTCCTCTACGGCCAGGCCGCGTCGCTCATCTCGGACCGGGTGAACAACCTGTTCAACCTGGACCGGTTCCGCATCGCCCCGCTGACCGGGGAGAGCGGCGGCCCGACCTCGGCCCGGGTCACCGTGGGCAAGAGGCTCAACCGCGATCTCTTCGCCACCTACTCCTACGACCCGTCGGAGACCGACCAGCAGATCCTCCAGGTCGAGTGGCAGGTGAGCCCGCAGTTCACGCTGGTCGTGACCCAGAACGGAGACGGCTCCTATGCGGTGGACGGCCGCTGGGAAAACCGCTTCTGAGCGCGGCGCGCGGCGGGCGTCGCGGGTGAGCGGGGGTCGCCGCCGCCGGGCGCTCCTCGCGCTGCTGACGCTCGTCGGCCTGGGGGTCGCCCCGGCGTCCGCCGCCCAGGCGGTGCCCGGGAGCGACGACCCGTCCGCGGCGCCGTCCGCGGCATCGTCCGCGGCATCGGACTGGCGACCCGCCGTCGTCGGCCGGATCGTGCGGGCCATCGAGCTGCGTAGCGACGTGCCCCAGGAGGACGCCGACCAGCTCCTGCGGCTGGTCACGCTGGAGCCCGGAAAGGCCCTCCGAGCGGAGGACGTCCACTCCTCGATCCTCAATCTCCACGCGCGCGGCGTGGCCGGCGAGATCGAGTACCTCAGCCGCCTGGAGGACGGGGAGGTCGTCGCGATCTTCGTCCTGTGGGGGCAGGTGCTGGTGGACGAGGTCCGGCTCGAGGGCGAGCTCGGCATCGGGCGACAACGGCTGGGTCGAATTCTCGAGCAGCGTCCCGCGGAGCCCCTGGTGGAGGATCGGGTGATCCGGACCCTCTACCGCCTCCAGGACCTGTACCCGGCGGAGGGCTACTTCTCGGCCTCCGTGCGCGTCGACGTCGACGTGGACCGGACGAGCAAGCGGGCCGTCGTGACCTACGAGATCGAGTCCGGGCCGCGGGCGCAGATCGCCTCGGTGGAGCTGGAGGGAGAGGGCGTCGACGCGCTGTCGAACGAGGAGATGCTGCGCGTCGTGAAGGCCGACCCGGGCGACCGGTACCGGCGCCAGGGCGTCGAGGCCGATGCCGACCTTCTCCGTCGCTGGCTGGTCCGCTCCGGTTGGCGCAAGGCGGAGGTCGAGGCGCCCCGGGAGGAGCTGAGCGACGACCGCCGGACGGTCTCCCTGACGTACCCCGTGACGCTCGGTCCGCGGGTCGAGGTGGAGGTGGTCGGCGCCTCCCTGGAGCGCCTGCTGGACGACCGGCTCCTGCCGTTCATGGTGGAGGAGGGCTACGACTCGTCGCTCCTTCTGCAGACGGAGCAGCGGCTGAAGAGCCACTTCCAGTCGCAGGGCCACTACCGGGTGAGCGTGGACGCCCGGGAGGAGCGGGTGGGCGAGGACCTGCTGAGGATCGTCGTCGAGGTGGACCAGGGCGAGACCTATCTCCTGAGGGAGGTTCGCTTCGCGGGCAACGAGAGGATCCCGACGGCGCGGCTCGATGCGCTGATATCGACCGGCCCGCGCAAGAAACTGGTGCCGGGGTCGGGTCGCCTGGTGGACGAGGTGCTGCGGGCGGACCTCGACAACCTGCGCTCCTTCTACGCCCTCGAGGGCTTCTCCGGCTCGCCCGTCGGAAGCGCCAGGATCGAGGAGCAGGGCACGGATCTGACCGTCACGATCCCCATCGAGGAGGGCCCCCGCCGCCGGGTCGTCGACGTCGAGATCGAGGGCGCCGAGGCGCTGTCACCGGAGGAGCTACTGGCCGACCTCGTGGTCGCTCCCGGCGGGCCTTTCCACCCGCAGCGGCTGCAGGCCTCCCTCGACCGGATCCGCTCGCGCTACGAGGCGAAGGGCTACGACACGACCCAGGTCTCGTCGAGCCTCGACTGGAACGACGAGAACACGTTGGTGGACGTGCTCTTCCAGGTTCTGGAGGGTCCCCAGGCGCGGGTCGAGCGGGTGATCGTGCGCGGCAACCGCAAGACCCACACGCCGACCCTCCTGCGTTGGATCGGTCTCGAGCCGGGCGAGCCCGTCAGCACCCGGCGGCTGCTCGAGGTGCAGCGCGACCTCTACCGTCGCGGCATCTTCTCCCGTGTCGAGGTGGCGACCTCGTCGGCCACCCGCTACGCCCCCCAGCGCTCCGTCGTGGTGCGGGTCGAGGAAGGGAGTACGCAGCGGCTGTTCTACGGCCTGGGCTACGACTCCGAGGACGGCATCCGAGGGCTCGTGGGCTACTCGCGTTCCAACCTCTTCGGCCGTGGCTACTCGAGCCAGTTCGACCTGCGGGTCAGCCAGCGCGAGAGCCAGGCACGGGCGCTGCTCCTTCAGCCCTCCATCGGGCGCTTCGACATCCCGGTCACCTACTCGATCTTCCGGGTGGAGCAGGAGGAGGCGAGCTTCGACTCGTTGCGCCAGGGCGGGCAGGTCGAGGCGCGCCGCCTCTTCGGCAGCAGCTCGGTGGGTCTGCTGGCCGGCTACCGGATCGTGCAGCTCTCCAACGTCGCCCCGGGGCTGGAGGAGATCGAGATCGACCGGGACCTGCGCGACGTGGAGATCGCGACCATCGGACCCAACGTGTTTCTCGACCGGCGTGACGACCCGGTGGACCCGAGCCACGGCTGGAGCGGCCAGGTGCGCACCGAGTACGCCTTCCCCTTCCTGAACGCCCAGACGGAGTACTTCAAGCTGTTCACCCAGGAGACCGGCTACCTCGACCTCGGGCGCGTCGGCGTGATCGCGGGGAGCGTGCGTTTCGGGGCCATCGAGCCGCGGGGCTCCGGGTTCGTGGACCCGACGCTGCCCGAGGGCCTGGCGTCGCGCCTCGTGCCGATCTCCGAGCGCTTCTTCGCCGGCGGTCGCACCTCCCACCGCGCCTACCGGCGCGACCGGCTGGGGATCGCGGGCGAGTCGGTCTTCGGCGACGTCGAGGTGGGCGGCAACGGCCTGTTCCTGACCAACCTCGAGCTCCGTTTCCCGTTCACGAGCACCATCGGCGCCACGGTCTTCGCCGACAGCGGCAACGTCTGGGCGGACTGGCGGTCCATCGACCCGGCGCAGCTCAAGACGGGCGTGGGCTTCGGCGGCCGCTACCTCTCGCCCATCGGCCCGCTGCGGGTCGAGATCGGCTGGAAGCTGGACCGGGAGCCGGGCGAGGACCCGTTCGTGGTCTTCCTGAGCTTCGGGAACCCGTTCTGAGGATCGATCCCGGTCGGTGGTTCAGGTGGTTCGGCACGGGGTCTCACACGGGACGTCACCCGGCCCCCGCCGGCCGTCCCACGCCCCGTCTCCGGGCTCCTGCCCGGTGCTATGCTCCGCACGCCGCGCGGGCTCCCGTCTGCCCCCCAAGACCCTCACGCTCTCCCCGCCGTACCTCCTTCCATGAGCTCCCACGATCGCGTCTCGCCGTTCGCGACGGTCGACGAGGCCGCCGAGGCCTTCCGTGCCGGGCGCTTCGTCGTCCTGGTCGACGACCAGGACCGGGAGAACGAGGGCGACCTGGCGATCGCGGCGGAGAGGGTCACGCCCGAAGCCGTGAACTTCATGGCCCGCTTCGGCCGCGGCCTGATCTGCCTGGCTCTGACCGGCGAGCGCTGTGACGCCCTCGAGCTGCCCCTGATGGTGCCGCAGGCGGACAACGCGTCGATCTACGGCACCGCGTTCACCGTCTCCATCGAGGCCCGGGGCAAGGTCAGCACCGGCATCTCCGCCGCCGACCGCGCCGCGACGATCCTCACGGCGGCCGACCCCGAGACGCGTCCCGAGGATCTGGTGCGCCCCGGCCACGTCTTCCCTCTCCGCGCCCGCCCCGGAGGGGTGCTGGAGCGGGTGGGGCAGACGGAGGCGTCGGTGGACCTGGCCCGCCTGGCCGGTCTGCAGCCGGCGGCGGCGATCTGCGAGATCATGAACGACGACGGCACGATGGCCCGCCTGCCGGACCTCGAGCGCTTCTCCCGGCGGCACGGGATCCCCGTGATCCGGGTGGCGGACCTGGTCCGGCGTCGGCTGCGGACCGAGGGCGATCTCGAGGAGGTGGCCCGTCCGCGTCTACCCACCGCCCGGGGCGAGTTCCGGGCCCACGCCTTCCGGCTGCGCGACACCGGCGAGGAGCACGTGGCGCTGGTCCTGGGCGACGTGGCTGACGGCGGGCCGGTGCTCGCGCGACTTCACAGCCAGTGCCTCACGGGCGACGTGTTCGGCTCCCAGCGTTGCGACTGCGGCGGCCAGCTCGCCGCCGCCCTCGATGCCATCGCCCACGAGCGCCGCGGGGTGCTGGTCTACCTGATGCAGGAGGGCCGGGGCATCGGCCTGGCGAACAAGTTGCGGGCCTACGAGCTGCAGGAGAGCGGCCGCGACACCGTCGAGGCCAACCACCAGCTCGGCTTCCCGGCCGACGCCCGCGAGTACGGCCTGGCTGCCCGCATGCTGCGGCGCCTCGGGGTGGCCTCGGTGCGGCTCATGACCAACAACCCCGCCAAGGAGCGCGGTCTCGCGGCCCACGGCGTCGAGGTCGCGGAGCGTCTGCCCCTGGAGATACCGCCCCACGACTCCGCCCGCTCCTACCTGCGAACCAAGCGCGACAAGCTCGGCCACCTACTCGGAGGCCTGTAGGGGAGCGAGAGCCGATCGGCCGCCGATCCTCGATCTGCGCCGATCCGACTAAGATCCCTGCCCTCTCCTCTTGACACGAGCCCCTGTCGCAGCTACGCTGTTAGCAGCCGAGTGGGGTGAGTGCTAACACCCCTCTCGGCTCTCTATAGGAACCCGATCCGACCCAATCGCAAGTACGACAGTTCGAAACCCAAGGAAGCAAGGAGGAAACGCCGTGAATATTCGACCCTTGCACGACCGAGTCGTGGTGAAGCGCGTCGAGCGCGAGGAGCAGCTGCGGAGCGGGATCATCATCCCGGATACCGCCAAGGAGAAGCCGCAGGAGGCCGAGGTGGTGGCCGTGGGCCCTGGCAAGATCCAGGACGATGGCAGTCGCGCTCCGATGGATGTCAAGAAGGGCGACAAGATCCTCATCGGAAAGTACTCCGGCTCCGAGATCAAGATCGATGACGAGGACCTCGTCATCCTCCGCGAGGACGAGATCCTCGCCGTGATCGGCAACTGAGAACCCGACGGATCCCCAACGGATCCTGAAGTCCTATCCATAGGAGGTTGAAAAACCATGGCTGCTAAGAAGATCACCTACTCGGAGGAGGCGCGTGGCGCCATTCTCCGGGGTGTGAACAAGCTCGCCGACGCCGTCAAGGTGACCCTCGGCCCCAAGGGCCGGAACGTGGTCATCCAGAAGAGCTTCGGTTCCCCGACCATCACCAAGGACGGCGTGACCGTCGCCAAGGAGATCGAGCTCTCCGACGCGATGGAGAACATGGGCGCCCAGATGGTGCGCGAGGTCGCTTCGAAGACCTCGGACGTCGCCGGCGACGGCACGACCACCGCGACCGTCCTCGCCCAGTCGATCTACCGCGAGGGTTGCAAGAACGTCACCGCGGGCGCCAACCCGATGGAGGTGAAGCGGGGCATCGAGGCGGCCGTGAAGGCCGCCGTCGGCGCCATCGACGAGCTCGCGAAGCCCGTCGAGGGTAGCGAGATCGCCCACGTCGGCGCCATCTCGGCCAACAACGACGCGGAGATCGGCCGCATCATCGCCGAGGCGATGGAGAAGGTCGGCAAGGACGGCGTCATCACGGTCGAGGAGGCGAAGGGCCTCGAGACCAATCTCGAGGTGGTCGAGGGCATGCAGTTCGACCGCGGTTACCTCTCGCCGTACTTCGTGACCGACGCGGAGCGGATGGAGACGGTGCTCGAGAACGCCGTGATCCTGCTCCACGAGAAGAAGATCAGCTCGATGAAGGACCTCCTGCCGATCCTCGAGCAGGTCGCCAAGCAGGGCCGTCCGCTCCTGATCATGGCCGAGGACGTCGAGGGCGAGGCCCTCGCGACCCTGGTGGTCAACAAGCTGCGCGGCACCCTGAACGTCGCGGCCTGCAAGGCGCCGGGCTTCGGCGACCGCCGCAAGGCCATGCTGGAGGACATCGCCGTCCTCACCGGCGGCAAGGTCATCACCGAGGATCTCGGCATCAAGCTCGAGAACGTGCAATGGGGCGACCTCGGTCAGGCCGGCAAGATCGTGCTGACCAAGGACGACACCACCATCGTCACCGACTCCGACGACAAGGGCCGCCGTGAGGCGATCGCCGGCCGCGTCAAGCAGATCCGGAACCAGGTCGAGGAGACCTCCTCGGACTACGACCGCGAGAAGCTGCAGGAGCGCCTGGCGAAGCTGGTCGGCGGTGTTGCCGTCATCAAGGTGGGCGCCGCGACCGAGACCGAGATGAAGGAGAAAAAGGCTCGGGTCGAGGACGCCATGCACGCGACCAAGGCGGCGGTCGAGGAGGGCATCGTGCCCGGTGGCGGCGTGGCTCTGCTCCGCGCCCTCGCGTCCGTGGAGAAGGTCGAGGGCGAAGGGGACTTCGCCGTCGGCGTTCGCATCGTGCTGCGCGCGCTCGAGGAGCCGTCGCGGCAGATCGCGAACAACGCCGGCCAGGAAGGCTCGGTCGTCGTCCGCGAGCTGAAGATGACGAAGGGCAACGACGGCTACAACGCCGCGACGGACAAGATGGAGGACCTGATCAAGGCCGGCGTCATCGACCCGGCGAAGGTCACCAAGACGGCCCTCATCAACGCCGCCTCGATCGCGAGCCTCATGCTCACGACCGAGGCCCTCGTCTCCGAGATCAAGGAGAAGAAGGACGACGGCGGTGGCGGTGGCGGCATGGGCGACATGGGTGGCATGGGCGGAATGGGCGGAATGTACTGATCGCCCGCGTCGCTCACGCGACGCCGCACGGAAGTCTCCGGCCGGCGCCTTCGGGTGCCGGCCGTTTTTTTGCTGGCGGAAGGGGTGTCCGGCGTGGAGCCCCGGACTCGTCGCTGAGGAGCGCGGCCCCCCTCCGGTGTCGTCCTGACTGGAGCGCGCAGCGCGGAGTGGAAGGACCCCGTGCCGGGCGGCTGCGATGGGAGCGACCCGGTCGACGCAGCGGCCTCCCGCCACCGCGTCACCGGGGTGTCACCTGGGGGAGGGTAGAGTTGAAGCATCGAGGCCTGCTCATGTCTTCCCGGGTTCTCGAGGCGCCGCCGCTTCGAGCCTCCGCCGTTATCTGATTCCTCTGGGTTCTGGAGACCGCCATGTTCCGATCGCGCCCCCTTCTCACTCCTCTCGTCGTCGCCGTGGTCGTCCTGTCGCTCGCGGCCCCCGCGTCCGCCGAGCCCCTCGCTCCCGGTCAGTTGCTCGTCTCGACGGCCGACGGCCGTGTCCTGCAGCTCTCGCCGCGGGGCGAGATCGTCGGAGCCCTGGACACCGGCACGGGCGTGCTCGCCTCGACGCTGGGGTTCGACGAGGCCGGCCGGCTCTGGGTGGCCCTCCCCGGGGTCGGGACGGCGGTCGCCTTCGATCTCTCCGGCGAGATCCACGACGTGGCGGCCCTCGACGGCTCCGGGCCGACGGCCGCGCCCTTCCCGCTCGGCGTCGACCCCCAGGCCCTGCGCCCGCGGGAGGCGACGGCGTGGGCCGCGATCGTGGACGACCTCGACGGGCGCACCGCCTGGGCGGCCACGGCCGCGGGCGACCTCTTCCGGATCGACCGCGAGAGCGGCGCCGCCCTCGACGGGCCGATCGCGCTGGGCGGGGCCGTCGCGGGTCGGGTCGGCGGCCTGGCCGTCGTGCCGGCGGACCTGTTCGAAGGGGGCTCCCGCGTCCTCGGGGCCACGGCCGACCTGGCGGTGACGGCGACGGTCGACGTGCCCGATCCGGGCGTCGGCGACCCTATCGTCCTCACCGTCACGGTCGAGAACCTGGGGCCCGACCCGGCGACCGGCGTCGTGGTGGCGAACCCGTCCCTCCGCGGGACCCGGTTCGACAGCGTGACGGCGAGTCAGGGCACCTGGGACGAGACGACGGAGCGCTGGACGCTGGAGGATCTCGCCCTCGGGGCGACCGCGACCCTGACCGTCGACGCCACGGTGGAGGGGTTCTGCTGGGGTGGGCGGGCCCGGGTGATCGCCTCGGACGTCGCCGACCCGGTCCAAGGCAACGACACGGGCCTCGTGGAGCGCGCCGACGTGACCTACTGGGTCACCGCCGTGGGCGACGGTCGCTCGTGGAGCGACCCCGGGAACTGGACGGCCGGCGTGCCCGGCGCGGCCACCACGGCCTGCGTCGTCGGACCCGGCGACTACGCGCTGTTCCTCGACGTGGACGCCTCGATCCGGCGGATCGGTTTCGGCGCCGACGAGGGCATCCAGACCCTGCGTCTCGACCAGGCCTTCACCCTCACGCTGGCCGAGCCCTCCTTCCTGGCCGAGCCCGCCGGCTGGGCGTGGGACACGGGCACGATCGCGGGAGCGGGCGCGCTCACCAACGACGGCACGATCCGACTCCGCACCTCGGCGGAGAAGACCCTCGCCGGCACGATCCTCAACCAGGGTTCCATCGAGTGGCGGGCCGGCGACTGGACGTTCGACGATGGCCTGGTGGAGAACGACGGGTTGGTGGAGATCCAGGCCGACGCCACCCTGGCGGCTGCCGTCGGCGCCTCCGGGCTGCTGGTCGACCGGGGGACGGTGCGCAAGATCGCCGGCGCCGGCACGACCACCGTCGACGTCTTCGTCGATGCGGACGGCGGGACGCTCGAGGCCGACACCGGGGTGCTGGCGCTGACGGCCGGCGGCCGGCTGGCCGACGCGACGCTGAGCGCCGCGTTCGCCGCGGCCGTCGACCTGGAGGCCGGCGTCTTCGGCGTCGAGGGCACGCTCGGCGGGGAGCCCGCGGGGACGGTGCGCACCTCCCCGGACGCCACCCTCTCCGTCGGCGACGGCATCCGCGCCACCCTCGATCTCGGCGGCACGGGCTTCGCCTGGGAGGCGGGCCGGATGGACGCTCCGGGAACGATGGTCAACGCCGGGCTGATGGCGCTCGACGGCGCCGGCGACAAGGTGCTCGAGGTGATCCTGGAGAACGACGGCACCCTCCGCTGGGATGCGGGCACCCTGGTGTTCGACGACGGCCTGTTCCAGAACGACGGGTTGCTGGACGTCGTGGGGGACGACGCCATGCAGCCGGCGCCCGGCGCGAGCGGCTTCTTCTTCCAGCGCGGCGAGATGGTCAAGTCGGCCGGCGCCGGGGAGACGCGCGTGGACGTCGTCGTCTTCCTCGAGCCCGACTCCGTCACGTCGGTGGACTCCGGCACCCTCGCCTTCCCCCAGGAGACGGACCACCGGCCCGGGGCCACGCTGCGCGGCGACGGCGGGACGGTCCAGTTCGACGCCGTGATCGCCGCCGGCACCGTGGCCCCCGGTGGCGCTCCCGGGATCTTGAGCTGGGAGGCCGAGTGGCTCCCCACCCAGTCCGGCGCGCTCGTCGTCGAGCTGGGGGGCCTCACCCCGGGGAGCGGGCACGACCAGCTCCAGGTGACGGGTCCGGTCACCTTGGCCGGCACGCTGACCATCGAGCTGCTGGACGGCTTCGCGCCCGCGCCGGGCGACAGCTTCACCGTGCTCACCTGCTCCGACGGTTGCCAGGGCGCGTTCGACACGGTCGTCGAGCCCCCCGGCGCCGCCTTCGACATCGTGGTGGAGCCGAACCAGGTGCGTCTCGTCGCGGTCGAGCCGCCCACCGGGCCGCGTCTCCAGATCGTCGGCGTCTGCCCCGGCCCGATGACGCTGATGATCGACGGCGCTACCCCCGGGGGCAACGTCGCCGTGCTCCGCGGCTCCCAGGAGGGCCCGGGCGTCGTCCCCGGCGGCGCCTGCGCCGGGACGGAGCTCGGGCTCGTCGACCCGTCTCCCGTCGCGCGGCTGGTGGCGGACGGCGAGGGCCGGGCCGAGAAGGCGCTCGACGTCCCCGGGCTCGCCTGCGGCGTGCCGGTGGAGGTGGTCGACCTGACCGCGTGCGCGGCCTCGGGGGTCGACAGCTTCTAGTCAGCTAGCGTGGACGGTGTCGTCCCGACCGACCGAGCGGAGCGAGGGAGTGGAGGGACCCCGTGGAGTCGGCTCCG
>CAJQNK010000092.1 GCA_905479655.1 uncultured bacterium | reverse complement strand
GGCGACGGTCACTCCGCCGCACCCACCCCGACCAGCTCGGTCTCCCCGTTGACCGCCACCCACGTGTACCAGAAGGTGTCGAAGCCCGGCAGCGGTTCGATGCCCTCGCTCGGCGCTGCGGACAGGAGCTCGACGGCGGTGCCGTCGGCGGCGCGCTCCGCCGACACGATCCAGGCCCGGGTCGACGCGAAGATGGGCGCCCCGGGTTCGCGGTCCAGCAGGAGGCCGCGGCCGCCGAGGGTCTCGGGGGTCAACAGCGCCCCTCCCGCGAAGGCCGAGTGCGGCACCGCCCACGGCCGGCCGTCGAGCCAGAAGCTGTAGATCGGCTCCTTCGCGGGTAGGCGGTCGTCGGCGATCTCCAGGTTGCGGAAGGTGCCGTCGGAGGAGAAGTAGTTGTCGTACGGGTTGTAGTCGACGTGCTCGACGCCGTCGACGGAGAGGACGGCGGTCCCGGGGTGGGCCGCGACCCACCGGGCCCAGGTGGTCTTCTCGCTCACCGCCAGCTCGACGAGGTCCGTCCCGTCGAGCTCGCCGCCGATGGCGCCCGAGGTCATGATGGACCACCAGCTGTCCGTCTCCCGGTCGCGCAGGACCAGCGAGGCGTCCATGAGGGCGCCGGAGGCCTCGAAGTTGAGCTCTCGCTCACCGATTCTGCGGTCGTACACGACGGCCGTGTTGGCCAGCGGTCACCACACGGCCGCGATCGGGCGACCGTCCACCACGTCGTTGACCACTTCGTGGGAGTTCAGGAGGTTGAGGCTGTAGGCCCGCGCCTCGCCGCCGAGGACGATGCCGAGGACCCAGGCGTCGTCGCTGATCTCCGCTTCGGCCGCGGGCACGAAGCTGGGCTCGAAGACGGCGGCGATCCGGCCGCGGGGAAGGATCTGCTCGACGCCCGCGGGGGGTTCCTCGGCGGCGGCGAGGCCACCGAGCCCGGCGGCCGTCAAGGTGAGGGCGGCGGCTACTCGTCGATTCATGACTCCTCCCGATCGGATCTCGTCGGCGCGCCCCGGGGTGGGCCGCCTGCTGGAGGTTACGCCAGGAAGGTGGCCGGGGATTCCCCGACCGGAGAGGTCCGGCCCTTGCCCGCATGCCTCGGGCAGGACAGAATGAGCCCGTTCATATCCGCGGCGACGGCGCCTGGCGACGGCACCGGCGAGCGGTTCTCGACTCTCGACCATTCAGAGGAAGACCGATGGGAACGATCGACGCCAACGCCTGCAGGTCGGGCACCAAGCTACTCCTGGACGGGGACCTCTACACGGTGCTCGAGCGGGCTCACCACAAGCCGGGCAAGGGGGGAGCCTTCGTCAAGTTCAAGCTCAAGGGCATCGTCACCGGCAAGGTCATCGACCACACGGTTCGTTCCGGGACCAAGATGGAGAGCGCGGACGTCAGCACCCGAACCATGCAGTACCTCTACCAGCAGGGCGAGGACTACGTCTTCATGGACCTGGAGACCTACGAGCAGATCCAGCTGTCGGCGGAGCTGCTGGGTGACGCGACCCACTTCCTGAAGGAGAGCGCGGAGGCCGACGTCACGATCTACGAGAACAACCCCATCGGCGTGCAGTTGCCCCAGAAGATGGTGTTCGAGATCGTGGAGACGATCGACAACCCGGCCATGGGCAACACGGCGACCAACGTGACGAAGCCCGCCACCATCGAGACCGGGCACGAGGTGCAGGTGCCGGCCTTCATCAAGACCGGGGACAAGATCCGCGTCCTGACCGAAGACGGAAGCTACCTGGAGCGCGTCTAGTGCCCCGTTCGATCCCGGTCCACGGGATTCACCCAACGGGGCCCTAGCGACTCGCCTCCCGGTCGTCGGACGGAGGTCCGCCGCCGGCGCGACGAGCAGAGGAGAGAGATCCGCATGATCCACGTCACGAGAGAGGGCGACATCGCCGTGGTCGCGATGGAGCACGGCCGGGCCAACGCCCTGGATCTCGAGCTGCTCGTCGGGCTCCGCGAGACCCTGGCCGAGATCGAGGCCTCGGACGCGCGCGGGGTCGTGCTCACGGGTCAGGGGCGCATCTTCTGCGCCGGGGTCGATCTCAAGCGGCTCCTGGACGAGGACGAGGCGTACACCCGGTGGTTCCTGCCCGAGCTCTCGGGCGCCTTCGTGGATCTCTTCTCGTTCCCGCGGCCGGTCATCGCGGCCATGAACGGCCACGCCGTGGCCGGCGGCTGCATCCTCGCCTGCGCCTGCGACCTGCGGTTGATGGCGGCCGGCCGGGGGCGGGTGGCTGTCCCGGAGCTCCAGGTGGGGGTGCCGTTCCCCGCCGCGGCCCTCGAGATCTTCCACTTCGTGGCGCCGGAGAGGGCGGCGGTGCTGGTCTACCGGGGCCTGCGCTGCTCGCCGGAGGAGGCCGCGGCGCACGGTCTCGTGGACGAGGTGGTGGCGGAGGAGGAGCTGCGGGAGGAGTCGATCCGGAGAGCCTCCGAGCTGGCCGCCGTCCCGGCGACCTCCTTCACCCTGACCAAGCGGCTGCTGCGCCGACCGGTGCTGGACCGGATCGAGCGGCTGGCCGTCGAGCTGGACACCGGCGTGGCCGAGGCGTGGACCTCCACGGAGGTGCGGGAGGCGATCCGCGGCTTCGTCCGGAAGATGCTGGGCTGAGCGGCCGTGCGCACCTGGTTCGTCTACGGCATGCTGCTCCTCATGAAGGGCCTCTCCCGGCTCTTCTTCCGGATGGAGTCCGTCTGGGTGGGCGAAGTGCCCGAAGACGACCGGTGGGCCCGCCTGCGGGTCGTCGCGATCCTCCACCACACGAGCCTCTTCGAGCCGATCTACTCCGCCGGCGTCCCGAACCGGTTCCTCTGGCGGGTGGCCGCGCACGGCGTCGTGCCGGTGGCCCGGAAGACCATCGACCGCCCGATCGTGGGGACCCTCTTCCGGGTCATCGCCGCGCACGTCGTGCCGATCAGTCGCCACCGCGACGAGACCTGGAGTGAGGTGCTAGCGAAGACCGAGGATCCGAAAGCGATGGTCGCCCTCCTGCCGGAGGGCCGGATGATGCGTAGGACCGGTCTCGACAAGGACGACAAGCCGATGACGGTCCGCGGCGGCATCGCCGACATCCTCCAGGGGGTGGAGCAGGGGCGGATGCTGATCGCCTACAGCGGTGGCCTGCACCACGTCCAGGCGCCGGGTCAGGGGCTGCCCAGGTTGTTCAGGACCATCCGCATGCGCTTCGAGGTCGTGGAGATCGACCGCTACCGACGTGAGCTCGAAGCGGACCCGAAGGGCTTTCGCCAGGCCGTCATCGAGGACCTGACCCGCCGGCGCGACACCTACTGCCCGATCGACGACGGGCCGATCGAGCTCCCGCGGCCTGTTGCGCCGGACCGGTGAGTCCGGAGCGGAGGGCTAGCAGCCCGTGGTGAAAGGCGAGACACGCTACGAGCGGCCCTCTCCTCCGGACTCTTCGTTGGGAATCCTCCCCGATTCACCGAATCGAGTGCGGATTCCCGCCTTGATTCCGAAGAAGATTGCGCGCTCTCGCTCGCG
>CAJQNK010000091.1 GCA_905479655.1 uncultured bacterium | reverse complement strand
GGGGAGGATTCCCAACGAAGAGTCCGGAGAAGAGGGCCGCTCGTAGCGTGTCTCGCCTTTCACCACGGGCTGCTAGCCCCTACTGCGAGACCGCTTCTCAGCGACTCCGGCGGCGGCCGCCGGTCCGACGCCCTCCGCCGCCCCGTCCGCTCCTCTTCCCGCCGCCCCGCCCTCCGCGTCCGCCGAACTCGTCGTCGCCGCGTCCGGAGTCCGTCCCGCGGCGCGTGGTGTGCAGCGGCGGCAGATCGGGCACGGCGTGCAACGACGCCTGGTAGTGCTCGTCGAGGAGCATCGCCAGCACCTTGCGCTCGTCTTCGTCCTCGGCGAGACGCTCGACGAGAGGCTCCATGCGCCGCATCCGCTCGACGACCAGCCGATCGAGCTTGCGCAGCTTCGCCTCGAGCATGGCGGTGACGCGCTCCGCGACGATCGCGGCGATGTCCTCGTCGCTGGGCAGGGGCCGCTTCTCCACGTCGATGTCGTAGCGCCGCGCGACGGCCTTGAGCCGCAGGTTCTCGACCGGATCCACGAGCGCGATCGCCTCGCCGCTGGCGCCCGCCCGGCCGGTGCGGCCGGTGCGGTGGATATACGACTCGGGATCCTCGGGGAAGTCGTAGAGCACCACGTGGGAGAGGTTGTCCACGTCGATCCCGCGGGCGGCCACGTCGGTCGCCACGAGGAACCGCAGATCGTGATCGTAGAGGCGGGCCAGAACCTTCTCCCGATTGGCCTGGGAGAGATCCGAGCTGATCTGCTCCGCGTCGTAGCCGAAACGCTGGAGCACCACGGCCACGAAGTTCGCGTTGGCCTTGGTGTTCGTGAAGACGATGGCCGAGTCGGGATTCTCCATCTCGATGACCCGGATGAGGCACCGGCTCTTCTCCGCGTTGCCCGTCTCGTAGGCTACGTGGTCGGTCTCGGCGACGGCCTCGTGGCCCCTGCTGAGCGAGAGCATCTCGGGCTCTTCGAGGAACTGGTTCGCCAACGACAGGACCACCGGTGGGTAGGTCGCCGAGAACATGAACCCGCGGCGCTTGCGCGGCAGGTACGTGTCGATCGCCTTCATGTCCGGGTAGAAGCCCACCGAGAGCATCCGATCGGCCTCGTCGAACACCAGCACCCGCAGCTTGTCGAGGACCATCGAGCGCCGCTCCAGGTGGTCGAGGATGCGGCCCGGGGTACCCACCACCAGGTGCGCACCCTCCTTCAGGCCGTCGAGCTGCGGGCCGTAGCCCACACCGCCGTAGACGGAGACCGTGCGCAGGCCGGTGTCGGCGAAGATCATCTCCGCCTCCTTGTGGACCTGGCGAGCGAGCTCCCGGGTGGGCGCCAGCACCAGCGCCTGGGTCGTGGCGTCGGCGGGGTCGAGCAGCTCGAGGAGCGGCAACAGGAAGGCTCCCGTCTTGCCGCTGCCGGTCCGGGAGTGGACCATGATGTCGCGGCCGGCCAGGATGTAGGGGATGGCCTTGGCCTGCACCGGCATCACGTCGTTCCAGCCGGCGCGGGCGCAGGCGGCTCGCAGCGGCGCGGAGAGCTCGTCGAAGGTGAGCTCGGGGAGGGCGTTCTCGGGTTCGATGTTCACGGGGCGGGGGGGGTCCTTCCAGAGATGGACAGATGGGGACTCGACAGCTCCGCGGTCCGTCGGCCCGGTCCGGAGCGGCGAGGCCGGGAGGCTCGGGTGCGGCCCTTCGGATACGGGTCTTCGGGTACGGCTTCGGCCACGGGTCTTCGGCCACGGGGGGCGGAGAGGCGAGCGCCCCTCCGTATCCTCGGCAGAGTAGCAGATCCCGCGAACGGCAACCCACCGCGAGTCCAAGAACACCGCTCCGCTGGGGCCACGGCAGCCTCTCGCCCCGATCTAACCGCCCACCGCCTCGACGGGGCTCCCCTCGGGGACAGCGGGTTCGTCGGCCGCCGAGTCGGGCATCGGGGGCTCCGGCGCCGGCACCAGCACCGCCGGGACCGACCGCTCGTCGACGAGGGCGTTGAAGGCGTCGAGCTCCCCGCCCAGCAGCACGTCCGCTCGCTCCAGCCGCTCCGCCAGTCGACCCTCGAGCTCGGCCCAGCGCTCGCGATCCCCGACGTTGACGGGCGGCCCGGAGTCGACCGAGGCGAGCAGGAACGCCAGCTCGCCGTTGAGCCGCGCGGGGTGGTTGATGATGTCCTGGAAGTTGGTGTGGCCACGCTGGAGAAGCTCCCCGTCCAGCTCTTCCATGCTCTCGGCCAGAGCCTCCCCGGCCTCGCGCAGGGCCTCCTCTCCCTCGCGGCCCTCGACCCGCTCCAGGAGCGTCTCGACCTGCCCCACCGCCTCCTGGAGCCGGTTGGCCGTGTCGTAGAGCCGATGGAGGCCATCCCGGATGGCCCGCGCCAGATCCTGCTGATCCCGCCACTCCGCGGGGTCGATCTCGAGGCCGGGGTCCGCCCTCACGTCGAGCCCCGACCGAACCTCGAGCTCACCCCGTCGCAGCCGAACGGTGTAGGCGCCCGGCCCGACCCCGGGGGACGAGGGTCCGAAGACCACCAGCTTCTCGACCTCCGCCGGCGCCTGCCAGGTCAGGTCCCAGACCCACTGGTTCAGGCCGGGCTCGGAGCCAGGGAGGTCGTCCCCTTCGTCGTCGCTCGCCGCGCGCCGCACCAGGCGGCCCTCGGAGTCCAGAATCTCCACCACGACGGGCGGCGGGCCCTCCTCCTCGGCGTCGTCGGCATCGGGGTCGGCGGCATCGGGGTCGGCGACGTCGGGGTCGGCGGCATCGGTGTCGGCGGCGTCGCCGTCCTCAGGCTCCTCCGCCACGAGATAGCGAATCACCGCGCCCGCGGGAGGATTCTGGCCGAACCGGCCCCGTGCCTCCGCGGCGCCCCCCGCATCGAGCCACGCGATCGCCGGGGCGTACAGGTGCAGGGGGGACCGGGCCACGGTCTCGTCGAGACCGCGGAGCGGCTCGAGGTCGTCGAGGATCCAGAAGGCTCGGCCCTGGGTCGCGGCCACCAGGTCGCCACGGTGCACGACGAGATCCGTGACGGGGACCACGGGCAGGCCGAGCCCCACCTCCTGCCAGCGACGGCCGCCGTCCCAGGAGACGCTGACGCCCGTCTCGGTGCCGGCGTAGAGGAGATCCCGACGCTCCGGATCCTCCCGCACGACCCGCACGATCCGGTCGTCCGGCAGGTCGCCGTCGCGCCGCTCCCAGGAGGCGCCGCCGTCCTCCGTGAGAAAGACGCCGGGCGATAGGTCGTCCCACTTGTACCAGGTGACGGCCAGCCAGACCCGCCCCGGAGCGTGGGCCGAGATCTCGATGGCGTTGATCATGGCCTCCCCGATCCCCGGAGGCGTCACGTCGGACCAGGTCGTGCCCCCGTCGCGGGTCATGTGAACGAGCCCATCGTCGCTGCCGGCCCACAGAACGCGCGGGTCATGGGGAGAGACCTCGAACGAGAGGATCGTGTTGTAGACCTCTCCCCCCGCCCCCTCGCTCGTGATCGGCGCTCCTCCGTGGTCCTGGTGTTCCTCCTCGTCCCGGGTCAGGTCCGGGCTCACCTCTTCCCAGTTCACCCCCCGGTCCACGCTCTTCAGGACCTGGTTGCCGGCGTGGTACAGGACGCCTGGATCGTGGGGAGAGACCCGCAACGGGGCGTTCCAGTTGAAGCGGTAGCGCGTCTCCCGGGGCGCCACGGAGAGGCCCAGGTAGGGGTAGGCCATCACCGACCGCTCCCTCTTCGTCACCGCGTCCCACTCGCCCAGGATCCCCTGGTAACAACCGCCGTAGACGTACCGCGGATCGTCTGGGTCGAAGGCCGGGGAGGCGCTCTCACAGCCGGCGATGGACTCCCAGTGACGCTCGGTGATCCCCCCGGCCATGGAGCGGCTCTGGATGACGACGGCGGAGTTGTCCTGCTGGCCTCCGTAGACCCGGTAGGGGTGGAGGCGATCGACCGCGACCCGGTAGAACTGCGCCGTGGGCTGGTTGCTCTGGGTCGACCAGGTCTCCCCGCCGTTCACGGACACGTTGCCGCCTCCGTCGTTGGCGTTGATCATGAAACGGGGATCCCGCGGGTTGATCCACAGGTCGTGGTTGTCGCCGTGGGGCGTGCGCACCCGCTCGAAGCTCCGGCCGCCGTCGACCGAACGCATCGCCGGCGCATTCAGGACCCACACCGTCTCCCGATCGCGCGGGTGCGCGAAGACGTGCATGTAGTACCAGGAGCGGGTCTGGAGACGTCGATCCTCGTTGATCCTCTCCCAGCTGCCGCCCGCGTCGTCGGAGCGGTAGAGCCCCCCCTCCTCGGCCTCGACGATCGCCCACACGCGGTCGGGGTCCGCCGGGGAGACCGCCACGCCCACCTTCCCCAGGGTCTCCGGCAGGCCCTCCGTCAGCCGCTCCCAGGTCTCTCCGCCATCGGTCGATTTCCAGACGCCGCTCCCCGGTCCGCCGCTCTCGATCACCCAGGGCCTGCGCCGGTGCTGCCAGGTCGCCGCGTACAGGATCCGCGGGTTGGTGGTGTCGATCACCAGGTCGGAAACCCCGGTGTCGGCGTCGACCCACAGGGTCCGGCTCCAGGTCGCCCCGCCGTCCGTCGTCTTGTAGACGCCCCGCTCCTCGTTCGGACCCCAGGCATGGCCCTGAGCGCCCACCCAGGCGGTGTCCGGATCGTCCGGATGGACGACCAGCGAGGAGATGTGCAGGGTCGCCTCCAGGCCGAGATGGCTCCAGGTCCGACCGCGATCGGTGGAGCGATAGACGCCGTCGCCGTGGGTCGTCATCACCCCGCGAACACACGCCTCCCCCATCCCGACCCAGATGACGTTGGCGTCGGAGGGAGCCACCGCGACGGCGCCCACCGACCCCGTGGCGAGTTGACCGTCGGAGAGGTTCTCCCAGGTGCCGCCGGCATCCTCGGTGCGCCAGACGCCACCGCCCGTGGTGCCCATGTAGTACGTGAGCTCGTCCTCCGCCACGCCGGTCACGGCCGTCGAGCGGCCGCCGCGGAAGGGACCGATGTTGCGCCAGACCATCGCCTGGAGCAAAGTCTCGTCGAAAACCGGGGCGGCCGGTTCAGCCGGTTCAGCCGGCGCGGGCTTGGCGGCGAACGCGGCGGCTCCCCAACCGAGTAAGACGCCCAACAGGGCGAGGATCCACGGGGTGCCGGGTCGGCGAGGGTCGATCGGGGTCGCTCCGGTTGGGCTCAAGGGGTGCTCCTCTCGTCGGTCGGGCCGCGGCGTGGATCGCGGCCGGGGTTCGGGTCCGAGCGGACATCATAGTGGCCCCTTCCCGCGCCCGCCTCACCCCCCGACGCGACCGGCCCCGTCCGCCGCCGCCGGGCCACCGATCGTCGCCGTGGGCCCCGGTGTCGGCGCCCCTTCTCGCGGCGACCGCCGACGCGCCACCATCGCCCGCAGCTCGCGCAGCACCCACCCACCCTTCTGGCGTCGATCCAGCTCGTGCAGCTCGAGGGCCGCTCGGGCGTGGCTGATGCGCTCCCGGCGGAGATCGAGGTAGATCCGGTCCGCCGCCCGACGACGGCGCACCGCGTCGCCGGCGTCGAGGAGCCCCTCCACCCACTCCAGGAGCCGCTGTCCACGGCCTCCGCTGGTCGCGCCCTCGCGCAGATGACTTCGAATCTCGCTCGCCGCCCGCTCGACGTTGGCCCGGACGACCTCGAGCTGGGCCTGGAAGGACTCGTGCTGGGCGACCTGCGCATGTCGCACCCGCTCGACGACGGAGCGCACGGTCTCGAGGGAGAGGAGGCCGAGCTCGGCCTCGGAGGCCAGATCCCTCACCGCGCGCCGTGCCGCCTCGCGGTCGCCGCCCTCCAGGGCGTCGAGGTTGCGGCGACAGCGCTCCCAGGCGACCCATCGGTAGACGAAGTCGAGGCCTGTGCCCTTGATGTTCTGGACGCCCACGACATGGTTGCGCGTTCCCGGTGGCGTCTCGCGGACGATCCTCTCGAGGATCTGGTCGCCGCTCGCATGGGGATCTTCGATGACGACCAGGCTCTCGTCGAGCCACCTCCGCGCCAGTCGCCGTACGCGCTGCCAACGGTCGGCCGGGCGGGTCGTCCGGTCGAGCTCGCGGATCTCCCGGACCTCCCGCCACGCATCGAGGTGACGCCGGTGGTGGCGCAGGAGATCGGCCGCCTCGGCCACCTCGGTCTCCAGGCCGGCCAGGGCGGACGCGAGGGCTTCGGGATCCTCCCACAGCCGCTCGAGATCGGTCTCCTCCCCCGGCGCCACGGCCGACAGCATCGAGGCCAGGCGCGACCGGACCTCCTCGGGCGTCGTCGGCAACCGGAAGCGACCCGCCCAGGCCGCCGCCGCCGCGCCCGGCTCCTCGCCCGACGCGGCGCCGATGCGGTGGGCCGTCTCCTCCCAGGCTTCGTCGATGTAGGACCTCAGGCCCCCCAGGTTGGTGCCGATGAGGAAGTGCCGATCGGCCGAGAGATCGTCCACCAGGACGCCCGCGAACACCTTCGACCGGGGCACCCGGTCGGCCCGGTTGTTGACCACCGTCGTCACCCACTCACCCGCCCGCGGCTCGGCCCGCTCCAGACCCAGACGACGCCAGTTGCCCAGAGCGGCGTGGCGCTCGTTCGCCGACATGCCGTTCGAGAACAGCAGGCGCCGCGTGCCGATCCGCGCTTCGGGATAGGTCTTGAGGACGCCGAGGTCGGGAACCACCCGGTTCGCCATGGTGGCGATCGCCAGGTCGGCGGCAATCCCCAGCCCGCCAGCGAGCGCGGCGACCAGCACCACGTTCGCCGGGTGCTCCTGGTACGGGAACCGTTCCAGCAGGTCGGGGGCCAACAGGGCGGTGTCGAGCCAGCCCACCGCCACCACCTCCGTGCCCACCTTCCGGGCGCTCTCCCGGAGCACCGGCAGCATGCCTTCCTCCGCGGTCAGGAGCTTGGAGCCGGCGGGCACGAACTCCCCCATCACCCGGGGGATGTCGATCCCGGCCGGGCCCTGGAGGTCCTCGTGGTCGGGGTAGGCGTTGGTGAGGGTCGCCAGGTCGTCCTGCATCCAGTCCCGCTGCAGGATCTTCACGTAACGCGGGTTGAGGGCCATGCACTCCCAGAGGAAGACCTCGGCGCCGAGGCCCGCGGCGATCCGCAGCACGTCGCCCTGCTCCCAGATGGTCGCCTTGTCGTAGGAGCGGAACAGGGGCAGCTCGGAGAGCTCACAGTAGGCGGGGGCGTCCAGGAACATCGCCTCGCAGCCCGTCGTCTTGCAGAAGGTCGCGTAACCCAGGCCGCTGAACAGCGCCGCCTTCAGCCGCTCGACCGAGGACTTGCCGCGCGTGCCCCAGCCCCCGATCACCAGGGGGATCCGCCGCCGATCCCTGCGGATCCGACGGGTCTGGACCAGGTGCCGGGAGACGAAGATCGCGGTGCCGACCCCGGTGACCAGGGCCAGATCGCGGAGGCTGTTGCCGTACAGGGAGAGGAAGTACTCCTCGAGTTGCGGGAGGAGATCCGCCAGAGGCAGCGGCAACGCAGCCGGGAAGAACCGCGTGACGGTCGGATCCGCCGGTTCCCCGGCCCACGGGTCGAAGCGGACGTCGAAGCCGAGCCGACGAAGCTCGGCGACGTACGCGGCCGGGTCGCCGCCCTCCCGCTCGCGCCAGTTCCGGAGCTGGGCGACCCGCGGGAAGGAAGCGGTGAGCCGGGCCCACGCCGCGAGACGAGCGGCCGAGCTCGCTGGCGGCGCCACCCTCGTCACGCCCTCGGCGGTGAAGAACCGGGACTCCCTCACTCCTCCCCACTGGTTGAGCGTCGAGACGACGTCGTCCAGGAGCGGCAGGTAGGGCCGGTGGCCCTGCTCTTCGGCCAGGAACACCGGCTCGCCCGGCACGCCGGTCTCGGTGAGCTCGGCGAGCCGCCCCGCGGGCGCGGCCAGGCGGCCGTAGTGCACCCGCCCGCGACTGTGGGAGTGGCCCTGGCGCTTGTCCGGAGCGGAATGGAGGAGCTCGTGGACCAGGCGCCAGAGGCGGAAGCCGTACCGTTCGCCGCGCAGGAGCCGGTCCCGCTGCCGCCCCGGGTCGAGATAGAGCCCGAAGTCGCTGCGAGCGAGCTCGGCGAGCGCGCGTCCGACGGCCTCGTCGTCCCCCGCGTCGAGGCGGGCGGCCGCCGGCAGGACGATCGACTCGCCCGGCGGCACCTCCCGGATCCTCCCCGCCACCCGCAGCGCGTAGCCGCGAGCGGCCGGCCGGCCGGTGACCCACAGTCGATTCATGGTCTCCCCGGCCCAGCGACGCACCGCGATCGACCCGGACCGCCCCCTCAACTCGCGGATCGGGGGTTCCAGGGCGGTCGCCCACCGCCGCGCCCGCTCGTCGTCCAGTGCGACGAGCAGATCCTGCCCGCGCTCCACGGCTTCGAGCGCCACGCGCAGCGTCAGCGCGTCCTCCTCCTCCGCCAGGGCTCGGCGCAGGATCCGCGAGCTCGCTCCGTCCCCCGCCTCGAGCCCCTCGGCCGCCGCGAGAAGGGCCGCCCGACGCACCTCGGCCACCGGATCGCCAGCCGCCATCGCCTCCCAGGCCTCCTCGCCCACCCCCGGTCCCGCGGCCCGAGCGAGGCGGGCGACCGCCTGCCGGACGTGGGGGCTCGGGTCGGATCGGCCCAGCCGCAGGACCTGACCGAGACGGACCAGGCCCTCGAGGTGGCGCCCGGCCGCCGCCACCAGCCGGGCGCGGACGAAGCGGTCGTCTCCGGCCCCGGGCGCCGCCAGCGCGTCGATGACGCGCTGCTCGAGGCCGGCGGGCCTCGCGACCTCCAGGAGCTCCAGCGCGGCGACCCGCACCCAGGCGTCCTCTCCGCCGTCCCTCCCGAGGCGCGCCGCGGTGTCCAGGATGGTCCCTGGCAGGAGCTCGGCGCGGAGATCGGGGTGCGCCCCGACCGCCATGGTGCGCGCCGCCTCGAACAGGATGCGGTCCGTGCGAGGATCCAGGCGGCGCTCCAGGATCTCGACCAGGAGCGCCTCGAGCTGCCAGCGACGCCACCCGGTCGCCTGCAGTGACGGGTCCCGCAGACGCTCCAGCGCGAAGCCGGCCAGGACTCCCAGACGCTCGAGATGGCAGCCGAGGCCGCGCAGTGTCTCCCCGCGACGTCGTCGATAGCGCCCGGTCACGGTGTCGTGGCCGAACCAGCGACCGAAGCCGGCCCGGTCCCGGCGCAGATCGGCTCGGGTCGCACCGAGCCGCTCCGCCAGCCAGAGGACGTGCCCCCGACGCTCGGCCGAGGTCACGGCCCTGCGGTAGCGTTGGGCGTAGACGTCCCAGCTCTGAGCCAGGCGGGCGAGCCGGTCGAGGTCGTGGCGGACCCGCTCCTGCAGCAACGGCAGCCAGGAGGCCGCGTCCTCGGCTCCGCCGGCGTCGTCGGAGGCCTGGAGGGCGTCGAGGAAGCCGGCGTCGAGTCGGCGGCGCCACTCCGGCAGCCCCACGTCCAGAATCGAGATCCCCGTCATCTAACCACCTCCAGGTCCTCTCTCCGCCTCAGCGACCGCAGGACCCTGGCGTCGTCGAACCGGGCGTCCCTCGGGGCGAAGTCCAGAAGCCGCCGTCGCCCTCCGCGATGCCAGCGGAGCCCCAGGAGGCCGCTCGTGTCCTGCGTGTCGAAGTCGTGGCGCAGACCCGCCACCACCTCCCAGCGGTGGCCGTCGGCCGTCCACCGTTCCCAGGCCAGATCCAGCTCGAGACGGCTCCGATCGACGTCGGACTGCCGATCCCCGTCCGCCAGGTAGCGGGTCAGTTGGCCCGCGAGGTCCACCCGCAGCGGACCCGCGAGCGCCGAGAGCCCGACGCCGAACGACAGGTGGTCGGGATCCCTGGGATCCAGGCCCTCGTTGCTCGTCACCGAGGCCGACGCGTCGATCCGCAGATCCCCCGCGAGATCCACGCCGAACGACTCTCCCAGGGTCAGCCCACGGAGGTGGTCGGACTTGTAGTGCGTGAAGACGTCCTGATCCAGCTCGGCCGGCGCCGGCGCCTCGCCCTCCCGGCTGAGCTCACGCAGGAAGAGCACGGCCCAGGGCCGGTGGAAGGTCGACCGGGACAGATCGAAGCGGTGGCCCGCCGTGCCCCGGAGGGTGGCCGAGTACTCGGTGGGTCCGCTCTCGAGATCCTGCACGTAGACCGTCCCCGCCAGCCCCAGCGAGGGCCGCGGCCCGCGGGGAGGCAGGTCGATTCGGGCCTCCGCGCCGAGCGTCGGGGACCCCGGGTCCCGCAATCGCCCGACGAGCCCGCCCACGAACCAAACTCCCTCCGGCCGCCGACGCCGATAGCGGGCCGCGAGCTCGACGAACTCCTCGGGGCCGGTCGACTCCCCGACGCGATCCTCCAACAGGCGCCGCCGCACGGCGGAGGCCTCGGCCGTCCAGGTGCCGCGCGCCGCCATCGCCGGGGTCGCCATCGCCGGGGTCGACTCCGGGAGGGGTCCTACGTCCTCGGGGAGGTCGATCTGAAGTCGCTCCATGGAGACGAGCTCCCGGGCCGGGTTGTCGCGCGGCGGCGCCCCGGAGGCCGGTGGCGCCGGCTCCAGGACGAACGCTCGGAAGTGCCCCTCCTCGTTCCCCGGCCGGGGCCACAGCTCCAGGGTCTGCCAGCCCTCGGCGACCCGTCGGTACTCGCTCCGAGCCCCCGGCAGACCCGCGACGGCCTCGTCGACACGCACCCAGGCGGGGCCGTAGAGCCGAAGGATCACGGGCTCGTTCCGCGTCGCGACCCAGTACCGCCGCTCCACCGAGCCCACCAGCGGCACGGCGGCCTCTCCCTGCCCCTCCTCGAGATCCACCCGCGCGTACTGGTTGGCCACCGGGTCCTCGATCCACGCCTCCAGCCGATGCCGGCCCGCCGGCACACTCCAGCTCAGCGACTCGCCGTCCGCCCCGCGCGCGACCGACACGGTTCGCTCGTCGCCCCCATCGAGACGCCAGGAGACGGTCAGTGGCCGGGACGACAGGAAAGGCAGGTCGAGCTGCGACACCGTCGCCCGGACCCGGGTGGGCTCCGGATTCACCAGCAGGGCCGCCAGGGTGGAGCCCGCGCCCAGGGCGCTCCCCTCCCCCGAGTCGGGGAGCAGGGCCTTGCGAACCCGGAGGGTCGGCGACTCCGGCTGCCAGCCGAGCGCCGGAATCCGCCGGACCCCCGGCAGGCTCCACGGGACCTCGATGCGATTCCACCCGCTCGCCCTCTCCAGCACCGCCAGCCGATCCTGGACGCCGGGAACCGCGGGTCGCTCCGCGGCCAGCGCGCTGCCCGCGACGACAGCTTCGTCCAGGGCGAGGCGGCCCTCGCGGACCCGCCACGACAGGAGGTCGAGGAGACCGCGGACCCCGGCGTCCGAGTCGGGCGGGCGGCGGTCGAGGAGCTCCGTCCCCCGATCCCGCGTGGCCAGGAACGCGCTCCGGGTCGTCTCCGGCACCTCGTCGAGGACGGTCTCCACGCGGGGGTCGGCGGCCTCGAGACCCAGCCGTCCCGCGGCGAGGAGCCGCTCCTCGGCGCTCACCCCCGCCGTCGAGCCGGAGAGAAGTGCCTCCAACCCGCCGCCGCGTGGAGGATCACCTCGCCGAAGCTCCCATCTCGCGGCCTCCGCCTCGTCCACCGCCGCGCCCACCGGCACGATCGGGAGGAGCACCCTCTCGTCCCGACCCAGCGCCGGAACGGCGAGACAGGTGGCGTCGTCCCGGCCGGCGCCGCGGTGGGCGGAGGCGCCTCCGAGGACACAGACGGCGGGCGTTCCGGGGGTCGAAGGCGACGCGGCGTCCCCTTCTCCCCCCTCGCCCCGGCCCCGTTCGAGCGCTCGCGCCATCCAGACGGGGGAGACCGTCGGGAGGCCGCCCAGCGGCAGCGCGGGCTCCAGCGTCTCGACGCGGACCAGCAGATCGATATCGGAGGCCCGGACCGACACCATCCTGCGCCCGGGTCCCAGGTCGATCTCCCGCCGCCAGGCCCGGCCCGGGACCTCCCCGGAGGATATCCACGACTGGAGGCCCACCGTCGGCCGATCGCCCAGGATCGGCTCGAGATGCAGGCCGTCGTCGGCCCGGACCTCCAGCCACGAGTCCACCGGGGAGCCCGTTGCCGACCGGTGGACGGGCCGGACCTCGACGGCCAGCCGCACGGGGCCCTGCAGCGCGAGTACCACCGGCCGCCCGGGCGTCGAGCGGTGGTAGCGGGCGACGGCGCCGTCCGCCGGGTTCAGGAGCGTTCCGTCCCCCGCGTGCGAGACGATCCGGTCGCTCGCCTCGCGCCAGCGGAACGGTCCCGGCTCCCGCGACCGCCAACTCTCCCAATCGGTCAGCGCGCGCCACCGGACGCCGACGGAGCCGAGCCGCAGATCGCGCCAGGTGCTCTCCGCCACCCCGAGACGATTCGCCAGCGACGCTCCCGCCGCCCCGGCGGCTCGCGCGGCCTCGAACGCCGTCGCCCCCTCGCCCCGGACGAGGGCGCCGCGGGCCCGCCACAGCTCACGGCTCTCGCCGGCGGGAAGACCCGTCACGGCCTCGCCGAACGACCACCACCAACGGGCCTCGAGGAAGGACGAGATCCGGGTTGCGGCGGAGAGGGCGTCGTCCGGAAGGAGCAGGGCCAGAGCCGCCGCGGTCTCGGCCTCCCCCGTCCAGAGCAGGTCTTCGCAGAGCCGCGCGAGCGACCCGCTGTTGCGCAGGTGGAGGGCCTCCCAGGACCTCAGGGCCCGGCGGGCCGTCGCGTCGCCGCGCCGATCGTAGACACGGGCCAGGCGCTCCCCGGCCCCATGGCCCTCCTCCGGCCCACCGTGGATCCGTTGCGCCCTGAGCAGCGCCTCGGCCAGGAACTCCTCGCCGATTTGTTCGAGGGCCTCGACCCGAGCCCGACCGGCCTCCTCGGCCGCCGGACCCCGGCCCGTCGCCGCCCGCGTCCAGAGCTCGAAGGCGAGCAGCCACTGCCCTTCGCCGGCGAGGGTCGCGGCGTTCGCGGCCAGCTCCCGAGTGGCCTTCTCGTCCAGGTTGGGGCGCCCCCGGGGGCCCGGGGGCGGTCCGCCGACGAGGGCCGAGAAGCCGGAGGCGGCCTGCTGGAGCCTCCGCACGAGAGGACGCCAGTGGCTAACGAGGTCGCCGGCCGCCGAGTCTTCCGACGGAGGGATCGGCTCTCCGCTCTCGGCCTCCGCCAGGATCCGCTCCAGGAGGCCCCGCGCCGCGCCGGGCCCACCGAGCCGGGTGACCGCCGAGCGGTAGGCGGACTCCGAGAGGGAGAAGGGTCGAGACGCGCGATAACGCACGGCCACCCGAGCCGAGCCCCGCGAGGCCCCGAGCTCGATCCGGCGGACCCCCGCCGGCAACGGCAGGCGCGCCACCGAGACCTCGACGCGGGCCGATCTTGGTTGGATGGCCGACGTCTCCGGGTCCCAGGACGATCGCCCGACGTCCCTCGCGAGCGCGCTCCGCGCGGCCTCGGAGAGCCTCGGCAGAGCCACTCCGGGACTCCTGCCGACCCTCCGGAGGATCCTCTCGTCCGCCCCTTCCATCGACACCCGGATCTCCGCGGTCGTGGCGGGGCCCTCCCACACCAGCACCTCCAGCTCCGTAGCGGCCGCCCGGGCCGGCGGCCGGTAGACCAGGGGACCCGCCTCGACCCCGAGCTCGTGGAAGGAGGCCTCGGGCAGATCGCGCAGGAGGTCGGCCGCGGAAACGGCATCCAGGACTCCCGGCCGTCCCCGGTCCGCGGGCGGGACCCGCTCGACGGGCTCGAACGACCGGGTCCAGACCCGCAGTTCCCCGGAGCGCGCCTCCGGTACGAGCTCGCGCGGGAAGGTCGCCAGGCCCCTGAGCTCCCGGGCCAGGCGGGAGACCGAGTCCGCCTCCGGCTGCTTCCGGGCGAGCGCGGCGACGCCGGCGGCGGCCAGCAGACCGCCGTCCTGCCACCGGTTGTCCCGCGCCAGACGCAGCGCCGCCGCGGCGGCCGCCGCCACGTCTTCTCCCGCCAGGGCGGCCGGGTCGGCGTCCCAGGTCGACACGGGCGCCAGATGGGTCACGAGGTCCTCGAGGGCGATCCCGGGGCCATTGAGCACGGGGGCGGCGAGACCGAACCGATTGCCGCGCGTCACCGCGACCAGGACCGGCCGACGCGCCTCGAGGGTCAGCTCACGACGGCCCTCCTCCACGAGGAACCACGATGTCTCCTCCCGACCCGTCAGGCGGCGCGCTCCGTCGACCCGGAGATCGCCCCACGGATACCTTCCCGTCAGATGATCCAGGGCATGGGTCGTCCGCCCGTCCTGGAGGACGTCGATGCGGTAGGTCTGACGCGATTCCCGCTCGCCCGGCGGATAGAGGAGCCGGCTTTCGACCCGGACGATGGCGGGCCCGTCGAGCGTGGCGGTCCAGGACCTCCCGGGGGAGACCTCGAACATCCGCCGCGCCCGTGCGTCTCCGGCCTCGACCAGGCGCTCCGTGCCCGATCCTCCGATCTCGAACGGCTCCGGGAACCGGTCCGACGGCGGCTCGTACCTGCCCGACGCCGCCTCGACCACGACCTCCCGAGGGCCGCGGTTCCCGACTCTCACGATCCGGGGCTCGGCGGTCGGCAGCGCCGCGTCATCTTGCCAGAGCAACACCGGCCGGCCCTCCGGGGTGGGTACGGCAGCCAGCTCCGCCACCGCGCACAGACCGGAGCCGTCCCCCACGCACAGGTCGAGCGACTCCGGAGCCCCGCGCCGGATCTCGAGACGGAGATCCGCGGCGTGCGGCAGGACCAGGTCGATCTCCTCCGCCGGTGCGAGCCGCAGCTCGCGGCGCGCCTCGCCGGCCCCGTCCGCCTGCAGCACCGCCACCGGCAGCCAGACCCTCTCGGACCGGTACCTCTCCAGGGCGGCCAGCTCCCAGGGGTCCGGCGGGGAGGCGGCCCCGACTCCGCGCGCGGACAGCGCGAGGAGCGCGACCGCCGCGACCACGGTCGTCCAGGACGCGCGCGGGCGGAACCGTCTCGTCACCACGCGGCCTCCCAACAGGCGGCGACCCCGTCGGCCGTCTCCGGCTCGTCGAGCAGACGCCGGCGCAGCTCGAGACTCGCCTCGAGGTGCAGGAACCGGGCTCCCGCGGCCGACAGCTCGCGCGCCTGGGCGTTCGTGGTGCCTCCGAGCTCCGAGACCTCCTCGGGATAGACGGAGACCCGGACCCCGAGCTCCCTCTCCATGCAGGCGGCGACGGCGTGGAGCCACTCCGGGCTCGGGCTCGTCCCGGACGAGAGGATGGCCTGGGACCGGCGGGCCGCCTCGGTGCGCCGCTTCTCCCGCGCGAAGCCGTGGAGTTGCACGACCAGACCCTCGGGGTGGGCCGCCGCGAAGCCGAGATGGAAGGCATGGAACGCCGAGGTCGTCTCCCGCGCCAGATCGCCCTCCCGGCGGCGAGCGACCGCCCAGGCTCCTCCGGCGGCCCCCGTTCGCGTGAACCAGGCGAGAGCGATCTCCCCCGTCAGGAGGTCGTCACCCGCCGCGTGCGGCGCCGACAGGAGCCACGGCCTGGAGGCCCCGGGACGAACGAGGAAGATCCCCTGGCCACGGCCGGTCCCCGTCGAGTCCCCGACCGCCCAGATCCCGTCCCGGCGCTCGGCCTCGAGCCCCGCCCGGAGCAGAGCCGGCGGCGCGACGGCGGGGTCCTGCGCGGGGTGGCCGAGGAAGAGGTCCCGGAAGACGACCGAGAGCGCAGGCTGGAGGTCCGGCTCGAGCTCCTCGTAGGCGACGGCCCCGGAGAGGGCGTCCCGGCGAGCCTGGAACGCCTCGAGCGCCACGTCCTCCGCCAACAGGGACGTCGGGCCACAGAAGACGACGAGCCAGGCGGTCAGCTCCCGTCGGGTCATGGGGCCACCTCGCGTGCCTCCGACCGCAGGTAGCGGTGGGCCGAGGGAGCCAGGCGGCGGACCGAGAGGCCCAGGTGCGCCCCTCGGCAGCCCACTCCCGGCTCGAGGCGCAGGGTGTACCGGCCGGCCGGCAGATCGTCTTCCAGCGGGAGGAAGAAGGGAGTGCCCTGATCCAGCCTCAGCGTCGCGCCCCCCTCCACCCACGGCGCGGGCCGAGTCCCCGGGAGGAACCGCCAGACGCGCCGTTCGAACGTGTGCCCCGTGGTGGCGCCACTCCGGCGACCCTCGGCACCCAGGAGCCGTCCCCGAACCTCGGCTGGACCGGATCGCCCGGCCGGCAGGAACAACCGACCCGAGATCGTGAGCGGCGACGCCGTCGGCTTCTCGATCACCAGCTCGATCGGAGCGTCGAAACGACGAACCGTCCGCCGGATCCACGGAGCGTCGCCCACTCCGTGGTTGACGAAGAAGTGCCAGCCCGAGGGTGCGTCGATCCGCAATCGGTGCAACCCGCCGGCCAGCTCTCCGAGCTCCAGGGAGCCGTGGCCCGGAGACAGGAAGTGGGTTCGGAGGGCGACGCCGTCGACTCCCAGCGTCACGGCGGCGGGGTCCCCGTCCTCCGGGGAGCTGTAGAGGATCGAGGGCCGGATCCGGTCGTCGCCGAGGAGCTCGCCCACCTCGAGCGCCGTCTCACGGCCGGTCGGGAGGTCCGTGTACGCCAATCCGAGGATCCTCTCGGCCACGGGCCCGGAGTCGGCGCGGGGCGCCAGGAGACTCCGAACAAGAGCCCCGGACGCCGGCTCGAGGGAGTCATAGCCGAAGGGCGCCGGCTCGACCGGTGGATCGGACGCCAGGTCCGGGCGCCGCTGGAGGCGCAGCCCCGGGGCCCGCCGCTCGCCCGGCGCGCGCGGGGTCGAGAGCCGGAACCACGCGGGGGCCGGCTCCCCAACGACATCTGCCGAAGCCCGGCCTTCCAGCTCCACCACCAGGGTGCGGGTGAGATCCGGCGGGCGATTGTAGACCGCCACCAGGATTCTGCGCGGGCAGGGACCGACCCGCAGAAGCGCGGCCCGCGGCGGGGCCGAGAGGAAGTGTTCCGTCGCCTCCTCCACCCGGAACAGGTTCTCTCCGTCGTCCGCCCAGTCCCAGGAGGACAGCGCGGCCGTGTGCACCACGTCCGAACGCGTCAGCTCGGCTCCCGCTCCGTCCAGCACGACCAGCGGGACCGTCGCCGGCTCACGGGTCGCCGGCGGCTGCGATCCGGACGAGCCGTCATCCGCCGCAACCAGGCCACGGAGAGTGACGCGCAGGGGGAGCGCCCTGTCATCGAGGGCGACCAACGGGACCTCGACCGCCTCGTCGTCACAGGCGTCGACTCCCAGGTGCGCCGGATCCGGCTCCAGTGACGCGCCGTCCGGGTCCGACTCGATCCCCACCACGGCAGGCGCCGGCAGCTCGATCTCGAGGGTTCCCGGGCCGGGCACCGCCCGTCGCGTGGAGGCTCCCCCGTCGTCCCAGGGGAGATCCGGGAGAGGAACCGCGCGACCCGGTGGCGCCCCCGCGGGCCGGAACAGCAGGCTCGCCGCACCGACGGGGCGGTGCGCGCGCAGCGACGGCACGAGCTCGGCAGGCAGAAGCTGGAGAGACACCGCCCGAGCTCCCGCGGGCACCTCCGCGAGGAGCCGCACTCCGGCGGGCGCCGCCACGCCCATGGGCCGTCCCGGATCCTCCGCGACGGGAGGACCGGGGTCCTCCTTCGTGTACAGGAACTCGCGGAGATAGTCCGCGCCGGGCACCCCTCGCGGGGCCTGCGGAGACCACGGGCGCAGGAGCAGGTTGCGTCTCTCGGACTCCGTGAGCAGCTCCGCCGGGTAGAGGTTGCCGCGGGCGGCGAGCTCCCTCTCGCGCCGACTCATGCGGTACCAGCGGGATCGGAGATCGCTCCGCGAGGTCGTGGTCTGCGTGTAGAGGCGGATCAGGACGCCCTGCATCACCGGATCCGGATCGACGGTCCGCACCCGCAGTCTCCCCCCGGCCGCGAGCTCCCGGAGCGGCGCGAGAGGCAGCACCTTGCCGTCGGCCACGACACCCGGCGAGGGGCCGACGAGGAACGAGTCGGGACCCGACCGGCCGGTCCACGGGTCCACGAAGAGCTGCAGGCGGGCCGAGAAGTGGTGGGAGCGACTCTCGACGACGTCTCCGCGGCCGTCCGCGAGCTCCACCTCGAGCCCGTAGAGAATCTCTCGCTCCGGCACCTCCGTGGCCTCGCCGAAGCGCAGCACGGCGTTCGACACCAGACGCAGCCCCGTGGCGCCCGGCACGACCTCGAACTCGAGGCTCCCCCCGAGCCCCATGCGGTAGACCTGACTCCGCCGCACGCTGTCGAAATCGGGATCGCGGCCCGCGAAGGACCGCCAGCGCCGCTGGCCGCCCGCCCCGATCCACCACAGGCCCGCGCCGATCAGGGCCACGAGGACGACGACGCGCCAACGAAGCCGGATCACCGGCGCACCTCCAAGAGCGGAGGACGCCCGAAGAAGACCTCGTCGACCGCGCCCGGCGCCCGATCCGCCTCGAGCAGCAGGACCGGGTCGCCGAGAAGCGGGGCGGAGAGGTTCGCCACGAAGGCCAGGGCGCCGCCGGCATCGCTTGCGACGAGGTACTCCTGCTGGGTGTTCCGGTCGAACCACCGACTCAGGCTCCACGTGGGGCGCCGCCGGCCCAGCTTCTGCAGGGCGACGATGTCGCGCCGGGCCACGACGGCCTCCAGGAGCGCCAGCTCCTCGCGACCCAGACGCGGCTCCTCCGTGAACGGGGTCGAGGCGACCCGCGCGATCAGGTCGCCCTGCCGCCAGGGAACCCCCAGGGCCTCGAAGGACGCTGCCCGCGCTATGGCGGCCTCTGCGGAGCCGTCCACCAGACGGAAGCTCCTCCGCGTCCGCGGCGCGAGCCACAGCACGGCCAGGCGACCGCCCGACGTCTGTGCCAGGTAGCGCCCCTGGGCCAGCAGACCCACGTCGTAGCCTGCCGTCAGCGAGCCGCCGTCCACGAACTCGACGCGCAGGCCGTCGTCCCGAAGCCGCTGCACGATCCCGCGGCCGCTGGGCCCGAGATCGTCCTCGCCCAGGGCGGCGTCGTCGGTCGCGAGCAGGACGTCGACCCCCAGCTCCAGGGCCACCTCCTCGCGCAGAGCCCGCGCCTGGACGACCCAGAGGGCCTCCGCGCCCCCCTCCCGCAGCAGCACCTGGTGCGCCAGGTTGAAGACGGTACCCAGGTTGCCGGCCTTGACCACGTCGGCCGAGCCGTCGAGGTTCGCGTCGGGGTTGGCGCCGGCGATCAGCAACGCCCCCGCGCCGAGACGTTCGAAGAGTGTGGACCCGAACTCGAAGGTGTCGCGCTCGAAGAGTGGTCTGGGGATCTGGACGACGTACGGCTCGGCCTCCCCCATCCGGAGGACGAAGGTGCCCCAGAACCGCCGGGTCTCTCCCTCCTCCGCGAGAATGAGGAAGTCCTGCCCCGAGGCTTCGTGCCGATACCAGGTGAGGCCGTACCCCACCTCCTTCGCGGCCGCAGCCGCGAGGCCCCACAGCGCCTGGCCCTCGGCGGTTAATCGCCCGCTCCGGTACTCGTGGCGAACGAGATGGACCGCGGGCGTCAGCACCTCCACGTCCAGGAACAGGAGCTCCTCGAGACTCGGCGGGACGAAGGCATCGCTTCCCCGAGGCGCGATCCGCTCCTTGTTCCCGGCCAGCCACTCCTGAAGGTAGCCGTCGATCCTGGGCTCGTGGGAGCTGGGCGCGGCCGGATCTCTGTAGCTCGCTCCCCCAGCAAGGATCCGCCGCCGATCGCGACGTGTCAGGAGCAACTCGGCGAATCCCGACCAGCGGGCGCGGCGCTGGACGTTCTCCCCCGGACCCCGGGTCCAAGCCACCTGCAGCGACCCGACGCTCCGCTCCAGCAGGGGCAGATCCAGCGAGTCCGGGAGCCCACGCTCCACGAAGAGCACCGAGGACCCGTCCCCATCCTCGGGCCCGTCGGAGAGACCCTCGGCCCCCGCGACGCGATCGGTGGCGCGACGAAGGCCGCTCGAGAGGCCCCGCACCTGGAGAACGTCGGCCTCGCCGACCGCGCGGTGGAACATGTGGAAGAAGGTCGCGGGGCGGTTCGTCGCCTCGCCGCCCCGATCCGCCACGGCGAGCGCGCGAGCGCCGAACCGCTCGAAGAGAACCCCCGCCACCGGCAGGGTCGCCCACTCCTGCGCCGGGCGCGGCACCTCGACGGTCAACCGACGACCCGCACCGAGGGCGATGAGGAAGACGCCTCCGCCGGCCCGCCGCTCTTCGTCGCTGCTCAACAACAGATGGCCCGAGGTCGAGCGCACCACCCGGTAGCCGGCCCGGCCGAGCAGCCTCCGGCCGGTCGTCAGGTCCACGTCGGCGCCGTTCTCGGAGTAGGCGAGCAGACTCTCCACGCCGCGGCGGAACCACTCGAGGCGCCGGCTCTCGGGCGGGACGTCGCTCGCGCCGGAGGAGTAGAGCTCGCTCCGCAGGCCCTGGATGAGGTCGCCGACCTCCGCGGCGCGCACCTCGATCGGCGGCTCCTCGCCCGCCGCCGCCGCCGGGGTCGAGGCCGACCAGGCGCCCGGCGCCAGCGTGAGGAGCAGCCCCAGAGAGACCGCCATGGCGGTGGCCAGGAGACTGGTCTGCAGGATGGTCCGCGGCATCGACAGGACCAGGCCCTTGTCGTGCATCTTCAGCGCGATGAGGGAGGGCAGGAGGTAGCCGAGCCCGTAGAAGTCGGTGATCTTGACCTCGGGCGCCAGCGCGAGGAGGACCAGCGCCAGGACGTACTTGTAGGCGAAGGACAGGTTGAAGAAGAGCAGGGTCTTCCGCGCCCCCTCCACGTTCCGGTGGTGGAACAGCGGCGAGCGCAGAGCCAGCTCGGCCAGGAGGAGCACGAGGAAGGCCTCGACGAAGGAGGTGAGGATCTTCGTCGGCCGATACCACTGGAGCGCCAGGAGGGCCGGGATCAGGATGCCGTTGAACTCCCAACCGAAGCGGACGTTGAAACGCGAAGCCACGAACGCCGTGACCAGCAGGATGACGTAGCTCTTCGGGCTGGCGACGATCGAGGAAGCGAGGTCCTCGTACATGTAGTCGAGGCCGCCGATGCTGAAGTTCGTCCACTCCATCAGGCCGTAGCGGACGATCACCCAGGTCGCGCCCAACACGACCAACAGGTGCTTCGACCCGCGGATCAGACCGGGCTTCCAGAGCTGATTCGCGATCAGGGCGACGACGATCAGACCGAAGCTGTGGAGGTTGCTCCGGTAGTCGAAGGCGATGCCGACCGACTCCACCAGCCAGGCGCCCAGCCGCGGCAGGGCCCAGGCGTCGAAGCCGAGCCGCACGGCGACGCTCGTCAACAGGATCAGGAAGAACCGGTCGCGGCCGAAGAATGCCGCCCACCAGCGGAGCTTCGCCCCCCCGTCGGACACCGCGCGCACGATCAGGTAGGTCACGAGGCCCTCGAGCAGGACGACGACGGCGGCCCACGGTCGTGCGATGAGGAGCGGCACCAGGTAGCCGGGAACCACCAGCCCCGAGAAGGTCCAACCCAGACGCAGGTTGAAGAACGCCGAGACGAGGACTCCGACCCAGACGGTCGTCACCACCGAGGAGTCCAGGCTCCCCACCGGGAAGATCGGCAGCTCGAAACCTCCGGTCATGACCGATCTGTCGGGCCGTCGACGGCCAGTTCGATGACGATCCCGCTGAGTCCGAACGGAGACGGCGAACCGCTCTTGGCCTCGCCGCCATTGCCGATCAGCGGTCGCACGACGAGGTAGAGCGGTAGCTCCCCGTCGCGGGCCTGGACTACCGCCGGCATCCTGACCGTCTCGCGCCGCAGGATCGCGCCGCGCAGCGCGCCGCGGGCGGTGCCGAGGTCAACCCCGCCCAGGGAGGCCACGAGGTCGACGCCGGTCACGGAGTAGGGCGCCAGCCCCTCGCGCCGGAGGACCTCCCGCATCTTGCCACTGATCTCCAGCACGTGACCGAAGAGGTCGTAGAGCACCGCTCCCGTGCTCATCCCGGCCACCATGTTCTCGACCCGCTCGATGCGGGTCTCGAGGAATCGGAAGACCTGGGCGAGCGCCCGGTACGACTCCTCCTGGCGCTCCCGCGAGAGCCGCTCGAGCAGAGTCGGCGGTCGGAGGTCGCGCCGCACCTGGTGGCGGTGGTAGAGCATCTCCGCCAACTCGCGAGAGATCTGCTCCACGACCTCCGAGAAGCCCAGCGTGCTGTGCACGACCTCGCTGCGGGCCCCGAATGCCCAGAATCCGTGCAGACGACCGCCGAAGTCCAGCGGCACGAGGTACTGCTCCTCGTCCTCGAGCCCCCCGGTCAGGTAGTCATCGACGCGCAGAGGACCCTCCTGCTCCAGGGCCGTGGTGTAGGGCGTGCGGCGAATGTCCCGCCGCCGCTCGCGGATGTCGTCCAGCGAGCAGCTCACCGCCTCGACCTCGCGCACCCGCTCGTCGTCGTCGAGCTTCTCCAGGAAGATCACTCTCTCCAGATCGAGGGTCTGGTAGGTCATGAGAGCGATCTGCTTCCACGGCTCCTCGGTCAGGTAGAAGTGTGGGGGCCAGAGGCGTTGGCGCAGCTGGGTCGACGCCTCCAGGAGCAGCTGGCTCGCGGCCTCGCTGCTGATGGCCAGCTTGCGCCAGGTGAACAGCGAGAACAGGCCGACCTGGGTCACCACCAGCGGCGTGGGCGGCACCCACAACCCCGCCGTCACGAGAGCGACGCCCGCCAGCAACGGGTACAGCACCGTCAGGGCGGCGGTCAGCCGCCAGGTGAGCCGGGTCGAGACCCTCTGGTAGAGCACGACGCCCCCGCCCCCCAGGACCAGCAGCAGGGGCAGAAGGAGCCACGAGCCCAGCGTCCGAAGTCGGTCGCCCGCCAGGAGGCCGTCGAGAGCCTGACCGTGGAGCTCGAGCGAGCTCATCCGCCGGATGCCGGTCGTCGTCGGCGTCAGGAGCCCGGCCGTCGCGTCCGCCGTGATCCGTCCGACGAGGACGACCCGATCCTCCACCAGGTCCGCGATCAACCCCCCGTGGAGGGCGCGGTCGAGGTCGACGCTGGGCAGAGCGCCGGGACCGCCGCGGAACGCGATGAGAAAGGTCCCCTCCGCGGGGAGGTTGGCGACGCCGAGCCGTCGCGCGACCCCGACCTCCAGGCTGTCGAAGCGCACGCCACCCACCTCGTACCCGGCCCGTTGCCGCCGATGGACACCGAGGGTCGCCGGCGCCACGGCGACCACGCCCGCCAACCGATCGCTGGGACCCGAGCCCCCGGCATCGAGACTGAGGCCTCCCTCGGACGAGCCGGCCAGAATCCGCCGGCCGTACCACCATCCCGCCGCCCCGCCGTTCCCGCGCAGGGACGTCGTCAGGTCGCCGGGCGGGAACGTGAAGACCACGGACCGTGGGCCGAGGTGGGCGAGAGCGGCGAGCAGGTCGTCCCAGGGCTCGCGCCCCGCCACGGCCGCCTCCTCCGGGACGGTCACCAGCACCACGTTCGCCGACCGCGAGCCGACAGAGGCGCGGAGCCGGGAAGCCAGGTCGTAGAGCGGGCCGTCGACGAACTCGAGGATGCCGCCGGCGGCCAGCGCCCAGACGACGAGGACGACGACCAGGCCCAGGAGCGGGCCCCTCGCCACCGCTCTACCCCCGGAGTACGCGAGCTCCGAGTCGGGCGGCAGCTCCAACTCCGGCGACAGCCGACGTGTGGGTTTCGGGGGCAAGCTCATGCTGACTCCTCGGACTCCTGAGGCGCGAAGCGTCGCGTCCGCACGGCCGCCAGCGACGCGGCCCAGGACATGGTCAAAGGCTAGAGGAGGTCACCACTCCCGACGGACCGCGATCTTCCTAATTCGACGTAGGACAGAGGCTGACCCCCGAGCATGCCACCCGCTATGATCCCGGATCCCGAACGACCCCAGTCGAGGGCGGCCCTCCGGATCCGGCAGTTTCCGGGAGCCGCCGCGAAGGGCACCAACCCGTGGACCCCCTCACCCACACCCTCGTCGGCGCCAACCTGGCGGCGACCCGTCTGGGCCGTGCGGGCCGGCTCGCGCCCGCCGCCCTCGTCATCGGCGCGAACCTGCCCGACATCGACGTCCTCTCCTACGCCTGGGGCTCGGACGCGGCGCTGGGCTTTCGCCGGGGCTGGACGCACGGCATCCCGGCCCTGGTCGTCCTGCCCCTCCTCCTGGCCCTGCTGCTCCTGGGGTGGGACCGCCTCGTGGCCTCGCGCCGCTCCCCGGCTCCGCCGCGGGCACGCTTCGCCCCCCTCCTGGCGCTCTCGGCGGGGGCGACCCTGACCCACCCGGCTCTCGACTGGCTCAACAACTACGGCATGCGCTGGGGCATGCCGATCCACGGCGCCTGGTCCTACGGCGACTCGGTCTTCATCGCGGACCCCTGGCTGTGGGTCGCCCTGGGCGCGGGCTGGCTCCTCGGACGACGCCGCTCCGGGCCTCTGGTCGTGGGCTGGGGTCTCGTCACCGCCGTGGCCCTGGGCGCCGCGGCGCAGCGGCTGCCGAGCGCGCTGCCCGCGCTCGCGATCGTCGCGGTGGGACTGCTGTGGCTGCTGCTGCGCCCCGCGCTGGGGCCGGAGGGCGCCGAGCGCGCGGCCTGGGCCGGATTGAGCGTGGCCGCGGTCTGGATCGTCGGCCTCGTCCTGCTCCACGGGGCGACGGAGGCGCGGGTTCTGGCGTCTCTGGAGGAGCGGCTACCGCCGGCTGTCCAGCGCTGGATGGTGGGCCCCATGCCGATGGATCCCACGACCTGGGAGGTGGTCGCCGAAACCAGCCTGGGGATCCGCCACGGCCGGTTCCGCTGGCTGCCCACGCCGCGGCTGGAGCTCGAGTCCGGGGCTCTGCCGCCCGCGTCCCGCCACCCTCGATGGGACGAGGTGCGGAGGTCGCCCGCGCTGCGAGGCTTTCTCGCCTGGGCGCGCTTCCCGGCCCTGCTCGACGACCCCGCCGGGCGGAAGGACCGCCTCTGGCTGGTCGACGTGAGATACGCGCGCTCCCCGGTCGGCGGCTTCGGCGGAGCGCCGGTCGACCTCGAGCCCACCGCGGCCGAGGTCTCCGCGCCGCCCCGCCGTCGCGTCCTGCGCGTGCTGTTCGTGGTCACCGAGGGCGTCCGGGCCGACCGTGAAGCGCTGCGTGGACGTTTCCCCAGCGTCCGGGTGCGCGACGACGTTCGCCTCGTCGTGGACGGCAAGTACGTGACCTCGGTCGGCGGCGCGATGAGCTACGAGCCCGCGCTCTGGCTGACGGAGAGGCTCTTCGGAGCGAAGAACGCGCTGGCGACCGCCGAGGGCCTGGTGTGGCCCTGGGACGTGGCGACCGTGCCGACGCTGGTGGTCCGCTAGGGTTTCTTGTGACGAGTACCCCGCCGACGCGCGGCGTCCGTGTTCAGGCCCGGAGGGCAGCCCGCAGCCGGCCGAAGAGGTGGTTGATCGGGTTCGACCGCCCGAGGAACGGGATCGACGGACGACTCCGCGTGCCCAGGCGCTGTCGTAGCCGGATCGCCGGCCCGAAGCCCGGGTCGATCTCGAGGGCGCGGCTCAGGGCGGCGACGGCCTCGTGTCGCCTCTCGCGCAGAAGGTAGGTCCGCGCCAGGTTCACCTGTACCTCGGGCTGAAAGAAGCGCTCCTCCGCCGCCTGACGACAGAGGTCGAGCCCCTCCCAGAAGCGGCCGTCCCGCGCCGCCACCAGGTAGCCGAGGTAGGACCGCGCCAACGGCGTCATCGCCTCCCCGCTCTCGACCGCGCGGTTCAGCGCCCGGTAGCCCTCGGACCACGAGCCTCTTCGGCAGTGGGCTAGGGCCTCCTGCAGGGCCGTCGTCGGACGATCCTCGGAAGAATCGGGGAGGTGCTCTGGGGTCACTCTCGGCATCATGTGAAAAGACCGGATCGAAGGCTCCCACGAACACCCGCCGCGTAGTTATTGCGCGAGTAACAGCCGGGGAGCACGGTCCGTCCGCCGAGGCGCCGAGATTCCCGACAGGGCCGGTCGATCGTCAGACGCCGCCGGAGCCGGCGTCCCCGGCGTCGGCCGGCTCCCGCTCGTCGGCCCCCGTCGCCGCGACACCGGCGAAGAAGCCGCTGACGGCCTCCCGCCTCTCGGCATCCCCGAGGGGACCGAGCCGGGGGGTGGGCGGGGGCGTGGCCGTCCTCGGGTCCTCGGCCTCCGAGCCGCCGACCCCACGCTCGAAGAATACGCTCACCGCCTCGTTCCGCTCCGCGGCAACCTCCTCGGACCCGGGGACGGGGGCCTCGGGATCCGGAGCCGTCGCCCGCGCCGCGGGCGGCGCCTCGGGATCGTAGCGCTCCACGGAGCGGAAGAAGCTCGCCGGTCCGTCGGCCGGGCGGGCCGCGGCCTCGGTGGCCGGCGCTCGCGAGGAGCTCTGCGAAGGCTCGCCGGAGAGCTCCGGCGCGGGCCGCGGCGCCGACTCGCCCACCGCCGCCGCAGCGACCGTCGCCGGCGGGGGCTCCACAGCCGCGAGCTCCGCTGCCGGCGCCTCCGCGACCGGGACTTCCGCAACCGGGACTTCCGCGCCCGAAACCTCCGTGCCCGGGACCTCGGCGGCGGCCGCCAACGCGGACTCGGCCGGAGCCTCGATCGGGGTCTCGACCGATCGGAAGAACCCCGCGGTGGCCGACGCGGGCGGCGAGGCCGGAGCCGATGGCTCGGAGGAAGGCGTCTCGGAGGGGGCGGGCGCGGCACCGCCGGCCAGGGCACGACGGCGATAGGTCGCGGACTCCCGGTCCAGACCCAGCTCCTCAGCCGCGACCGAGGCCCAGATCCACGCTGTGGCCGGCGAGGCGGCGACCTCGGCGGACTGGAGGAAGGCCACCAGGGCCCGGCCGGCCTCGCCAGCGGAGAGGAAGGCGACCCCCAGCTCGAGACGCGCCTCCGCGGCCTGGTCGCCCGCGGAGGAGTCGAGGGTCCCCGCGACCTGCTCCAGCAGATCAACGGCCGCCGCGGTCTCCCCGGCCGCCACGAGCTCACGAGCCCGGAGCACCTCGCCCGCGAGGTCGTTCGCCGCCGTCGCGACGGACGCGGTGAGTAGCAGGACGCTCAGGACCCCAAGGACTCTCAGCTGGACTCTCGACATGACGGCCTCCGGTTCGGTTCTGGCGTTCGACTCTCACCGCGGCGCTCCCCACGGGGACGCACTTCGGGATTCCCGCTCACAGTAGGCCGCGAGGAGGCTGCGCGCCAATCGTGGAAAACCGAAACCGACCGCTTGACCCGCGGGGGCCTCCCGACTAGCTTGACCTCGTGGCGCATCGTCTCGCAGCGTCGGTCCGTGGCTCTCTCGCGGCAGCTCTGGCTCTCCTGGCCGTCGTGGGCGGCCTGGCGTGTCGCGGCGGGGGGACCGAGGATGGCGCGCCCGCCTCCACCTCCGCGGCCGAAGCGAGACGGGCGCCGCCGCCCACCGACCCGCCACTCCCTTGGTGGCGCTCGGCCGTCTTCTACGAGGTCTTCGTGCGCTCGTTCTCCGACTCGACGAGCGGGCCGCTCGCGGGCGACGGCGTCGGCGACCTCCGGGGCCTCCTCGAGCGCCTCGACCACCTGAACGACGGCGACCCCCGGGGCGGCGACGACCTGGGGGTCACGGCCCTCTGGCTCATGCCGGTCACCGAGTCGCCGAGCTACCACGGCTACGACGTCGTCGACTACCGGCGGATCGACCCGGAGTACGGCACCAACGAGGAGTTCCGGAGGCTCGTCGCCGAGGCCCACCGACGGGGAGTGCGGGTGGTCGTCGACCTGGTGTTGAACCACACCTCCTCGGACCACCCCTGGTTCCGAGACGCGTGGCGTCCGGACTCCCGCTGGCACGACTGGTACATCTGGAGCCGGGAACCGCAGACCGTCCGGGGCCCGTGGGGCCAGGAGGTGTGGCACGCGACGCCCTGGTGGCAACGGGGCTGGCGGCGCTTCCTCGCCTACGGCTACTACGGCATCTTCTGGTCGGGTATGCCCGACCTGAATCACCGCAACCCCGAGGTCGTCGCGGAGTCCCGGGAGATCAGCCGCTTCTGGCTCGAGGAGATGGGCGCCGACGGCTTCCGCCTGGACGCCATCCGTCACCTGATCGAGGATCTGCCGGTGCAGGAGGACACTCCGGAGACCCACGAGTGGCTGCGCGGCTACCAGGAGTTCGTCCACCACGTGCGCCCCGACGCCCTCACCGTGGGCGAGGTGTGGGCGGACACCGAAACCGTCGCCAGCTACGGCCCCGACGAGCTCGACCTCACCTTCCAGTTCGAGCTCGCCGAAGCGATCCTCGAGGCGGCCCGGTGGGGCCGGTCGGACGCGCTCACCAGGGCTGTCGAGAGGCTCGACAGCGCGTTCCCCGGCGGCCGCTACGCCACGTTCCTGACCAACCACGACCAGGTGCGGACCCGGACCGTCCTCGGCGGCAGCTTCGAGCGCTCACGAATGGCGGCCTCGCTGCTGCTCACGCTGCCGGGAACCCCGTTCCTCTACTACGGCGAGGAGATCGGGGTCCAGGGAGCCAAACCCGACCCCGAGCTGCGCAAGCCCCTGCCGTGGACCGGCGGGCCCAAGGGAGGGTTCACCCTCGGCAGGCCCTGGCAGGAACTCGACGCGGAGGCCGCGACCGTCAACGTCGCCGCCCAGGACCGGGATCCCGAGTCGCTCCTCCACCACTACCGACGCCTGATCGCGCTGCGCAACGAACACCCGGCACTCCGGGTCGGCGACCTCGAGCTCGTCCCGACCGGGCACGACCGCGTCGTCGCCTGGTGGCGGCGCACCACGGAGCCCGCCGAAGCGCTGCTCGTGCTCGTCAACCTCGGCGACGACGCGGTGAACGACTATCACCTCGACCCCTCGGGGCTCCCGGAGCCGATGCCGGACGAGGCGCCGGTGGACCTGCTGGCCGGCCGTCCGACCCGGGCGCCGACGGCGGCCGACCCCCGACCGGTGGCGCAGCTCGCGGCCCGCCGCGCCTACGTCCTGGCGTGGCCCCAGCGGCCAGCCGCCGGGGAGGGGGCCGGGGGGTCGTGAGGATCGAACGCCGCATCGCCGCCGGCGACCTTCACCCAGGCCGCCTCCCCGGGGTCGTCCTGCACGTCGACCTGGCCGCCGCGGGCCTCGCCGCCTGCGGCCTCGTGCTCGCCGGCGCCTGGGCCCTCAACCTGCTGCCCACCGACACCTGGCTGTGGGGAGCGCTGGCCCGGCTCTACCGCTTCCCGATGCTGGGCGTGTTCACCCTCGGGGCCCTCCTAGCCGCGGCCTACACCCTCGTCGATCGCCGCGAGCCCATCCTGGTCGCCCTCGCCGGCCTCGCCTTCCTGACACCCGTCCTCCCCTGGTCGGTGCTCTACCGGCCCGCCCTCGACCCCGTCGCCGCCGCCTACTACGCCCTCTACCCCGCCGCCAACCTCGTCTTCGCGCTCCACTGGCTCCTGCGCGCGCGGCCCGCGCTGCTGCGTCGCCACCCGCCGCCGCCGGACGGCTGGTAGCCCGGCCGATGGCTCTTCACCCGACCTCGTAGACCTGCCCGGTCTGCAGCCCCTCGACACTCTTCGCGTAGGCCAGCGCCGCCCGCGCCGCCGGCACCGGCTCGAAGCCGCGGAAGAACGGCCCGTAGGCGTCCATCGCCTCCTCGATCACGCCCGGACTCACCGAGTTGATCCGCAGGCCCGGGGGCATCTCGATCGCCGCCGCGCGCACCCAGGCGTTGATCGCGCCGTTGACCATCGAGGCCGAGCTGCCCGCCGCGATGGGGTCCCGGTCGAGCACACCCGTCGTCAGGGTGAAGGAGCCGCCAGGGCTCAGGTGCTCGCGGCCGATCAGCACGAGGTTGACCTGCCCCATGAGCTTGTCCCGCAGGCCGACCTCGTAGCCGGCCGCGTCCAGCTCGCCGAACGGCGCGAACTTCACCGACCCCGTCGCGGAGACGACGGCGTCGAGCGGCCCGGCGGCGTCGTAGGCCGCCCGGATCGAGGCTTCGTCGGTGACGTCGAGCCTGACGTCGCCGGAGCCGCGGCCGGCGGCCACGATCTCGTGGCGAGCGCCGAGCTCCGCGACGACCGCGCGTCCGATGGTGCCGGAGGCACCCACGACCAGAATCCTCATCGGTCCTTCTCCTTCCCCTTCCGCGGCGCCGCCTACGGCAGCGGCCAGGTCACCAGGGGCGAGCGCTCGCAGGCCGACCGTTCCACCGCCTCGGCGAGGATCGTCCGGCCGGCCGCAGCCTCGGGGATCTCCACGCTCACCGTGGCGCGACCGCCCGCGTCGGCCACCCCCTGGCCGAGTCGCCGCGGGCTGGCCAGGTCGACGGTCAGACCCGGGCAGCCGGGGACCGCCACGCCGCCCGCCGCCACGTCCGCGACCACGACGACGGTGGCGCCCGGCGTCGCGCCCCGCACCTCGAAGGTGTTGACCTGCCCGGGCAGGCCCGGCTCGGGATTGCCCAGGGTGAGACCCTGGCACTCGTCGGGGATGTCGTTGCCGTCCTCGTCGTCGCTCGTCCCGCTCAGCACGTCCGTGACGTCGGAGACGTCGTTGGCGTTGCAGTCCGGAAACAGCCGCAGGTAGTAGACGTCCTGCTCCCCGTTGAAAGTCGCGGCCCAGGCCAGGTCGGCGCCGAGGTCGTCGGAGATCATGTCGTAGTAGTCGCCGAGCTTGTCCTGGTTCGGCCAACCCAGCGAGCTGTCGAACGCCGGGCTCACCGGCGCCGACGGCCACCAGGTCTTGCCGCCGTCGTACGACCAGGTGTAGAACAGCTGCGAGACGAACGTCATGCCGCTGTTCCTAGTGTCGTTCCAGACGACGTCGATGCGGCGGTTGGGGGCCACCGAGATCGTGCCGAACCACTGGTAGGCCGAGGTCCCGGCGTCGTCGTTGACACGGACCGAGGGCTCCCAGCTCTGGCCGCCGTCGATCGTCCGCGCGATCCGCACATCCAGGGGGTCGCCGCCCGGCGGGTTCACCGAGGCCAGCAGGTAGGCGTGCCCCCGGCTCGGGCCGTCCGAGCGGTCCGTGGCCACCCACACCTGCCCCTGGAGACCCGCGGGGTTAGGTCCGCCGCCGAAGACCAGCGAGCCCCCGAGGTCCACCTCCCGCCCCGTGAAGGTCGGGCTCGCGCCCGCGTCCCGGGCGTCGTCCGAGCGCGAGACGACGAGGGTGTTGAAATCCTGACCCGAGTCACCGTCGATGCCCGCGGCGTAGACCTCGCCGTCGGGCCCCACGGCGAGGACGCCGAACGACGGGCTGTTCGTGACGGGCACCGGCGACTCGAAGCTGAGGGCGCCGTCGACCGAGCGGGTGAACACGTCGGGGCCGCAGCAGCCGATGGGGCGCTGCCACGTCCCGTAGACGTTGCCGTCTCCGATGCCGCCGGTGCTGTCGACCACCATCCAGTTCTTGTCGCCGCCGAAGGCCGGCACCGGGGAGAGCCAGCCCTGACCGCCGTCCAGCGACCGCCAGACGTCCATGTCCAGCAGGTCGGCGCCCGACAGGCTGTTGTAGAACAGGCGCCCCTCGCTGTCCGCGTCGAGCACGGGGTCCGTGCGGAACACCCCCTCCTCGAGCACGCCGGGGAAGGTCCAGCTCGCGCCCTCGTCGTCCGTCAGCGCCCACCCGGCCTCGCGAAAGTTGGAGCCGATGCTGTCGAACTGCCGCCACCCGATCACCATGCGCCGCCGGTCGAACGGATAGACCGTGATCGACGGCTCGTTGGCGGCGTCGCCGACGATGTTCATTCCGTTCTCGTCGACGTTCACCTGCACGCTGACGTAGCCGCCGAGCGCCGCCCGAGCGGCCGGAGAGCGGGCCGCGGCGTCGTCCCGGGCCACGATCGCCGCCGGCGGATCGTCGGGCGCCTCGTGGTAGCGCAGGAGCTGGGCGCCGGCGGCGCCCGCGAGAAGCAGGCCGGCAAGGGTCAGGGGAACGGTCGGACCGCGGCGGTCGGGGTGGCCTGGATGCGTCATCTCGTCTCCGGTCCTGGGTCGTGGGGCCGTGGGGTCGTGGGGCGCCGCGGAACAGCGCCGCGCCTGGTGCAGCAGGGCGGGTCGAGTATCCCACACGCCGGCGTCCCCTCCCCAACCTCCGTGTCGGGCGTGGAACGCATCCCGTCGGGGAGGTTCCGGCGCGTCCAGGATTCACCGTTCGGAGCTCACTTGCCCGCGCTGACCCGCCGATACCCACCCACGTTGACGATGTCGACGTCGGAGTCATCCTGGTTGTCGGTCCGCTCCGCCTCGCAATACTCCTCCGGTCGGTCGACGAGGCCGTAGGTGCCTGGAGATGCAAGGCTTGCGACCGAGGGCGACGCAGTCGTACTGTCTGTACGTCGAGGAGCCCGAGCAGAGCGTAACGCCGCAGATTCAGGTACATACGGTCTCGTAGTAGACAGTGGGTGAGGAGATCAGCCTAGCCGATGGACGTCACGACATCGAGGGCCGTAGCGAGCGCCCGGCGGCCCTGGCGGCCGTCGACCACCCGACCGGCCTCGCCGCGACAGGCATCGACGAAACCCCGGAGCTCGAGCGCCAGGGGCTCGGCCTTCTGGATCGTCAACCCCTCGCGCTGGATCTCCGGCCCTTCCGGGCCGTCCACCAGGCGGGCTCCCCTCAGCTCCTGCAGCTGATAGTCCACCGAAAGGTAGCGGCTGCGCAAGAAGACCCGCAGCTTGCGTACACGCTCCGACGAGACGCGCGACGCCGTCAGGTTCGCCACGCACCCGGAACCCATCTCGATGCGCGCGGAGGCGATGTCGTAACGGGACGTGAGGACGTCGATGCCGGTGGCCCGCACCTCCGCCACCTCCTCGCCGGCCAGGGCGTGCACGATCTGGATGTCGTGGATCATCAGGTCGAGCACCACGTCCACGTCCAGGCTTCGGGGGGTGAAGGTCGCCAGACGCTGCACCTCGATGAAGCGGGGCGCCTGGCGCTCCGCCACGAGGGCCTGGACCGCCGGGTTGAAGAACTCGACATGGCCGACGGCCAGTCGGGCGCCGCTCGCGTCCGCCGCCTCGATCATCCTGTCGGCGGCTCGCAGGTCGGGGGCCAGGGGCTTCTCGACCAGGACGTGGATGCCTCGCCGCAGGAGCCAGCAGGCGAACTCCTCATGGTCGACGGTGGGCACCGCCACCACGACGGCGTCGCAGCGGTCGGCGAGATCCTGGACGTCGGGCAGCACCGGGGCGGAGAACGGCCCCGCGACGGCCGCCGCCCGCTCGCCGTCCCGGTCGACCACGCCGGTCAGCTCCGCGTCCGGCAGGTCGGAGAGAATTCGGACATGGTGGCGGCCCATCGCCCCCACACCGAGAACCCCTACGCGAACAGAACCCACGCCACTCCCCTCATCCGCCCCGGGAGCCGCCGCGGGCGCGACGGATCACCCCCCGACTGGCGCTGCGAACGAAGGCCACGAGATGATCGACCAGCGGGATCCCGCCGTACTCGGTCTCGATCCGCTCCAGCGCCTGCACCACGTTGAGCTTCGAGCGGGTGAGCAGTCGCAGGCCGCGCTCGACCGCGCGGATGGCCTCGGCGTCGTGGCCGGACCGTTCCATCCCGATACGATTCACGCCGAAACAGACCGGCTTCATCCCGACCGTCTTCGCGAAGGGCAGGGCGTCCATCGTGATGACCGAGTAACCCCCGATGTAGGCCGATCGACCCACCCGGCAGAACTGGTGCACGGCGCTGAAGGCGCCGATCACCGCCTCGTCCTCCACCTCGACGTGACCCGCCAGGGTGGCGCAGTTGCTGAAGATCGTCTGGTCGCCGACCTGGCAGTCGTGGGCGACATGGCTGTACACCATGAACAGGTTGCCGCTGCCGATGCGCGTCACCCCACCGCCCTTCCCGGTCCCCCGGTGCACCGTGACGAACTCGCGGAACTGGTTGTCGTCGCCGATCTCGAGCGCCACCCGCTCCCCGGCGTACTTGAGGTCCTGCGGCTCGGTTCCCAGGCAGGCGTGGGGAAAGACGCGGTTCCCCCGCCCCAGTCGGGTCGGCCCCTCGATGACGGCGCCGGCGTCGATGCGGGTTCCCTCCCCCACCTCGACCTCCGCGCCGACGACCGCGCCCGGGCCGACCACGACACCCTCAGCCAGTCGCGCCCCGGGGTCGACGACCGCGGAGGGATGCACCTCAGCTTGCATGACTCCTCGGCTCCCCGTCCTCAGCGGTCCACCATCGCCGACGACAGGATCGCCTCCGCCGTCAGCTGACCGTCCACGAACGCCTTGCACTCCAACTTCGCGTGCACCCGCCGCAGGCGGACCACATCGACCTCGAAGCGCAGAACGTCGCCCGGTACGACAGGCCGCCGAAAGCGCGCCCTCTCGATGGAGGTGAAGTAGACCAGCTTGGACTCCCTCTCCGGGACCTCGTGCAGCAGGAGAATCCCCCCCGCCTGGGCCATCGCCTCGACGACCAGGACCCCCGGCATGACCGGGTGGCCGGGAAAGTGTCCGTTGAAGAAGGGCTCGTTGATCGTCACGGCCTTGATCGCGACGATCCGACGCTGCGCCTCGAGTTCCTCGACGCGATCGACGAGAAGCAGCGGGTACCGGTGCGGCAGTACCGACATGATCCAACGGATGTCGCCCGGAGGGCTCATTTCACTCACTCTCGTCCTCGCGCTCCAGTGCCCGCTCGAGCGCCCCGAGACGCTTGCGGAGATCCTCGAGTCGCCCCAGCGCGACCTGGCGCCGGCGCCAGGCGCCGGCCTCGACAGCCGGGATGCCGGCCACCTGCCGGCCCGCTGCGACATCCTTGAACACGGCGCTCTTCGCCGCGACCCTCACGCCATCGCCGAGCTCCAGGTGCCCGGACACGCCAACCTGCCCGGCGAGGATCACTCCGTCGCCCAGTTTCGTGCTCCCCGCCACGCCCGACTGCGAAATCAGGAGACAACCGCGGCCGATCCGCACATTGTGGCCGATCTGGACCAGGTTATCCACCTTGGACCCTGCGCCGATCCGCGTCTCGTCCAGCAGGGCGCGGTCGACGGTGGAGTTGGCGCCCAGCTCGACCTCCGCCTCGAGGACCGCGCGCCCCACCTGCGGCACCTTGTAGTGATGGCCCTCGTGCTGGGCGAAGCCGAAACCGTCGCTGCCGACGACGCTGCCGGCGTGGAGGACGGCGCCCGCGCCGATCTCGCTCCGCGCATAGAGCGTCACGTGGGGGTGCAGGTGGGCCCTCTCGCCGACCGTGCAGTCGCGTCCCACGACCACGTGGGCCTCGAGCACGGCGCTCGGCCCGATCCGGCTGCCCTCGCCCACCACGACGTAGGGCCCCACCGTCGCCGTCGGGTCGATCACGACGCCGGACGCGACCACCGCCGTGGGATGGATGCCGGCCTCCGGCGGGCTCTCGGGATGGAACAGCTCCAGCAGGCGGGCGAGGCCGTAGTAGGCGTCCTCGACGACCAGGAGCGACTTCCCTTCGACGCCGGCCGCCACCGTCGGCACCAGCAGCGCTCCCGCACGGCTCGCCGCTGCCTGGCGGCGGTAGCGTCCGTGCGTCACGAAGCCGAGGTCCGCGGGTCCCGCTGCCTCCAGGGTGCTCACGCCGCGAACCTCGAACGAGGAGTCGCCTTCGACCCGGCCGCCCAGTCGCTCGGCCAGCTCGCCGAGGCGGTGCCCCAAGGTCAGCCTCCCTCGGCCTGACTCTGATCGAACCGCTGGAGGATCAGGTCCGTGATGTCCGCCTCGTCCTGCGCGAACAGCAGGCCACTCTGGTACTTGTTGAAGATCAGGGTCAGCCTCATCTCGCGGCCGACCTCGTCGATGATCGGAAGGACCCTCTCCTCGATGGCGGCGAAGGTGCTCTCTCTCGACTTCTCCAACTCGCGGTTGGCGTCGTCCTGCGCCCGCTGCAGGTCGATGGCCTTGTCCTCGAGCTCCTTCTGGAGGTCCACGAGGCGCTGCTCGGAGAGCGTGAGGCGCCCCTCGTCGATCTGCTTGCGCAGTCCGTCGATCTCTTCCGCCTTGGCCTTCAACTGACCTTCCCGGCTCTTCTTCAGCTCGCCCAGGCGCTCCAGCGCGGACTTGCCGGCCGCGGAGTCCGTCAGGATGCGCTGGACGTCGATGACCGCCACCTTGGCCGTCGGGATGGAGGCACCGCCCTGGCCCCACGCCGGCAGCGCCGCGAACGCGAGCAGCAGGATCGCGGCGAGACGCCAACGGGCGCCGGTGACTGGAATATGGGCATGGTTCTGCATGACTCTCCTCTCCTCAGAATCCAGCACCGATACTGAACTGGAAACTCTCGAAACGGTCGTCGGTGAGCTCGTCCAGGTTCCTGGCGAAAATGAAGCGCAGTGGTTGACCGAAGACCGGCACGAACAGGCGGAACTCCATACCGGCGGTCATCCGGAGGGCGTCCAGATTGATGTCCTGGCTCTCCGAGTAGACGCCGCCGACATCGAAGAACGCGAGGAGCCGGAAGGGCTCCCCGAGCAACAGATGATACTCCACGTTCGCCTGGACGAACTTGTCGCCACCGAGGGGTGTGCCGAACTCGTCGACGACGGTGTTCCCATCCTTGTCGCGCACCCAGAGCGAGCGGAAGCGGAAACCGCGAACGCTGTTCTCGCCGCCCAGGTAGAAGCGGTCGAGGAAGAACAGGTCCTGGCCGTTGTAGGGGACGATGTAGCCGGCCTCGAAGTTCAACTGCCCCACCGTCCTCACCGTGCCCTTCGTGACCGGGGCGAACGCGGTGTAGGTCAGCCGGGGGCGAACGAAGTCCGTGTCGCCTCCGATCGGTCCGCCGGCGACCTCGACCGAGGCCGAGAGACGCCAGCCGTTGGTCGGGTTCAGGCGGCTGTCGATGGTGTTGCGCGTGAAGACCGTCCGGATCGACGAGACGGAGCGCACGAACTCCTGCTCGACCAGCGAGCCGTCGAGCGCGAGCAGCGTCCGGCGATCCTCCGCGTCGAACAGGCTGTAGGAGACCGAGAGGTTCTGGAAGATCCCGAGGTTGCGGCCGTAGGTCAGCGTGATGCCCGTGCTCTTCTGCAGAAACTGCTGCCCCGACAGGAGGTTGTAGTCGAGGTCGTTGCGGAAGACCTGGATTCCCACCGTCTGCGGCCGGTCGAGGAACCACGGTGCGAAGTAGGAGACGTCGAGAAGGTTGCGGTAACGCCCGGTCTGGAGCGAAGCGCCGACGGACTCGCCGCGGCCCAGGAAGTTCCGGGTCCGGATGGACAGCTGGCCGAAGAAGCCGTCGACCTCGCTCCAGCCGCCACCCAGCTGCAGCTCCGTCCGGTCGCCCTCCGCGCCCTTCACGGTCACGTCCACGGTCTTGCTCTCGGCGTCGAAGTCGAAGTTGACCGGGTCGTCCTCGTCGACCTTGAAGTACTCGAGCTGGCCGATGCGTCGCAGGCTGTTGCGCAGGGCGCCGGCATTGAGCACCAAGGTCTCCTGCACCCGCAGCTCTCGCCTCAGGACCTTGTCCTTCGTCCGCGTGTTGCCCGTGAACTCGATCCGCCCCACCCGAAACTGATCCCCCTCGTCGACGTGCACGACGACGCTCGCGGTGGTCTCGTCCACGTCGCGCGTCTCGGTGTCCACCTGCGCGAAGAGGTAGCCCGAGTTCGAGTAGATCTCCTGGATCGCCTCCTGTCCCGCGGTGATCACGGAGGACCGGAGCCAGTCTCCGCGGGGACGCTTGAACACACGGAGGAGGAGCTCGTCGGCGAAGCGCTCGTTCCCCTCGATCTCGATCTCGCCGAGCTTCCAGCGCTGGCCCTCCTCGACGGGCACGGTGATTCCGAGACGACGCTTGCCGTCCTCCTCGCCGCGCACCTCGATGGCCGGCTCCCCGAGGGTGATGTTCTTGTACCCCGCGTCGCGGTAGATCTCGCTGACCAGACCGAGATCCTCCTCGAGCTTCGCCGGATTGTAGATGTCCTTCTTCAGGACCCGGGTGACGAGCCCGCTCTCCTTGGTGCCCTTCATCACCCAGCGCAGGCGGATGTCCCGGAAGACGGTGTTGCCCTCGAAGTCGATGTCCCCGATGCGGATCTTGTCGCCCTCGTCGATCGTGTAGACGACCTGGTACTCGTCGGTCCCGACCGGCTCCAGCGTGTAGGTCGCCTCGGCCAGGCGGTACCCCTTCTCCTTGTAGAGAGCCTCGATCGCCCTCTTCAGGCGGAAGAGCTCCCCCTGGCTCAACGGCGTCCCCTCGATCACCCGGATCCTCTCCTGCGAGATCCGCTCCTGGATGTCGGACTGACTGATCCGCTTGACCCCCTCGTACTCGACGCTCTCGAGGACCGGCCTCTCCCGCACCCGCAGGATGACCCGCACGCCGGAGGTCCCCTCCTCGACGTCGACCGCGACCTCGTCGAGGAGCTCGCGGGACCAGAGATCGTGGATCCGGGCGTTGAGGTCCGTCGGGTCGAGTGGCTTTCCCTCCTCGAGTGCGAGGTAGTACCGGAGGGTCTCCTCCGGCACCGTGCGCAGTCCGGTGATCTCGATGGCCTCGATGGTCCTGCCGGCCCAGGGGCTCTGGGCCTCCGCGGCCGGCGCGAGGCCGAGGCCAGCCGACGCCACGAAGGCGACAACCAGGAGCAAGAGGTGAAATCTGGTGGTCTTCGGGGGCATCATGTTCAGGGTGTCCTCACTCCTGCGGGCAACGGTCCGCCGAGGCCGGCGAACCGGCCTGGCGCTCTGGGTCCCGACACTGCCGGCCGCGCTGGCCCGTCCTTCAGCTCTCCTCCACCAGAGACTCGCGCGGCTCAGCGTCGAAGTGTAGCCCCTCCCCGTCCACCGAGACGTGAATGTGCTCGAACACGGCGTCGTGACGGGCGATGAGTATCTCGGAGATGGCGTCCTGCACGTGGCGTTGGATCGTACGCCTCAGGGGGCGCGCCCCGGTCGAGGGGTCGATCCCGGCCTCGGCGAGGAGCCACTCCTTGGCCTCCGTGGTCACCTCAACGGCGAGGCCACGCTCACCGAGGGTGGAGTTGACGTCGTAGAGCAGGATGTCGATGATCGACCGGAGCTCCTCCGTTCCCAGGGGGTTGAAGACGATGACCTCGTCGACCCGGTTGATGAACTCCGGGCTGAAGCTCCGCCTGAGCTCGCCCAGGATCTCCTCCTCGATGCGCTCGAAGCTGCGCTTCTCGTCGGAGTCGCCGAAGCCCATGCGCCCGCCCCGGATCACCAGCTTGCTCCCGATGTTCGAGGTCATCAGCACCAGGGTGTTCTTGAAGTCCACCCGGTTGCCGTACGCATCCGTGAGCATGCCGTCCTCGAGGATCTGCAGCAGCAGGTTGGCAACGTCCGGGTGGGCCTTCTCGATCTCGTCGAACAGCACGACCGAGTACGGCTGGCGACGGATCCGCTCCGTGAGCTGGCCGCCCTCGTCGTGACCGATGTAGCCCGGAGGCGAGCCGATCAGCTTGGAGACCGCGTGCTTCTCCATGTACTCGCTCATGTCGAAGCGAACCAGCGCCTGCTGGCTGGCGAAGAGGAACTCCGCGAGCCGCCGCGCCACCTCGGTCTTGCCGACGCCGGACGGGCCCAGGAAGATGAAGGAGCCCACGGGCCGCTGGGGATTGCTCACCCCGAGGCGGGAGCGACGGATGGCGCGGCTGATGGAGCTGATCGCGGGGTCCTGACCGACGACCCACTGGCGCAACGTATCCTCCATGCGCATGAGTTTGTCGGCCTCGTCGCCCTGCAGGCTGGCGACCGGCACGCCGGTCCAGGCGGCGATGACCTCCTCGATGTCCCGCGGCAGCACCTCGAGCACCCGCTCGTCGTCCGCCGCCGCCGACATCTTCTCCATCTCCTCCCGAAGCTCGATCTCGCGCTCCCGAAGCTGCACGGCGCGCTCGAACTCCTTGTCCGAGACCGCCATCTTCATCTCGGTCACGACATCGCGCATCTCGTCCTCGAGCTGGCGGACACTCTGGGTGTCGCGCACCCGCCGCAGCTTGACCTTGGCACCGGCCTCGTCGATCACGTCGATGGCCTTGTCCGGCTGCTGGCGATCCGGGATGTAGCGCCCCGACTGGTAGATCGCCGCCCGCAGCGCGCCGTCGGTGTAGCGCACCTTGTGGAACGCCTCGTAGCGGTCCTTGACCCCGGCCAGGATCTGGTAGGTCTCCTCCGGGGTCGGCGGCGCGATCTGGATCGACTGGAAACGTCGCAGAAGCGACCGGTCCTTCTCGATGTACTTGCGGTACTCCTTCAGCGTGGTGGCGCCGATGCAGGAGATCTCGCCGCGGGAGAGAGCCGGTTTGAGAATGTTCGCCGCGTCGAGGGACCCCTCCGCGGAGCCGGCTCCGATCAGCGAGTGGATCTCGTCGATGAAGACGATCACCTCCTGGTTGTCGCGCAGCTCCTTGAGGATCCCCTTGAGACGCTCCTCGAACTGCCCCCGGTACTTCGTGCCGGCCACGATGAGCGAGAGATCGAGGGCCACCAGGCGCTTCTTGGCCAGGAAGATCGGCACGCGGCCCTCGATGATGCGCTGAGCCAGGCCCTCGACGATGGCGGTCTTGCCCACCCCGGGCTCGCCCAGCAGGATCGGGTTGTTCTTCGTCCTCCGGGAGAGGATCTGGATGATGCGCTCCACCTCGTCATCCCGCCCGATCAGCGGGTCGAAGACGCCCTGCGAGGCGAGCAGGGTGAGGTCCCTGCCGTACTCGGAGAGGAACGGCAGCTCACGCTTCTGTTGCGTGGCCTCCCGCTCCTTGGCGATGGACTGGACCTCGTCCCGAATGGCGGCCAGATCCATGCCCTGACCATCGAGGATGCGCGCCCCCATGGAACCCTCGACGCGCAGAAGGCCGATGAGGAGATGCTCCGAGCCCACCGTCGCGTGACCCAGGCTCTCCGCCTCGTGCGACGCGTAGGCCAGGATCTTCTTCGACTCCTCCGACAGGGGCAGCTCCGCCGTGGAGGAGATCCTCTCGACGAAGACTCGTTCCCCTTCGATCTCGCGCCTCAGCTCCTCCGGCCGCACGTTGAACCGGCCGAGGATCTCGGTCACCGTCTCCTCGCCCTCGCGCAGGATCCCGAGGAGGATGTGCTCGGACTCGATGACCCGGCTACCCAGCTTGCTGGCCTCGTAGCGGGCGAAGAAGAGGGCGCGGCGGGCCTTCTCGTTGTAGTTCTCGAACATGGTCTCTCTCGGTTGCCGGCGACTGGTCGAAAGGGTCCGAAAGCTCGATGAAATCAGCGGTTTCCGTCGTGCAGGAAGCCGTTTTCCAGGCTCAGCAGTCTAGCACAGCGGCGGGCGATCTCCGGATTGTGGGTCACGACCACGGCCGTGGTGCCGTGCCGCTCCTGCAGCTCGACGAGGAGGTCGAAGACGCGGTCGCCGATGACAGGATCGAGGTTTCCCGTCGGCTCGTCCGCCAGCAACAGCGGCGGGTCGAGAATGAGCGCCCGGCACAGCGCCACCCTCTGGCGCTCGCCCCCGGAGAGCTGCGAGGGGAAATGGTCCGAACGGCGGGTCATCCCCACCTCCTCGAGAAGCTCCCGGGCCCGCTCCTCCAGCTCCCCGAGGGGGCGGCGTGCGATCCGGCCGGGCAGCATGACGTTCTCGAGGGCGGTGAACTCCGCCAGGAGCTCGTGGAACTGGAAGACGAAACCGATGGTCCGATTGCGGAAGGCCGCGAGCCGCGAGCCCGTCAGCTCCCCGACGGCCTGACCGCCGATCTCGACCGTGCCGGCGTCGGGCCGGTCCAGGGTCCCCAGGAGATGCAGCAGCGTCGACTTGCCCGAGCCCGAGGGGCCCACGATCGCCACCCGCTCGCCGGCGGTCACCGAGAGGTCCACGCCGCGCAGCACCTCGACCCGCCGGGCGCCGTCCTCGTAGGCCTTCTCCAGGCCGCGTACCGAGACGCCGACGCTCATCGGCGCAGGGCCTCCACGGGCGTCAGAGCGGCCGCCCGTCCGGCCGCCCACACGGCGCACGCCAGGGAGAGGCCGAGGCTGACGAGCAGGATGACCGCCACGTCCGCGAGGCGGACGGTGAACGGCACGTGGTCCAGGAAGTAGACCCGCGGCGGTAGGCGGAGGAGACGGTAGCGGTCCAGCAGGTGCGCTCCGCTGAGCCCGAGAGCCAGCCCGACGCCGCCGCCCACCGTCGCCAGGCCGGCGCCGAACAGGAGGAAGACCCGGCGCAGCGCCGAAGGCGAGGCCCCCAGGGTGCCGAGCATCCCGAGCTCCGCCCGCTTCGCTGCGATCACCAGATGCACGTCCGCCACGAGGGCCAGGGCGGCCACCCCGACGATCAGGGAGAGGGCGACGAACATGACCGACTTCTCCAATCGCAGGGCGAAGAACAGACCGCGCTCGAGCTCGCGCCAGGTCCGCACGGTGACGCCCTCGGGCAGGACGTCGGCCAGCCGCGTGGCGACCCGCTGCGCGCGCTCGAGGCCGCCCGCATCCACCTCGACCCGCTCCGTCAGCGGGCCGAGGAGCCGCCCGGCGTCCGCCAGGGGCAGCGCCAGGCGATCCTCCTGCTCCGTGCGTCCCGCCCGGTACAGGCCGGCCACCGGTCGACGGAGGACCCGGGGCTGCGGGCCGAGGGGTGTCAGCGTCGGGCGGTTCGAGGCGATCTCGACTCGATCCCCCGCCTCGAGCCCCCAACTCGCGGCCAGGCGCTCCGGCAGGTACACGCCGGGCCCCCGGCTCGGCGCCTCGGCGTAGCTCTCCGGCAGCGCCCCCTCGAAGCCCTCCAGCAGGACCGAGCGGACCCGCCCCTCCGAGAGGATCCAGCCGCGACCCTCGACCGACCGACGGACTCCGAGGACCCCTTCGACGCCGGCGATCGCGACGGCGACCTCGGCGGCGTCGCGGTCGGGCGGCACGTCCACGGCGACCTCGGGGGTGCGGCTCAGGATCTCCTCCTTCAGGGCGTCCTGGAACCCGGTGAGCGCCGCCAGGGACAGGATCAACGCGGCGACGCCGACCGCCAGCCCGCCACAGGCCACGAGGGAGAGGAAGCGGACGAACGAGTCGCGGCGCGTGCTTCGCAGATAGCGCAGCGCCACAACGGCCGCGAACGGCAGCCCCGGCCCGCAATCGGCAGAGCGGGCCAAGATCACTCGCCGCCGGCCGGGACCGGACGCAGGAGCGGAAAGAGGATCACGTCGCGGATCGACGGCCGGTCCGTGAACAGCATGACCAGGCGATCGACTCCGATGCCCTCGCCCCCGGCGGGCGGCATCCCGTGCTCCAGAGCCAGGACGTAGTCCTCGTCGAAGCGGTGGGCCTCGTCGTCCCCGGCGCCCCGCGCTTCGAGCTGCGCGCGGAACCGCTCGGCCTGGAGCTCCGGATCGTTGAGCTCCGAGAAGGCGTTCGCCAGCTCCATGCCGCCGACGTAGAGCTCGAACCTCTCGGTGAAACGTCGGTCCTCCGCCTGCTTGGCCAACGGCGAAACCTCGATCGGGAACTCGTGGACGAAGGTCGGCTGCTGGAGCTCCGTTTCCGCGACCGCCTCGAACAGCGCCATCAGCAGGTGCCCGTACCACCCGGACGGCACCGGATCCCCCTGGGATCGCCACGCCTCTAGGGAGGTCGCCCGGAACACCGGGTGCTCCCCGCCCACCGCGGCGGGCAGCACGGCCTGCCGTTCCCTGCACAGGATGGCGACCTCGTCGGCCTCCTCCAGGCTCTCGGGGGGGATCTCCCCGAAGCGCGTGATCGCCTCGCGCACCGTGTACCGGGGCCACGGGCCGGAGAGCTCCAGCGTGGCGCCCTGCCAGGGTAGGGCGGTGGTCCCCAGGACCTCCTCCGCGAGGTGCCCGAACAGCTCCTCCGTGAGGTCCATGAGCGAGCGGTAGTCGGCGTAGGCCTGGTAGAACTCCAGCATCGTGAACTCGGGGTTGTGGCGCGTCGAGATCCCTTCGTTCCGGAAGTTGCGGTTGATCTCGTACACCCGGTGGAAGCCGCCGACCAGCAGCCGCTTGAGGTACAGCTCGGGCGCGATGCGCAGGTACAGGTCCAGGTCCAGCGCGTTGTGCCGGGTGACGAAGGGACGGGCTGTGGCGCCGCCGGCCAGCGGCTGCATCATGGGGGTCTCGACCTCCAGGAAGCCGCGGGCGTCCAGGAACGATCGGAGCGCACGGACCAGGGCCGCCCGCACCTCGAAGACCCGCCGCGACTCCGGGTTCACCAGGAGATCCAGGTACCGCTGACGGTATCGCGCCTCGACGTCCGCGAGGCCGTGCCACTTCTCCGGCAGCGGCCGGAGCGCCTTGGCCAGGACCTCGAGATCCGCCGCCAACAGGCTCAGCTCCCCGGTCCGCGTGCGGATGAGTCGCCCCGACACGCCGAGATAGTCGCCCAGGTCCGTCTGCTCGAGGATCTCCCGCGCCGCGTCGGACAGCGCCTGGCGCCGGACCATGACCTGCAGCTTGGTCGAGCCGTCGTAGAGGTCCAGGAACCAGGTCTTGCCGTGCTTGCGCAGCGCGCGCACACGGCCGGGGACCCGCAGCTCGATCGGCGACTCCTCCAGCTCCTCGGCGGGGATGTCGCCCCAGCCGGCGTGGACCGCCGTGGGCTCGTGGTCGTGCTCGAATCGCGCGGGGTACGGATCCACGCCGGCCTCCAGCAGCCGGTCCCGCTTCTCCTTGCGAATCTGGATCTGGTTCTCGAGCTCCGACATCTCGGGTCCTCTTCGGTCGTTGGAGGGCGTCCGCCCATCTGGCCCGCCCGCGGACGAACGATACCCCAAGGGCCGCGGCTCCCGCGCCCCCGCTGACCTGCTACGATCCGCGGCGCCATGCACGAGACCGTCGCTCAGCTCGAGGCCGCTGTCGCACGCTGGAACGAGCGCGGCTGGCCGGTGCCCTCCGTCCACCTCGTCTCCGGTTCCGGCCTGGCCGTCGACCTCCCGGGGAAGGTCCTCCACCGCGCCCCCCTCCGTGACGTCGTCCCGTTCGAGGTCCACGGCATCGTCGGGCACCCCCTCGAGGTCGAGATCATCGAGCTCCCCTCGGGGCGAACGGTTCTCTACCAGAGGGGCCGGGTCCACTCCTACCAGGGCTTCGACGCCCACCAGACCGTCTTCGTCGTGCGGCTCGCGGCTCTGCTGGGTTGCCGACGTCTCCTGATGAGCAACGCTGCGGGAGGCCTCGACCCGGCCCTTCGCCCCGGGGACCTCGTCTTCCTGCGAGACCACCTCAACCTGATGGCCCTGAACCCGCTCCGCGGCGAGCTGCCGGCGACCTGGGGTCCGCAGTTTCCCGACATGGGCGGCGCCTACGACGCGGGACTGCGCGAGCTGGCACGCAAGACGGCGCGGGAGCTCGGCCTGCGAGCCGGCGAGGGCGTCTACGCCGGAGTTGCCGGTCCCAGCTACGAGACGCCGGCGGAGGTCCGCATGCTGCGGACTCTCGGAGCGGATCTGGTCGGCATGTCGACCGTCCTCGAGGTCATCGCCGCGCGCCACCTCGGCGTGCGCTGCCTGTGCCTCTCGCTGGTGAGCAACCTCGCGGCCGGGGTCGGCGGCGATGCCGCACTCGACCACGAGGAAGTGTTGGAGGCCGGCCGAGAGGCCGCCCGGGGGGTGCAACTGCTTCTCGGGGCCCTACTCCAGGCTGTGAACGGCTAGGTCCCCGACCGGCCGGTGGACGAGGAGCCAGAGCTCCGACGCGTCCCGCTGCAGCCGCATGAGGACCAGTTGGAGCGACTGGGCCTCGCCCTGGTCACCCTCGAGCACGCTGTGCTCCACCGCGTTGCGCAGACGATGCTCGTAGTCTCCCGCGACCCGGGTCGCCAGCCGAGCGGCCATCGAGGCGGTGACCGAGCCACCGCCCGCCAGTCGCGCCTGCAGACCCTCCGTCTCGCGCCGGATCCTGTAACGCAGCGCCGCCGCCACCAGGACGAGGCGTTCGAGCCGCATGTCCGAAGCCGTCTCCCCGACCAGGCGGCGATAGGCCAGGACCTCCCGCGCCTCCAGCTCGAAGGCGGCCAGCCGCAGACCTCTGCAGGCCTCGTGGACGGAGCCCGGGCCCCGCCCCTCGCTCTCGAGTGCCCGCACGAGCTCGCGGTAGGCCGGCCGCAGAAGCTCCGCCTCGCCATCCGTGCCGTTGTCCCTCTCGAGCTGGTGGCTGGGCTCCTTGGCGTCGACGGGCGGGACCCCCGCCACTTCGGCCGCCTCAGCGGACGGGGCCGCCCCGTGGGCGGCGGTCTCCGCCGTGTCGACGCTGAGACGCGGGATCAGCTCCTCGATGCTCTGCCGAAGGGTCGTCACCTCCTCCAGGCGGACGTTCCGGTCCTGCACCCGCTGCTCGAACGACGCGATGGCCGAGCGCATCTCGGTCAGGCGCTCGTCGAGATCCCCGTCGATCTCCACCCGGCCCTCGAGCTCGAAGATCCGCTCCGTGTCGGCGAAGATGCTCCGTTCCTCTCTCTGGAAGACCCGTTGGACCGCCTGGCGCAGCGCCCAGTTGGCGTGGACGACCGCCATCATGATGTCGGGCAGGAAGAGATGGGACCCCAGCTCGTGCTTGAGCTGCCGATAGGACCCCACGATCTCCCGGATCTCATCGATGCTGTCGGCGTCGGCACAGGCCCGACGGCTCTCGTCCAGCAGCCCGCACAGCGTCTCGACCAGCCCCGCGTCCACCGATTCCGGGGTCACCAGGCTCGAGATGACGCCCTCGAAGAGCGTGCGGGTCCGATCCCAGTCGGGCTCCGCCTCCCCCGGCGTGGTGTCCTCCGCCAGCCGGGTCATCAGCAGATCGGCCTTGTCGCAGGCGTCGTCTCCGGTCCACAGGTCCGTCTTCCAGCAGTAGATGTAAAAGCGGAGCAGGCGGGCCAGAATCTGCTGATCGTACGTGTCGATCCGGAAGAACAGAGCCCGGTGGAGGGACGGTGAGAGTCTGCTATCCTGCTCGGCGAGTGACGCCAGCAGCGACGCCTGGGTCTCCTCCACCAGCCGCAGTTGGGCTTCGAAGTCTTCGGTGGAAGCCGAGTCCAGGCCGTCCGACAGCTTCTTCAGGCTGCGATAGACATCCCGAAACTCCGCCGGTCGGTACTCGCCGAGATCCGCGTCGACGAAGATCTTCTGAAGCCCCTCGAGGAACTGGTGGAACGTCCAAGCCGACTTGAACCGCCCGACCAGGTCCAGATAGCGGCGATGGTGCGCGGCAAGCTCCACGCCCTCCCGGTCCAGGGTCTCCCCGCCTTCCCATTCCGTCATTTCTCCGATTCTAGGGCAACGTGAGCCGCAAACGAAGCGACGATCCGCGGGTGCTCATCTCGGTGGACGCCCTGCAACGCCGAATCCGCGAGCTGGCCGAGGAGATCGACCGTGACCACGCCGAGGTCGATCGCATCGTCGCCGTCGGCGTTCTGAAGGGCTCCGTCTTCTTCCTGGTGGACCTCCTCCAGCACCTGAAGACCCCGGTGGCCATCGACTTCTTCCAGACCTCCAGCTACGGCTCGGGAACGACCTCCGGCGAGGTTCGGATCCGCAAGGACGTCGACCTCTCCCTGCGCGGCCAGCACGTCCTGTTGATCGAGGACATCGTAGATACCGGCTACACCCTGCGCACGATCCTGGACCTGATGCGCTTCCGGGGAGCCGCCAGCGTCAAGCTGTGCACCCTCCTGGACAAACCCTCGTCGCGCGAGGTCGAGGTACCCATCGACTACTGCGGCTTTTCGATCGAGAACCTCTTCGTCGTCGGTTTCGGACTCGACTTCGCGGAGCGCTACCGCAACCTGCCCTACATCGGGGTCTATGACGGCGACGTGGACGACTGACCGGCGTTCCGGGTCGCGGGAGGGAAGACGATGAGATTTCATCACACGGACGATGCACCCGCGGCCATCGGCCCCTACTCGCAGGCCGTGAGCGTGGGCGGCTGGCTCTACTCCTCCGGCCAGATCGGCCTCGACCCCGCGAGCGGCGAGATCGTTCCCGGAGGATTCGAGGCGCAGGCACGGCGGGTCTTCGAGAACCTATCGCAGGTCCTGGCGTCGGCCGGCTGTGACTGGCCGGCGGTCGTCAAGGTGACCGTCTTCGTCACCGACATGGCCGACTTTCCAACGCTCAACGCGGTGTACGCAG
>CAJQNK010000090.1 GCA_905479655.1 uncultured bacterium | reverse complement strand
CTACTACGAGACCGTATGTACCTGAATCTGCGGCGTTACGCTCCCGTCGGGCTCCTCGACGTACAGACAGTACGACTGCGTCGCCCTCGGTCGCAAGCCTTGCATCTTCAACCACCTACTGCCCCTCGCTACGACAACCGATGAGAAGGGCAGGCTCCAGCGGGGGCGACCTCGGGGGTATGATCCGGGGGTCGCCCCAGCACCGTCCGTCTCCGGTCGCTCGATCCGTCCCGCCGTGATCCAGTTCTTCCACGTGACCAAGCGCTACCCGAACGGCCAGATCGGGTTGGAAGACGTGACCTTTCGCATCCCGAGGAGCCAGTTCGTCTTCTTGACGGGGGCGAGCGGGGCGGGCAAGAGCACCCTGCTGAAGCTAATCTACCGGGGGCTGCTCCCGACCGTCGGGCAGATCCTGGTGAACGGACGAAACCTGGCCTCGATTCCGCGGCGCAAGGTCCCGTACCTGCGCCGCACGATCGGCACCGTGTTCCAGGAGTTCCGGCTGATCGGCCGGCGCACCGTCCTGGAGAACGTGAGCTACCTGCCGAGGATCCTGGGGGCGAGCCCGCGGCAGCGGCGCCAGGTGGCGGAGGAGGCACTCGACCGGGTCCACCTGAAGGACCGGATCGACGATCTACCGGAGCATCTGTCGGCCGGGGAGCAGCAGCGGGTGGCGATCGCCAGGGCCCTGGTCAGCCGGCCGGAGATCCTGATCGCCGACGAGCCCACCGGCAACCTCGACCCGGATCTCTCGCGGGAGATCTTCGGCTTGTTCCGTGAGGTGAACGAGGCGGGTACCACGGTACTCCTGGCGACCCACGACCGACACCTGGTGGAGGAAGCCGGAGGTCGAGTGCTGCACCTGGCGGGTGGCCGCCTGGCCTCCGGCGGCGACGAGGTCGGTGGCGGCGGGGCACCGGGGGTCGATTCGTGAACCTCGCGCAGGCCATCGCCTACTTTCTGCGGGAGGCGGTGCAGAACCTGCTGGTCGGCTGGAGGGTGGCCCTGGTGGCCGTCTTCTCCATCGCCGTCAGCCTGCTCACCGGCGGCGGATTCGTGCTGATCTCCGGGAACGTGGCGAGGTTGCTCGACGAGTGGACGGAGCGGGCTCGCCTCGTGATCTACCTCGAGGAGGGGGTCACTCCCGCCGAGCGTGAGGCACTGGAGGCCCGGCTGGCGGCCGCTCCGGCCGTGGAAACGTGGGAGGAGGTCGACTCGCGGGCCGCCGCGGCGCGTCTGGCCGACTCCTTCCCGAGTCTGGCCCCTCTCCTGGAGGAGCAGGGGAGCGTTCCCCTGCCGGCCTCCGTCGAGGCCCGGGTCGATCGGCGGTCCTCCCGGGGGGAGGAGTGGGGCCTCTGGCTGTCGGAGCTCGCGGCACTCCCGGGCGTCGAGGACGTGGACGACGACGAGGACTGGATCCGTCAGATGGAGGGCTTCGCCGGGATCGCCGGCACCGCGGGGCTGGCTCTCGGCGGCGTGCTGATGGCTGCTGCGATTCTGACCATCGCGAGCGTCGTGCGGCTCACCGTCTACAACCATCGCGAGGAGGTGGCCACGCTCCGGCTGGTGGGCGCGACGGAGTTCTTCATCCGCGGACCGTTCTACGCGGAGGGTCTGCTCCAGGGGCTGCTGGGAGGGACCCTTGCCCTCGGGGGTCTGCTGGCGCTCCACGGGTGGGCCCGTGCGACCCTTCCGGGAGTCGCTGGACCGGAGGGCCCCCTGGGTCGGTTCCTGGCCCCGCAGGAGTCTGTTGCACTGGTCGTCCTCGGGGGTCTTGCCGGCCTCGTCGGCGCCGTTCTGTCCCTGCGCCGAGAGAGTCTCGGGGTGTCCGAGACTGGCGAGAACCCTCTGGACATATGACTCGAAACTGCTAAGATTTGAAGTAATTCCAGGCATCGTCGATGGTCGACGTGTCCTTGGAGAATGTAAAGAAGGAGATCATCCAATGAGGAGTCAGATCATTCTCGGTCGGGGCCGGAAGTCGCTGCTGGCGGCGTTCTCGATCCTCGCCGTTCTCGTAGTGTCAGCAGCGCCGGCTTGGTCGGCAGACGATGTCTGTGCCGGCTACCCCGTCGGCAAGAAGCTCACGAAGCTCGGCGGGCCGAACGCCTTCGCGCCGAGCGTGAGCACCCTCGAGGAGCTCCAGGCGCGACTCGATATCCTGGAGCCGGACATCCGGTACGTGCTGGAGCAGAACGGCCAGGCGCACCTCGCCGAGGGCATCCTCGACGCCATTCGCAGCGGCAGGGTCAAGGAGCGGAATCTCCGCTCCGGCGAGATCTTCCAGTGGATGGCCTTCCGCAAGAAGGGGGAGCCCCAGTCCTATGGCGATCTCTGCCTCGCTCTGCGGGCCCCGTATCCGGCCTGGGAGATCCAGGTCGTCACCGAGGAGGAGATGGGTGGACAGCCCCCGGCCTGCGGTGCGACGGTCCGTAGGGACTGCCAGGGTGGTCTCGAGGTCGAGGCGACCGGGCACGAGAGCACCTCGGTCTCCATGGGCTCCGAGAATCTCGTCTCGGGCGCGGGCAAGACCTGGAGCGGTTCGGATTCGAACCCGTTCACGGAGGATCTCAGCTTCCAGGTAGCGGCCGAGAGCCGTGGCACCAAGAAGGTGACGACCGCGAACTTCGTGCTGCCGAAGATCTGCTCCAACCTGGCCTATGTCGGGTCGACCACCGAGAACGTCCCGGGTGCGGCGATCGCCTGCTCGAAGACGGTCACGGTCGACCGGTGCGACGCGCCGGATCCGGCCTGTTCGATCATGGTCACCCCCGCCGAGGCGCGGGTGAAGAAGCCGGTCCAGGTGACCGTCGACGGCCACTGGGCCGACGGTGGCCTCGAGATGGCGATCACCGACTCGGACGGCGATGCCGTCAGCGAGCCTTCGATGACGGGTTCGTCGGGCTCCCTCGTGTTCCCGTCCTCCGGTTCCTACACCCTCACGGGTACGGCGACCAACGAGGCCGGAGAGACCGCCACCTGTTCGGCGATCGTCGAGATCGAGCCGAGCTGGGCGGTGAGGGTCTTCGGCGCCAAGATCGACCCGAAGAGCAACAACTACAAGACGGACCTCGTGCGAGATGACGACACGATCGAGCGCTCCAGCTTCGGGATCGAGGACGGAGTCGGGATCGGCGCCAGTGCCGAGCGGTACTTCGGCGAGCGCACCGGCCTCGAGTTCGGGTTCATCTATGCGCTGGGCGGTCTCGACTCGAGCTACCAGCTGGACCTGAACGAGGCGTGGGGCATGACCAAGGAGGACCTGGACATGCTGACGCTCGACCTGGGGTTCAACTTCCACCTGACGCCGGACTCGGCTTTCGACCTGTTCATCGGGCCGTTCGTCTCCTACGTCTCGTTGGACGGCGGCAACTACACGACGCTGGGCGAGACCTTCTCGCCTGACTTCGATTCGGAGTTCGGTTTCGGACTCAAGGCCGGCGTGGACATCCCGTTCGGCGCCGACAATCCCTGGGGCGCCCATCTCGGCGCGCGCTACATGGATCTGCAGGTGGAGAGCAGCACGCCGGAGCGCTTCGAGCTCGAGCTCGATCCGTTCATCCTGACGGCGGGCCTCTCGTACCACTTCTGATCGCCGCCTGGCGATCGTAGGCTGCTGGTCAGTTGAACCGACCCCGTCGCCCGTTCGGGCGGCGGGGTCTTTATCTTGGCGTCGTCGGGGTTGCGGCGCCGCGGGTCCCGTATTCGCCGGAGACGGCGGTGGGTCGGCGGCGGGGAGCTACCGGTAGGTCTTCGCCGACAGCCGGATCTCCGGCTCGCCGCCCTGGTTCTCCGACGCGTAGGCGGCGAGGGCGGAGAGGAAGACCCGGAAGCCCCTGAGCTCGACGGCCGCCTCGAAGCCGAAGCCGATGTCTCCGATGTAGGAGTCCCAGTCGGTGTAGATGTTCTTGTCGAAGCCGATCGTGCCCACGCCCCCGTAGAGGACCCAGTAGAAGTTCGTCCAGTCGAGCCCCAGGGCCCGTCGGTCGTCGTCCAGGAACCAGGGCAGGAAGATCTCGACGGTGCTGTGGAGCTCCTCCGTTCCCCGACGGGCGTCCGCCAGTCCGCGGAGGTTGTCCCGGCCGTCCAGGCGGTAGAAGTCGGGTCGGGGGATCGACAGTCTCTCGACCAGATCCAGGTCGGGATCGTCCCGGACGACCCTCTCGTCGAAGAAGGAACCGCCGTGGACCCTTGCGATGAGGGGGGTGTTGGGTCCGAGATTGAACCTCTTGAGCCCCTCGATTTCCAGCTTGACGTACTCGAAGTCCCCCAGGACGTTGCTGGCGTAGGTCAGGGCGCTGGTAAAGCCGGCGCCATGGGGGCCGATCTGCCTGGGCGCGGTGAACAGGCGCTCGACCTTGGCCCGGGTCTCCCCGACGATCGCGTTGGAGCGCTCGTCGTTGGGTGTGCCCACCTGGAAGCCCAGACGGATGAAGGTGTTGGTGCGGTTGGTCGAGAACCGGAACTCCTCTTTGCTCGAGGTGATGCGGTCCGACTCGAACAGGAAGAAGCTCCTGCGGTGGAAGGTCTGGGGCCACTCGATCAGGAGGAGGCCGCCCCGAGTCCGCTCGAAGTCGTTGTCGAGCTCTTCGATGTTCTCGAACTCGATGCTGTCGAACAGGCCGACCGTGTAGCTGCGGGCGAAGCCGTAGTACCGGTAGCGCAGGAAGGCGGAGATGTCGGCATCGAAGAAGTTGTAGCGGATCTGCCCTTCGAAGAAGGAGCGCTTGATCAGCCGACTGAGTCGGAGGTCGAGCTCGCCCTCCGGGAAGTAGACGTCGAGGCTGGGGTAGACGGGCTTGACGCCCACGCGTGTCGGCGCGATCCGCGGGTCCACCTCGCCGGCTTCGGCCTCCCCGCCGGCGGACGGCTCGTCCGACTCTCCTTCCGCGGGTTCCTCGGCGTCGGCCCGGGGGGCGCTCGTGACCTCCCCTCGTCCGGCCTCAGCCTGCAGGATCGCGGAGGTTCCAGGGCGCGCCACCGTGGTGGCGGGCGCGAGGAGGACGAGGGCGATCACGAGGCACGTGGCGAGCGGCACGGGCAAAGTCTACCCTCGCAACCGCGACCTCGCCGACCCCCTGGGTGACGGGCTCCGGATCCTCGACGACCGTCGGTCGGGGAGGGCCGTCTCCAGTGAGCCCGAGGGCCTCGGAGGCGCCACGCGAGATCTGTCGGCGACTCGACCGGAAATGGGAAAAGGGGGCCCGAAGGCCCCCCGGAAGACGGACGCCCGAAGGAGGGCGTCATCGGCACGAAGCCGTCCGGCTCAGAGTCCCGGAGGCGGGCCGCCCGCGAGCTCTTTGAGCTCCTCCTCGAGCTTCCTGCGCTCCTCTTCCATCTGCTGCAGTCGCTTGGCCTCGGCCTCGACGTCCTTGTTGAACTCCTCGGTCTTCTGGTTCTCGGCCACCCGCTGGACCGCCGCCTGGTCGCCGGCGCTGGTGTAGGCGGCCTTGGCCGAGTCGTACTCCTTCTGCTTCTCGTAGACGAAGCCGAGCTGGCCGTAGATCCGCCTCTGATCGCTCGCCTGGCGAGTCAGCCGGAGGGCCTTCTCCAACGCGTTCTCGGCACTCTGGAACTGCTGAGTCAGCGTGTAGGCCTGGCCGAGGTAGTACTGGACGATCCAGCTGCTGGCGTCCTTGGCCGCCGCGCTCTCGAAGGCCTTGGCCGCCGCGGCGTAGTCCTTGGCTCCGAGCTGGGCCTCTCCCAGGCGCATCTGGTTCTCGAAGCTGGGGTCCTGCTGCACGAGCACCTGGGCCGTGGCTATGGCGCTCCGGTAGGCCTGGAGCTTGGCGTCGCCGCGCTTCTCCTGGCCCGAACGGATCTGGGCCTGGAGCAGGGTCTGGGCCTTCTGGACGTCGCTCGGGTCGAGACTCTTCGCCTTGGTCAGCGCCCGGATGGCCGCGTCGGTGTCGCCGGCATTGAAGGCGGCTACGCCATAGCGGTACTGGGCCCCGGCGTCGTTGGGACTCGCGGTCGCCGCCGCGGCCCGTGCGGTCAGGGCCTCGTCGGAGCGGCCAGCCTTGTCGTAGGCCGCGGCGAGCATCTCCTGGAGGGCCGCCTGCTTCGCGGCGGGCAGGGAACGAGAGTCGATGCCGCTCAGCAGGGTCGCGGCCTCGTTGTACCGGCCGTTGGCCAGGTAGGCCTTGCCCAGGGGGAGTTGCACGTTCACGTCATCTGGCTTGAGATCGTAGGCCTTGCGCAGGTGGGTCAGGGCGTCCTGATTCCGGTCCTGCTTGAGCTGGACCTGGCCGAGCATCAGGTGTCCGCCATACCACTCGGGCTGCTGATCTACGAGGGACTGGAACTCCTTGGCAGCGGTGGCGAGGTCGCCGCCCTGAAAGGCTGCCAGTCCCTCCTCCCAACCGGCCTGCGCCGCGACCGAAGTAGCGATCAGCAGGGCCGTCGCGATGGCTGTCCTCGCGAGGCTCTTTGTCATCTCGGGATCTCCTTTCTCTCCGGTTCGACCGGTGGGTCGGGTCTCGTTGGCACGCGCGTCCCGGATCTTAGCGGACTCGCGGTCTCCTCCCAACCATCACTGCAACCTTCGTGCCGCCGACCGGCCTTCACGGGCGCCCCGAGGCGCGGCCAACGCCGCGAACGGGCTGCCGTGCGGTAGGCACTAGCCAGGCGGCGTCTCATCTCGGGGCCTCTCTCGCATGATGAGACCGACGGGTCGAGTCGTCGGTTCCCTGGGGGGCTCCAGCGAGCGAGGCCTTTTGGTGTCGCTTCGTGACCCTCGAGGAGACGAAGACGCCCGCGGCGACTCTTCCGCCACGGGCGCCGTCGTTGGAGTTCGACCGGACGCGAGCTCACGGGAGGCCCGCGCCTGGCTTACTGCAGACGGAAGTTGACCGTCAGGTTGTAGTAGACCGCCACCGGCTTGCCGTTCAGGGTCGCCGGTTCGAACGTCCACTTCTTGACAGCGTCCGCAGCGGCCTGATCCAGCCCCATGGGAAGGCCCTTGAGGATCTTCACGTTGGTGACGTTGCCTTGCTTGTCGATGATGGCCTGGACGATGACGACGCCCTGGATCCTCGCCTTGCGGGCGATCTCGGTGTACTGAGGCTGGGGAGCGGAGATCTTCGCCGGTGGCTTGACGTCGCCACCGACCATGATCGGCCCCTCGGGCTCAGCCGGGGGAGGTCCCTCCGGCACGGCGAAGATCACGTCGGTATCGGGCAGGTCGACCGGTGTCTCGACCTCTTCCGGCAACCGGATGGGCTCCGGCTCGTCCGGTGTCGGGTCGGGGATCGGCACCTTCTTCGACCGCGGCTTCGGGATCTCCTGCTGCTGCTGCGGCGGTGGCGGCTTGAACCGTACCTGCTGCACGACGTAGACCTTCGGCTTCTCCTGCTTGACCGCCTGGGCCTCCGAGAAGGACGGGAAGGTGATGAAAAAGACGGCGATGTGCACGACGACGGCGACGGCCGTCGCGATGCGCATGTTCCTCTGATCCTGCTCGTACTCCTGAGCGAAGATCTGCAGGTCGTCGGAGAGGTCTCCGCCGCCGGCTCCCCTTTTCCCGGGGGCCTTGGTCTTCCGTTCTTTGCTGGCCATGGTCACCCCCTCAGTACCAGAATCTCTCGATCTCCCTTTGGGTGGGGACCGAGATGTTCTTGACCTGGATTCCGATCTTCTCCTCCCCCTGCCGGAGCTCGTCGAAGACGTTCACCATGTCGCCGTAGGCCGCGGTGGGCTCCGGGCGGATGATGACCGGCTTCATGGGATTGCGCTCCAGCTTGGGCTTCAGGTAGTCGAGGATCTCGTTGAGCTGCATCGGCTTGTTGTCGACCACGATCGCGCCGCCGGGGCGGATCTCGATCAGGACCGACTCCTCCTTCTCGATGACCGGCGGGGTGTCCTCCTCCTTCGGCAGAGCGAAGTCCAGACCGCGGGTCGCGGCGAACGTCGTCGTCACCATGAAGTAGATGATCAGGAGGAAGGCGATGTCCGCCATCGAGGAGGTCGGGATCTCGTCTTGGGCTTTGCTGCGCGTGAACTTCATGAGCAGTCATCCCTCCGGAAGCTGGTTCTCGATCGTCTCCTGCTGCGAGAGCAGGTAGATGACCTCGGCCTTCGACTGCTTCAGCGCGTCGATCACCCTGTCCACATAGCGGTAGGGGACTGTCGCGTCGGCCTTCAGCACGAACGCCTTCGAAGGATCGGTGGCCACCACGCCCGCTGCGAACGACAGGACGTCCTCCGGGCCGGGAACCGGCACGGAGATCTCCTCGCCACTCGAGACCCGGATGTGGCCCGCCTCGGTGATCGAGATGTACGCGGCCTTCTTGGGTACCTCGAAGCGGATCTCCGTCTTCGGCAGTACGACCTGGGTCTTGTCCACCTCGAAGGTGATCGTGACCATGAAGAAGATGATCAGCAGAAAGGCGATGTCCGCCATGGAGGCGGTCGGGATGCCCTGCTCCTGGGTCAGTCGGGCTTTGAGCCTCATCCAGTGCCTCGGTTCAGTTGCCGGCGGGCTTGGCAGCCTTGGCGGCGGCCGGGTCGTCCCGCTCCGGGGTGATGCCGCTTCGCTCCATCTCGCCGAACGTCTCGAGCAGCATGTTCGTCGACGTCTCGATGTCGCGGACGAACTTGTTGATCTTGCTCATGTAGAAGTTGTACGCGAGCTGCGCCGGGATCGCGATGGCCAGACCGGCGGCGGTGGTGATCAGAGCCTCGGAGATACCGGCGGCGACCAGGCCGGGGTTCGAGAGACCGGCCTTCGCCAGCGCGTCGAACGACTTGATCATTCCGGTGACGGTGCCGAAGAAGCCCAACAGGGGAGCGACGTTGGCGGTGGTGGCCAGAACGGCGAGGCCGCGCTCGAGGCGACCCATCTCGTAGAGCGCCGCGTTCTCGATCGTCTTCTCGACATCCTCCTTCGGCTGGCCGTACTTCAGCAGGCCGGCCTTGACGATGGAGGCCACCGGGCCCTGGTACTCCTCGCAGGTCTTGACGGCCTGGCGGATGGAGCGGTTGACGATGAGCGCCTTGCGGAGCTTCGCGAGGAACTCGTTGACGTTGATCTTGGCCCGTCGGAGGGCGATGGCACGCTCGATGATGAAGATGAGCGCCAAGATGGAGAACGCCAGGAGAAACCACATCACATAGGGCGGCTCCATGGCTCCACCCTTCCTCATGAATTCCCAGAACGTACCCACGCTAATCCTCCTCTGCCTTGGTTGGACCCACTTGGGGCGGGTCGAGTTCCCGTGATTGCTCTCGTCTGAAAACCGAAGCTGCCGAGATCCCCTGTCGCGGTGAGACGCCGAAGGCTTCGGTCGCCATCCGGCGGGCGGACACAAATCTCACCAGATGGGTAGGCGCGGATGTTAGCACAGCGAAAAAAATACGGTCAAGGACGCTTGCGTCGCCGGGAAAGTCCTTGAAACGTCGACGGTTGTGTGCCCTCGGCCCGACTCTCCGACGCCGCCAGCACCCGCTCCCGGCCGAGGTGGTTCGCGGCGCAGATGGCGACCGCCAGGGCGTCGCTGGCGTCCTGGCTCAGGCGGGCGTTGCCGAGGCCCAGCAGAAGACGGACCATCCGTTGGACCTGGCCCTTGTCGGCCCGGCCGTAGCCGGTGACCGCCGACTTCACCTCGGCGGGTGCGAACTCGCGGATGGCCAGGTCGCCCTCCGACAAGGGGACGAGAATCGCCCCGCGAGCCTGCGCCAGGACGATGAGGGACCGACTGTTGACGCCGTGGAAGAGGGCTTCGAGCGCGGCGACGTCCGGCGTGTGCCGGTCCACCACCTCGCGGAGCTTGCGCGCCAACCAGCCCATCCGGTCCACGACGGCCAGGTCTCCGGGGCAGCTCAGGCGGCCGTGGTCGACCACCACCAGGCGGTCTCCGTGCCGGTCGACCAGCCCGTAGCCGGTGTGCCGGCTGCCGGGGTCCAGGCCGAGCACCCGGATGGACACGTCACTCCACGTCCACGGGCAGGAGGGAGTCGTCGATGTCGAAGTTCGCCCAGACGTTCTGGACGTCGTCGTGCTCCTCCAGTGCCTCCATCAGCCTCAGCACCTGGGGAGCGCCCTCCGCGTCGACGGCGACACTGTTGTTCGGCACCTTCGAGAGCTCGTGGGCGGAGAGCTCGACCGAGCGCTCGCGCAGCGCGTCCAGCGTCGCCGCGTACTCCTCCGGCGCGGTGAAGATCTCGTAGGTGTCGCCCTCGGTCTCCACGTCCGACGCCCCGAGCTCCAGCGCGAGCTCCAGGAAGGCCTCCTCGTCCAAGGTCTCCGCGTCTACGGCGAAGTAGCCGCGACTCTCGAACAACCAGGAGACGCAGCCGCTCTCCCCGAGGTTTCCGCCGCCCTTCGAGAACAGGTGGCGAAGGTCGGCGACGGTCCGATTGCGGTTGTCGGTCACGGCCTCGACGAGGACCGCGACGCCCCCCGGGGCGTAGCCCTCGTAGGTGATCTCCTCGAGGTTGTAGCCCTCGAGCTCGCCGGTGCCGCGCTTGATGGCCCGGTCGATGTTGTCGTTGGGCACGTTGTCGCCACGGGCGTCCTGGATGGCGGTCCGCAACCTGGCGTTGTGGTCGGGATCTCCCCCACCGATGCGGGAGGCGACCGTGACCTCCTTGAGCAGCTTCGTCCACCGCTGGCCACGACGCGCGTCCGTGACCGCCTTCTTCCTCTTGATCTGCGCCCACTTGCTGTGACCAGCCATGATCGCTCCCGAGCTCGGTCGGACCGTCGTACCGTCGACGCTCCGTTCGGGCTCGATTCTACCGGATGCCGGAGGGTGCGGGGCGGGCCCCGGCGGTCCTCCGGGGAGAGCTCGGCGCCCGCAGCGGGCGCCCCGGGGGTCGCCGGGTGGTAAATCGCTGATCCGTAAGGGCTTTTATCGGGGTCGGTCGATTGACTCCGACAGGTGATGATGCTAGAAATACGGTTCATTACCGTCTGTGGGAGGGCGCCATGTCTTTCGTGCTCGTAGTGGAGCCCGAGGAGCGTTTCGGGGAGCGGATCGAGGAGGTCCTGGGAGCCGAGGGTTGGCAGACGCGTCGGGTCTCGACCCGGAACGAGGCCCTCGGGGTTGCCGCGGCGCAAGCGCCGACCCTGGTCATCGTCAACGCGGAGCTGGCCGACGCCGAGGACCTCTTTCGCAGCTTCTCCCGCCGGTACGGCGGGCCGGGTGCCCTGGCCCTCCTGCCGGAGGAGCAGGCGAAGACGGTGGATCCGGCTTCCGTCGGCGCCGACGCCCTGCTGGGAAAGCCCTTCACGCCGCAGGATCTCGGGTTCGCCGTCCGCAGCTGCCTGGCCGCCGACCGGGAGAGCCGCCCCAGTCGCGAGGGCGGTCAACTCAGCTCGCAGGACATCTTCGGCGACGTCCTGGCCGAGATCGAGCAGGAGTCACCGGAGTCCGCTCCGCGGGCGAAGAGTGCGCCCCGCGGAGATGTGAGCCAGCGCCTGGAGGAGACCCTCGCCGGTGTCATGCCGACCAAGGCGGGACGGCCCCGGCAGGCCGCGAAGGCGCCGTCCTCGGAGGTCGACGCCCTGCTGGACAAGACGCTATCCGACCTCCGGATGGGCTCTCGGTCGGGTGCCGGAGACGCGGTCGCGCCGCGCGCCGTGAAGCCGCCGGCCTCGCCGCCGGCGGGGACCCGGAAGACGGCGAAGTCCGAGCCGGGCGCTGACTTCGGTCAGTACACGCTGGAGGAGCGGATCGCGGTGGGGGGCATGGCGGAGGTCTGGAAGGCCCGCATGAAGGGGTTCGAGGGCTTCCAGAAGACGGTGGCCATCAAGAAGATCCTGCCGCACCTCACGTCGAGCGAAGACTTCGTGACGATGTTCATCGACGAGGCGAAGCTCGCGGCCCAGCTCAACCACAACAACATCATCCAGATCTACGACCTCGGCAAGGCGGACGGCGAGTACTACATCGCCATGGAGTTCGTGGAGGGCCGCGACCTCCGCGCCATCCTGCGGACCGCGCGGCGGAGGAACACCGCGATGCCCGAGCCGCTGGCCCTGCTGGTGGCGGCGCGTCTCGCCGATGCTCTCGACTACGCCCACCGGAAGCGGGATTTCGACGATCGCGACCTGGGTCTCGTGCACCGCGACATCTCGCCCCAGAACGTGCTGATCTCCCAGGAGGGCGAGATCAAGCTCTGCGACTTCGGGATCGCCAAGGCGGTGTCCAAGGTGGGGCAGACGCAGATGGGCGCGCTGAAGGGCAAGATCCAGTACATGTCGCCGGAGCAGGCCTGGGGCCGGGAGGTCGACGCGCGCTCGGACATCTTCTCGCTCGGCGTCCTCCTGTTCGAGATGCTGACCGGGCAGGTTCTGTTCGAGGGCGAGACCGAGGTCTCCGTGCTGGAGGCGGTTCGCGAGTGCCGTTTGCGGGACCCACGGGCCCTGAACTCCTCCATCACCGACGGCGCCGCGCGGGTCCTGGAGAAGGCTCTGCGCAAGGATCCGGCAGCTCGCTACCGGAGCGCCCGGGAGATCCTGGAGGAGATCTCCTCCATCCTCCTGGCCATGGACCACGCTGCCAACCGGGTCGACCTGGCCCGCTGGATCGACCGGATCTTCCGGGAAGCGGCTGCGGCGGAGGCTGCCCCGGCCGCCGCTCCGGCGTCTTCCCAGGGGATCGGGGGCGCTCCCGGGAGCGGACCGCGGTCCCGGGAGGGCACGGCGGCCGGGTCGCCCTCGGGCCAGGCCGGTCAGGCCTCCGGAGTCCCGGGGGGCGCGAGCTCTCCGGCGGAGGGGGTGTCCGAAGCGCCGAGCCCGCTGGCGGCTCTGCGCGCCCGCGACGCGCGGGACGAGGGCACCCTGGGCGGTGAGGCGCCGCCGCCGGTCGAGATGCTGGATCCCGAGGAGATGGAGGCGTTGTCCCCCGTTGGAGGCGTCGAGCCCCGAAGCGGTGTCGAGCGGGGCGGCAGGGGACGCGCCGCGCTTCTCGCCGGCATCGGCCTAGTGGCCGTCGCGGCGGTGGTGGGCTTCTTCACCCTGCGCCCGAAAGGGGCGCCTGCGGAGACTCCCACGACAGGCGTCGAGGAGCGTTCCGCGGTCACCCCGGTGGGCGAGCCGCTCGCGGAAGAGTCGACCGGGGAGGTCGAGGGCGCCGGCGTCGGGGAGGTGCCTGCCGAGGGTGCCGACGGGTTGACCCCGGCCACCGATCCGGGCGCCGAGGGCGTCCTCGGGGCTTCGACGACCGGCCCGGCTCGTGACGCGGATCCTCGGGTGACGCCGCCGGACGAGCCCCCTCCGGTGCCGATCGAGGCAGCGGCCTCGCCACCGCAGGATCGCGTCGTCACCGAGCCGGTCCGGCAGGGCGGACGGGAGTCGATTCCCGCGGCGGCGTCCGGGGCGCGGCCCGAGGCGACCGCCGCCGACACGGCGGACGCGGCCCGGGGAGCCGCGGCGAACGCTCGGGAGCCGGCGCTCCAGCCCGGTAGCGCGGCCGCCGGCGCGGGGGTCGCCACCCCGACGCCGGCCGCCGGTTCGATGGATCCGGGGCCGGTGTCGACCGAGGCCCAGGTGCCGCAGGGCGGGGCCGGGCAGGGTGCGGAGGTCCCGCCCGTGGGCGCGGATCCCGGTTTGGAGGTGGCATCGCCGGTGTCGGGCGAGCCGGTGTCGGGCGAGCCGGAGCCGACGACCGCGCAGCCGGCTGCAGAGCTCGCTGCCGAAGCGGCGCCCGTCGAGCCCGAGGTTCAGGTGGGAGACCTGGTGGAACCGGGCGCCGGAGTCGTTCCGCCGGTTCTTGTCAGCTTCGATAAACCCAAGTATCCTCCGATGGCCCGCAAGCTCGCCGTGCAGGGGACCGTGGTGGTCTCCGTGCTCGTGGACGAAAATGGGCGTCCGGTCGACTGGAAGCTCATCCGACAGATCAGCCAGAAGGTCGGGATCAACGAGGCGGTCCTGGAGGCGGTGAAGGAAGCTCGCTGGGATCCGGCGACGAAGGACGGCGTGAAGGTCAAGATGTGGACCAGCGTGGTCGTGCCGTTCAAGATGTAGGCTGGAAGCCCGTCGGTCACCGACGCCAGCGGAGGAAAGCATGAGCCTGACCGAGGAACAGCGGCAGTTCTACGAGAACACCCTGGCGGTGACCCGTCACGAGGTGGCGGAGCTGGATTCGCAGATCGAGGAGGAGCTGGCCCGGGTGAAGGACCGGCTGGCCGAGCTGCAGAACGCGAAGAAGGCGGCGTACCAGATGTACGACGCGGCCTGTCGCCGGCTCGGGATCCCGAACGATCTCGAAGCCGACGACGAGGCCGGCGAGGAGGCGGGAGAGGCCTAGGCCTCCCCCCCGGCCTTGGCCGGGCGGGCGGGCGGACGAGCTTCGTCTCGGCCGTTCACGAAGAGTTCGCGGTCGTCCCACGGCGCCGGTTTCGACAGCCCCGCCCCGGTCTCGCGGCTCCTGAGACGCCATGCCCTGGTTTCGCAAGAAGAAGCAGCCCAAACCCGTTCGCAACGAGCCGCGGCCGAGCTCGGTTCCGGAGGGGCTCTGGGTCAAGTGCGACGGTTGCCGGGAGACGATCTACTCTCGCGATGTGGCCGAGAATCTGAGGATGTGTCCCGAGTGCGGCTACCACTTCCGTGTCACCGCGCGGGAGCGAATCGCCATGCTCATGGACGCGGAGCCGGCCGAGGAGCTCTTCGCGGGCGTCCAGCCCGTCGACCCGCTGGAGTTCGTGGACACGCAGGCCTACGAGGACCGGCTGAGGATCTATGCGGAGCGGACCGGGGAGCCGGAGGCGGTGGTCGTCGTCCGCGGGCAACTCGACGCGATGCCGGTCGTCGTCGCCGCCATGGAGTATCGCTTCATGGGGGGCTCCATGGGTTCCGTCGTCGGCGAGAAGATCACCCGGGCCGCGGAGCTCGCCCTCGCGGAGAAGCGATCGCTCGTGGTCGTCAGCGCGTCGGGAGGAGCCCGGATGCAGGAAGGGGTCCTCTCCCTGATGCAGATGGCCAAGATCTCGGCCGCACTAGCGCGACTGCGGGAGGCCGGGAGGCCTTTCCTCTCGGTGCTGACGGATCCCACCACCGGGGGCGTGACCGCCTCTTTCGCCATGTTGGGCGACCTCAATATCGCGGAGCCGGGTGCGCTCATCGGGTTCGCCGGCCCGCGGGTGATCGAGCAGACGATCCGCCAGAGCCTGCCCGAGGGCTTCCAGCGGAGCGAGTTCCTCCTCGAGCACGGCTTCCTGGACATGGTCGTGCCCCGCGGCCGGATGAAGGCCACTCTGGGGCGATGCCTGCGCCACCTGGCAGGTTGACGCCCACCGGGCCCCCGGCTGACGGCGACCCGACCCGCATCCTCGCTCGTCTCGAGCGCTTCGGGATGAAGCTCGGGCTCGACCGCATGCGCCGCCTGCTGAGCGCGCTCGGCGATCCTCACGTGGCGACACCGGCCGTCCTCGTCGCGGGCACCAACGGCAAGGGCTCCACCGCGGCGTTGCTCGCCTCGATCCTCGGTGAAGCCGGATACCGCGTCGGTCTCTACACATCCCCGCACCTGGAGCGTCCCGAGGAGAGGATCCGACTAGGGGACCGCGATGTCGGGAGCGGGACCCTCGGCCGGGCTCTCGTCCGGGTCGTCGGGGCGGCCGAGAGCCGCCTGGGTGGCCCGCCGACCTACTTCGAGGCGATGACCGCCGCGGCCTTCCTGATCCTCGCCGAGGAGGCCATGGACGTGGCGGTGTTGGAGGTCGGGCTGGGAGGCCGCCTCGATGCCACGAACGTGGTGGAGCCCATCCTCTCGTTGATCACGGACCTTTCGGTGGAGCATCGCCAGCAGCTCGGTGACTCGCTCACCTCCATCGCCCGGGAGAAAGCGGGCATCCTCCGGGGGGGGCGGCCCTCGTTGTCGGCCGCTTGCCGAGCCGAGGTGCGGCGGGCCCTGACCGTCGAGGCGGCCAGGGTGGGTGCCCGCCTCCGGTTTCTCGAGGACGAGGTGCGATGCGCGAGCTGGCGACCGCAGACGCTCGGCGCCGCCGTGGAGCTGGCCGTGGTGACGCCGCGGCGGCTTCACCGTCTGACGTTGCCGCTCGTCGGGGAGCACCAGGTACGAAACGCCGCCCTGGCGGTCCGGGCCGCGGAGCTGATGGCCGGGACCGGCTGGGATCGGGTCGACGCCGAAGCGATCCGTCGGGGCGTGCGGAGGGTTCGGTGGCCCGGGCGGTTCGAGATCCGTACGACGCCCAGCGGGAGCATCCTGCTCGACGCCGCCCACAACCCGGCTGCGGTCGCGGCTCTCGTCGACGAGCTCGACGGCCGGCGTCTGCACTTCGAGCTCCTCTTCGGTGTCCTGGACGACAAGGAGGTGGAGCGCATGCTCCCGGCCTTGGCGTCTCGGGCCGTCCATGTCACCCTGACGCGACCCGCCGGCAGCCGGGGTCGCTCCCCGCGCTCCCTCCTCCCGCTTCTGCCGCCCGCCACACGGGTGAGCGTGGTCGAGGAGCCGGCCGTGGCCCTCGAGAGCGCTCTGGGGCGTCGACCGGACCTCTTGGTCGTGACGGGCTCGATCTACCTCGTAGGGGCGGTTCGGGGCGCGGCGGACTGGCACTAGCCTGACGTTCTCAGTACGCCGTGTAAAGCCGGCGACTTTCAGTGGGTGCGAATCCCACCCGGCAACTGGTCGCTCCAGCCGGAAGCAATCGGAGCGGTGGAGGAGGCGACGAATCCATCGGAGTCTTCGGTGTAGAGGGTCCCATGGG
>CAJQNK010000089.1 GCA_905479655.1 uncultured bacterium | reverse complement strand
CGTCGGGCAGGCGTCCGCGGTGTCGGCTGGCTCACGAGCGTCGAAGAGAGTTCGGAGATCGTCGTTACCTGTCATCGTCCCAGCCCCTTCCGTTCCAGGCACACCCGTATGTCCGCTCTACCCCGTGCGATCAGGTTGTCCGTCTTCTTGTAATCGAAGCCGAGGATCGCGGCCGCCTCCTTGATGGGGTGCCCCAGGAGGCTGAGCACCAGGGCGCGACTCCGATCGGGGAGGAGGCACTCCAGGCAGTCGACGAAAGCGCGGCGGACCTCCGCCGAGAGAGTCGCGCGTTCCGGGTCCGGGAGCGTGGGGTCGGACAGATGGACCCGGTCCTTCGCCAGGGCGCCACCGCCCTCCCGGTCGCCATCGTCCCAGTAGCTTTCCAGATCGTCGAGGCTCACGTCGTGTCTCCGCCTGTACTCCCGTCGGACCCGATCCCAGAAGACCGAGGCGGCGGTGTTACCGAGATAAGACGCGGGGATGAACCCGCCCTCCTCAATTCTCGACCCCAGATAGGTCCACGCCTTGGTCGTGGCCTCGTTGACGATGTCGTCCCGATCGTTCTGCAGGTGGAAACGGGCGAGCGGGAGGCGTCGGATGATCTTTTCGAGGGCCCGGCGAACGTCCTCGTAGGGATCCCTCTCCTTCATCGGGCGCATCCGACCGGCGGGCGTGTGGGGGGGGGTCGAAAAGTCATGGGGCTACCGGAGGTTCAGACGCTCTGGAGGTTCCATCCCAGGAGCCAGCGCTGGCGACGGGTTCCGTTCATGGTAGGAGAGGACCGTTGGAGAATAGCAGTGAGGCGCTCGACTGCCACGGTGCCGGAACGCGGGCGACGCGGCGCTCTGTCGGACGAGCGCAACACCGGCGGTCGAGATGCATCGCGAGCGGACGGGAGTCGAAGTTCGGAAACGCGGGTCTGGTGTCGCGGGAGGCGGCGAGCCGCCATCGGAGCGCGATCCCGATAGGCTGCTCCCGGTCATCACCTCCGATGCACGGAGGCGGAGCTGACAAGGAGGCGTCGTCTTGCCCTTTTCCCACGCAGAGTCCCGTCGTGCCCGCCAGGACTTCCCGGCGCTGAGCCGCCCGACCGGCGACCCTCCCCTCGCCTATCTCGACGGCCCGGCCGGCACCCAGGTGCCCCGCAGCGTCCTGGACGCGATGAACGACTACTACGAGCAAGCGAACGCCAACACCCACGGACGATTCGCCACCAGCCGCGAGTCCGACCGCCGGATGCTCGAGGTCCGCAGGAAGGTCGCGGCCTTCCTCGGCGTCGACTCGTGGCGTCGGATCTCCTTCGGCCAGAACATGACGACACTGGCCTACTCGCTCTCCCGGGCGCTGGCCCGCGAGATCCGACCGGGCGACGAGGTGGTGATCACCCAGCTCGACCACGAGGCCAACCGCGGGCCGTGGGCCGCCCTGGGGGAGCGCGGCGCCCGGATCCGAGAGGTCGCCCTGACCCCGGAGGGGGTGCTCGACCGCGACGATCTCGAGGCCAAAATCGGCGCCCGGACCCGCCTGGTCGCCATCGGCTGGGCCTCCAATGCCCTGGGGACCGTGAACGACGTCGAGCACGCCCGCCGTCTGGCCTCCGCGGTGGGCGCCCAGCTCGTGGTGGACGCCGTTCACTACGCCCCCCACTTCCCGATCGACGGGGAGCGTCTCGACGCCGACTTCCTGCTCTGCTCGGCCTACAAGTTCTACGGTCCCCACGTCGGCATCCTGTGCGCCCGCGACGGCCTGCTCGACCAACTCGAACCCGAGCGCCTGTCGACCCAGGACCAGGAAGCGCCCTACCGCATCGAGACCGGGACCCTCAACCACGCGGCCCTGGCCGGCGTCGGGGCCGCCATCGACTACCTCGCCTCGTGGGGCGAGGGAGACGACCTGCGCTCGCGGAGCGTCGACGCGATGAGCTCGATCGCCCAGTGGGAGCACTCCCTGGCGCGGCGCTACGAAGCCGGGCTCCGTGAGCTACCCGGGGTCCGGATCTGGGGGCCGCCGGTGGCGAGAACGGAGCGCCGCGCACCCACCGTCTCCATCACGGTCGAAGGGGTCGACTCCGGTGACGTGGCCGAGCGCCTGGGCGAGTCGGGCCTCCAGGTTTGGGACGGCCACTTCTACGCCGCTCGAGCCGTCGAGGTGCTGGGGCTGGCGGACCGGGGCGGCCTGGTCCGCACGGGATTCTCCCTCTACAACGACCCCGACGAGGTCGACCGACTCGTCGCCGCCCTCCGGGAGATCGCCGCTTCCGCCCGCTGAACGAGTCGGACTGCGCCACGAGCTTCCGCCATGGAGTCTCTCCTCCCTCTCGCCGCTCTCTTCGTCGCCGGGCTCGTCTCCGGCACGATCAACGTGCTCGCGGGCGGCGGCTCCTTCCTCACGCTCCCCGTCCTCATCTTCTACGGGCTGCCGGCCGGGGTGGCCAACGGCACCAACCGCCTGTCGATCCTGATGCAGAATCTCTCGGCGGTGCCCACCTTCCGGCGCCACGGTGTCCTGTCGTTCGCCGACCTGACCTGGTCGGCGCTGCCCGCCTCGGCGGGCGCCGTGGCCGGGGCATGGCTGGCGCTCCGCGTGGCCGACGACGACTTCCGCCGGACGCTGGCGATCCTGATGGTCGTCGTCACCCTGGCGAGCCTGTGGCGTCCGCGCACCCGGACCGGAGTCGACGCTCTGCCGCGTCCGGCCCTGGCCGCGATCTTCTTCGCCATCGGGATCTACGGCGGCTTCATCCAGGCCGGGGTCGGCTTCCTGCTCCTGGCCGGCACAACCGCCGCCGGGCTCGACCTGGTGCGGGGCAACGCGCTCAAGGTGGCGACGGTCCTGTGCTTCACCATCCTGCCGCTGGCCATCTTCGCCGTCGGCGGCAAGGTCGTCCTGCTTCCGGGACTCGTGCTCGGTGCGGGCAGCCTCTTGGGCGGCTGGGCCGGGGCCCGGCTGACGATCCTCAAGGGCCACGCGTGGTTGCGGGCGGTGGTGACGGTGACGATCGTGATCTTCGCCGTCAAGCTCTGGTTCTTCCCCTAGCAGCCCGCGGTGGAAGTCGGGCGCGTGCGAGAGCGCGCAATCTTCTTCGGAATCGAGGCGGGAATCCGCACTCGATTCGGTGAATCGGGGAGGATTCCCAACGAAGAGTCCGGAGAACCCGCAGCTCCTCTCATCGTCGACGACTCCTTTGGCAATCCGGCCGTGGCCCTCTAACATACCGCCCATGTCCCCCAGCGGTGCTTCCGGCTGGCGGCGGATCCGTTGGTGGCCCGCCGCCCTGATCCTCCTCGCGGCTGTCGCGGGTCTGCTCTACGTGTGGGTCTTCGGCAACTTCGACCTGCGTCAGCGCCAGGTCGTGCAGACGCTCAAGGTCGTCCTGGTCTCGGGGCTCCTGTTCGCGCTGTGGCTGCTCTTCGCCTCGCGGCTGCCGTGGCGCCTCCGGCTCGCGCTCCTCGCCGCGGGGCTGGCGCTGGTTGTCGGGCTGAGGGCCACCCTCGAGGTCCGCGGTGTGACGGGCGACCTGATCCCGATCCTGGCCTGGCGCTGGTCGGAGAGCGAGGCCGGCGACGAGGTCGGCGTGGGCCGGGCGGTCCTGGCGCCAGCAGGCACGCCCTCCTTTCCCCAGTTCCTCGGGTCGCGGCGCGACGGTACGCTGCGCGGCCCGGAGCTGGCGCGCGACTGGCACGCCCAGCCTCCGGTGGAGATCTGGCGCCGCCCCGTGGGCGAGGGATGGGCCGGCTTCGCCGTGGCCCGGGGCCTCGCCGTGACCCTCGAGCAACACGGTGACGAGGAGCGCGTCGTCGCCTACGACCTGGCGACCGGCGAGCCCCGCTGGAGCCACTCCGACGAGGCTCTCTACGACAACACCGTGGGAGGGGTGGGCCCCAGGACCGTGCCGACGATCGTGGGCGAGACCGTCTACACCGTCGGAGCCACGGGCATCCTCAACGCCCTCGACCTCGCCACCGGACGCGAGCTGTGGCGCCACGACACCGTGGCCGAGCACGACGGCTCCATCGGGGACTGGGGCAAGGCGATCTCGCCCCTCGTGACGGACGGCCTCGTCCTCGTCTCGCCGGGCGGCTCCGTAGGCCCCACGCTGGTCGCCTACGACGCGGAGGACGGCGAGCTCCGGTGGCAGGCCGGCGACGACGAATCGAGCTACTCCTCGCCGCTGCTCACGACGCTGGCGGGGCGGCGGCAGGTCGTCCTCCTCTCCCGCAACCAGGTGGCCGGCTACGACCCGGAGGGCGGCGGCGTCCTGTGGACGACCCCGTGGCCCAACACCCAGCCCAACGTCGCCCAGCCGCTGGTCCTGGGCGACGACCGCCTCCTGGTCTCCGCGGGCTACGGCATCGGCGCCAAGCTGTACCGGATCGGCCCTGGATCGGGTCCGGGAGAAGTGGGCGGCGACGGGCTGGTGGCCGAGACGATCTGGAGGAGCCCCCGTCTGAAGTCGAAGTTCGCCAACTACGTGGAACACGAGGGGGCCGTCTACGGCCTCGACGACGGCGTCCTGGTGTGCCTGGACCTGGCGACGGGAGATCGACGCTGGAAGCGCGGACGCTACGGCCACGGCCAGCTCCTGCTGGTGGGCGACCTGCTGCTGGTGCAGACGGAGAAGGGGGAGATCGTCCTGATCGAGCCCGACCCCGAGGGGCTGCGCGAGCTGGGGAGCTTCCCGGTCTTCGACGGCAAGACCTGGAACCCGCCCGCCCTGGCCGGCGACCTCCTCGTCCTCCGGACCCACCGGGAGGCCGTCGCGCTGCGGCTGCCGCTGGCCGAGGGGGCCGCCGCGAGGACCGCGTCCCTTCCGGCCGCCGACGGAGACGGGTGACGGACCCCCTCGGCCCGACCGGAGCGGCCCCCGCGCTCGAGGCCCGGGGCGTGGTCAAGCGCTGGCCCGGCGGCGTCCTCGCCCTCGACGGCGTGGACCTGACGGTGGGCGCCGACCGCCGTCCTCCTGACCCTCGTCCTCGCCTCCCCCTCCACCGGCCAGGTCGCCGTGGGCTCCAAGAACTTCGCCGAGAGCCGGTTGCTGGGCGAGATGTTCGCCCAGCTCCTCGAGGCCCGCACGGACCTCGCCGTCGAGCGGCGGCTCGGCCTCGCCGGGACCCAGGTGTGCTTCGAGGCCCTGCGCACGGGCGCCATCGACCTCTATCCCGAGTACACCGGCACCGGCCTCGCCAGCGTGCTCGGCGAGCCGCCGCCGGACGGAGGCGGCGCCGGGGCCGGAGCCCCGCCGCCACCGCCCTGGGCATGACCCCGACCCAGGTCCTCACCCGCGTGCGCCTGCCCCTCGCCGCCCCGGTGATCCTGGCGGCGTCCGCACCTCCGCCGTCCCCACCGTCGGCACCGCCACGCTCGCCGCCTTCATCGGCGCCGGCGGCCTGGGCGAGCCCATCGTCACGGGCCTGCAACTCGCCGACAGCCGGCGGATCCTGTCGGGCGCGCTGCCGGCGGCCGGGTTGGCGGTGCTGGTGGATGCGGGGTTGGGGTGGATGGAGGGGAGGCTGGCGGCGCGGCGGTAGCCGAGAGCCGGCCGAATCGGTCCCGACGAGCCCCCTCGGTATGTCACACTCGACGGCCGAGGCCCCCGAGACTCCGCACTCCCGCCGTGACTCCCGAACGTCCGCACTCCACCCCCAGGACCGGCGACCCGTCGAGCCGCCTCTCGATCGACGTCCGCCGCGAGCCGGGCGACGACCACTCGGAGCGCGACGAGCTGCGGGCCGCGCTCCTGGGCGATCCGCCGCGGATCCCGTCGAAGTACTTCTACGACCACACGGGCTCGGTGCTGTTCGAGGAGATCACGCGCCTCCCCGAGTACTACCCAACGCGGGCGGAACGCGGGCTGCTCGAGGCCCGGGCCGCAGAGATCGTGGAGACGACCCGGGCGACGACCCTGGTCGAGCTCGGGGCCGGGGCGGCCACCAAGACCCCGATCCTGCTGGACGCGATGGAGGCCGCGGGCCGGCTCCGGTGCTACGTGCCGGTCGACGTGGCCCAGAGCATGGTGCGCCACGTCGCGGAGGAGCTGACCGGGCGCTACCCCCGGCTCGAGGTCTTCGGCATCGTGGGCGACTTCGTCGAGCATCTGCCGGAGCTGCCGGCCGAGGGCGAGCGTCGGCTGGTGGCCTTCCTCGGCTCGACCATCGGCAACTTCGGCCCGGAGGAGCGGGTCGAGTTCCTCTCCCACATCGCGGAGCAGATGGGGCCCGAGGACCGCTTCCTCCTGGGGGTCGACCTGGTCAAGCCCGCGGAGGTGCTGCACGCGGCCTACAACGACGAGGCCGGGATCACCGCCGAGTTCAACCGCAACATCCTCGGAGTGATGAACCGGGTCTTCCGGGCGGACTTCGAGCTCGACGCCTTCGAGCACCGGGCGGTCTTCGAGCCGGTGGAGCGACGGATCGAGATGTGGCTCGTGCCGCGCTCGGACCAGCGGGTGACGATCGAGGAGCTGGACCTCGTGCTCGAGCTGCCCGCCGGCCGCGGGATCCTCACCGAGATCTCGAGCAAGTTCGACCGCGCCTCCGTGGCTGCGATGTTCGAGGGGGCGGGGCTCACGCTCGACGCCTGGTACGAGGAGGATCCCGCCCTCGTCGGCCGCTTCGCCCTGGCGCTGGGCCGCCGCCGGGACCGGATCAGCCCGTCAGGAGAGTGAACCGCGGGTCGTCGCGCATTGCCCGGTCGAAGGTGAAGGTCGTGCGGGCTCCCATGGCTTCGGCGCGCAGCCCCAGGAGGTAGTCCGAGAGGTCGCCCGAACCGGCCTGATAGAGACGCAGGGCTTCGGCGGCCCTCGAGCGATCCTCGAAGGCGAACCGGTCATCCGACAGGAGGGCCCCGACGGCGGCGACGATCCGTTCCCGGGGTACCGAGTAGGCGCTGTCGAGGACCCACTCCAACTCGCAGAGCGCGATGTCGGTGACGAGGACGCTCTCGCCCCTCTCCGCAGCGGAGCCGAGCAGCGCCAGGGACCGTCCGAGCTGTCGCTCGTCGTCCTCCACCAGCAGTCGGACGACGACGTTGGCGTCGAGCGCGATCATCGGCGGGAGCGTCGCGCCTTCTCCGCCGCCCGGCGACGGACCGCCTCGGTCATCTCCTCGACGCGCACGCGCTGCCCGCCGTACTCGCGGAGCATCCCCGCCCAGGCGGGACCCTCGCGCCAGGGGCGCACCAGGATCCGCCCCTTCGCGTCCAGGGTGAACTCCAGCTTGTCCCCCTCCCGGAGCCCCAGGCGGTCTCGAATGGCCTTCGGAACCGTGACCTGTCCCTTCGATGTCAGGGTCGTGACGGGCATCATCGCCTCCTTACCTGGAAGACGCTATCACGTCACGGGTAAGGAATCAGCCTCTCACTTCCTCCCGCGCCCGTCCGTGGCGATCCGGTGCATCCGCGGCCCCCGACCTCTCCCGGGCTTCAGACCTGGACGACGCCCTCCGCGGCCTCCTCGGGCTCCGGCGGCGGCGGCAGCACCTCGACGGCCGGCTCCCACCAGTCGGCGTCGGAGGCGAACTCCTGGCCCTCGTGGGAGCACGGGGCGGAGACGTGGTCCTTGCCGTAGAGCGGCTTGCCGACGTGGCGGGCGCGCAGCTTCGGGTAGAGGCTGCCGCAGTCGAAGCAGAAGCGCCCCCGCACCGGCCCGCGCTGGGCCTCGGGGACGTAGCGGAGGGCGGTGAGACGGGGCGTTCGGTAGGTCATGATCCATGGGAGAGGGTAGCAGAGGGGGCGGGTGGGAGGTCGGGGTGAGGGGGGCGGTGGTGCCGATCTGGTGAGGTGTGGCGTCCACCTCGGTACCCGGTTCGGTCGGGTCGGTTCGGGGCCCTTCGACTCCGCCCTCCGGGCTCCGCTCAGGGCGACACGCGGGGGAGGTCTCAGGCCTCGATCAGCTCCGCGCGGCTGAAGAAGAAGCCCAGCTCGAGGGCGGCGTTCTCCGGCGAGTCGGAGCCGTGGATGGCGTTGCGCTCGATGTTGGTGGCGTACAGCTTGCGGATCGTGCCTGCGTCGGCCTCTTCGGGGTTGGTCGCGCCCATGGCCTTGCGCAGAGCGGGCACGGCGTCGTCGCCGGCGCGCTCCAGGGCCACGGGGATCACGGGGCCCGAGGTCATGAACTCGACCAGGCTGCCGTAGAACGGACGCTCCTCGTGGACCTCGTAGAAGGCCCGGGCCTGGGACTGGGAGAGGCGCAGGCGCTTGAGGGCCAGCACCGTGAAGCCCTCCTTCTCGAGGTGGGCGAGGATCGCGCCGGCCTTGCCGGCGGCGACGCTGTCGGGCTTCAGGATGGCGAGGGTACGGGTCGACATGGGGTGGGATCTCCAATACGACGGCCGAGGCCGTCGAGGGTCGTGGGTGGGTCTCGTGTGGGGTTCGTGGGTGGAGTGGGTCTCGGGGTGGTGTGGAGCCTCAGGCGCCGGTCACGACCTGCAGATCGCCGTCGCGGCCCTCGACCAGGAAGACCGTGCCGACGACCTCGACGGCGCCCTCGGGGCCCAGCAGAACGGCCGAGCCGGAGGGCAGGCCGAGCCCCCAGCTCACGCCGGGGGTGTCCAGGAGCTTGCGCAGGCGACGGTCGTGGGCGGGATCGAAGTTGGTCTCCACGACGCCGCCCGGGAGCCAGGCCAGCCCCGGGTTGATGTCGCGCCCTCCGAGGCCGGGGGTGACCGTCCCCAGGGCGTGGGCGGCGGCGCCGATGGCCACCACGACGCCGCCGGAGGAGAGACGCTGGAGAAGGACCTCGGCCGCCGGCGAGCCCTCGAGGACCTCCAGGAGCTGGTCCGACAGCCCGCCGCCGAGGTAGACGGCGACGCACTCCTCGAGACGGCGCAGGTTCTTGCCGCGCTTCGCGTCCCGTTCGCGATAGATCGGAACGGTCACCAGCTCGCGCTGGTAGACCTGCTCGAAGTACTCAGCCAGCTCCGAGCCGTAGTCGGCGGAGCCCGAGGCCGTGGGCAGGAAGCCGATAGGACCGGCTTCCGTCTTCACGACCCAGGCCCGGTCGGCCTCGGCGGTCTCGCCGAAGCTGAACTCGCCGCCGCCCAGGAGCACCAGCCAGCCTCCGCCGCTCGGTCTCCGGATGAGCTCGGTGACATCCATCGGTTTGAGCCTCGCGGGCCTAGCCGCCCAGGGCGCTCTTCATGGTGGAGCCGATGTCGGCCGGCGAGTCGACGACGTGGATGCCCGCGTCCTCCATGGCCTTGCGCTTCTCCGCCGCCGTGCCCTTGCCGCCGGCGATGATGGCGCCGGCGTGGCCCATGCGGCGGCCGGGAGGGGCCGTCCGGCCCGCGACGAAGCCCACGACAGGCTTGTCGTAGTTCGCCTTCACCCAGGCGGCCGCCTCCTCCTCCGCGCTGCCGCCGATCTCGCCGATCAGGATGACCCCGTCGGTCTCCGGGTCGGCCGCGAAGGCCGTGAGGCAGTCGATGAAGTTGGTGCCGTTGAGCGGGTCGCCGCCGATGCCGACGCAGGTCGACTGGCCGAGCCCGAGATTGGTGAGCTGCCAGACCGCCTCGTAGGTCAGGGTGCCGGAGCGGCTGACCACGCCGATGCGGCCCTGCTGGTGGATGTGGCCCGGCATGATGCCGATCTTGGCCGTGCCCGGCGAAATGACGCCCGGGCAGTTGGGGCCGATCAGGCGGGTGGGATGGTCGCGTAGGAAGCGCTTCACCGTCAGCATGTCGCGCACCGGGATGCCCTCGGTGATGCAGACCACCAGCTCGACGCCGGCCCCGGCGGCCTCCATGATGGCGTCCGCAGCGAACGGCGGCGGCACGAAGATCATGGAGGCGTTGCAGCCGGTCTTCTCCCGGGCCTCGGCCACGGAGTCGTACACCGGAACGCCCTCGACGTCCTGGCCGCCCTTGCCCGGCGTGACGCCGGCGACGACCTCGGTGCCGTAGTCGCGGCAGGCCAGCGCGTGGAAACGGCCCTCGCCGCCGGTGATGCCCTGCACGACGAGTCGCGTGTCGCGGTTCACCCAGATCGCCATCTCAAGCTCCTCCCCGGGCCGCGTCCACGACCTTCTTCGCTGCGTCCGCCATCTGCTCGGCGACGATGAAGTCGAAGTCGGCCTCGCGCAGGATGCGCCGGCCCTCCTCGACGTTGGTTCCCTCGAGGCGCACGACCACGGGCAGCGTCACGTCGCCCAGCTCCTCCAGCGCGGCCACGACGCCGCGCGCGATGCGGTCGGTGCGGGCGATGCCGCCGAAGATGTTGATTAGCACGGCCTTCACCGACGGGTCGGAGATGATGATCTGGAAGGCGTTCTTCACCGCGTCCTGGCTCGCCGAGCCGCCGACGTCGAGGAAGTTGGCCGGCTCCGAGCCGTACAGCTTGATGATGTCCATCGTGGCCATGGCCAGGCCCGCGCCGTTGACCATGCAGCCGATCTCGCCGTCCAGCTTGATGTAGTTGAGCCCGAACTTCGAGGCCTCGACCTCGCGCGGGTCCTCCTCGCCGAGGTCGCGCATGGCGCGGATCGACTCGTGGCGGAAGAGCACGTTGTCGTCGAAGTTCATCTTGGCGTCGAGCGCCAGGACGTCGCCCTCGCCGGTCACCAGAAGCGGGTTGATCTCGGCCAGCGAGGCGTCGGTCTCGAGGTACGCCTTCACCAGCGACGCCAGGAGCTTCTCCGCCTGGCGCGCCGTCTTGCCGGTGAGGCCCAGGCCGCGGGAGACGGTGCGCGCCTGGAAGCCCTGGAGCCCCAGGTGGGGGTCGACGGCCTGGCGGACGATCGCGGCGGGATCCTTGGCGGCCACCTCCTCGATGTCCATGCCGCCCGCGGCGGAGGCCATGATCGTGGGCGTGCCCACCGCCCGGTCCAGGGTCACGCTCAGGTAGAGCTCGGAGGCGATGTCGACCGCCTCCTCCACCAGCACCTTGCGCACCTCCTGGCCCTCGGCGCCGGTCTGGGGCGTGACGAGCTGCATCCCCAGGATCTCCCCGGCCAGCTTCTCGGCCTCGGCGGGCGAGCCCGCGAGCTTGACGCCGCCGCCTTTGCCCCGGCCGCCCGCGTGGATCTGGGCCTTGACCACCGCGCGGCCGCCCAGCTCCTCACAGATCGACCGGGCCTCGGCGGCGTCTTCCGTGACGCGGCCCCGGGGAGTCCGCACGCCGTAGCCGCGCAGGATCTCCTTGGCCTGATACTCGTGGATCTTCAAGGTGGACCTCCTTCGATTCTTGGGCCCGGGCTCGCCGCCCGTCGCGCGGACGGGTGTGGGTCGATCCGCAGGGGACTCGGGAGCGGCTCCAGGCTGGGAGTGAGTGCGCTGAGGGGCCCGCACAGCAACTCGGGCGCGGGCGCACAGTCTATCAGCTCGGGCGCCGACTCCGACCGGGCTCGCATCCGGGTTTTGTCAGGCCTTGCCCCGCTCCAGGAGCACGAGATCGGAGCGGAGCCGCGCCAGCTCCTCCTCCAGCCGGTCGCGCTCGGCCGAAAGCTCCGCCGACTCCTCCGGCGACCACTCCAGCTTCCCGAGCAACGACTCCTCTCGCGCCAGGAGCTTCGTGCGTTGGCCGAGCAGACGCAGCTCCATCGCCTTCAGCTCGTCGAGACGACTGCGGGTCATGCGGAGATCATATCGCGGACGGGGGCTCCCTCGGCGCGACATCGACCCCGGGGTCGCGTTGCTCGAGGGCCGTCAGGCACTTGCCCTTCGCGCGCCAGAGTCCACTAGACTCGTCGAGGCCCTTCGACTCCCTGCGTTCCGCCCCGGTCCCCCACCACGTCCCACGACTCACGGCCCGAGACCCCGATGATCCAGGTGAACGACCTGACCAAAACCTACCCGGGTGGCGTGCGCGCCCTCGACGGCATCTCCTTCTCGGTCGGTGATGGGGAGATCTTCGCGTTGCTCGGACCCAACGGCGCCGGCAAGTCGACGACGGTGCGCATCCTCACGACGCTCTCCACTCCGGACGGCGGCAGCGCCTCGGTGGCCGGCCACGACGTGGTGCGGGAAGCCGGGGCGGTCCGCCGTTCCATCGGCTCGGTGGCCCAGTCGTCGGGGGTCGACCTGCTCGCGACCGGCCGGGAGAACCTGGAGCTCCAGGCGCGCATCTTCCGGCTGCCGCCGGCCGAGCGCACTCGGCGGGTGGAGGAGCTGCTGGAGCTCTTTGGGCTGGCGGAGGCCGCCGCGCGGAAGGTGAAGACGTACTCCGGCGGGATGAAGCGCCGGCTCGACGTCGCCATGGGCCTGATCCACCGGCCCCGGGTACTGTTTCTCGACGAGCCCACGACCGGACTCGACCCGGAGAGCCGCGCGGCCATGTGGCGGGAGGTCCGACGACTGGCCACCGGGGGCCTGACCATCCTGCTGACGACCCACTACCTGGAGGAGGCCGACGAGCTCGCGGGGCGGGTCGCGATCGTCGACCGCGGCCGCATCGTGGCCGAGGGCGAGCCCGAACGCCTCAAGGCCGAGCTCCGGGGCGACCAGGTCACGGTGGAGCTCGAGGAGCCGGGGCGTGCCGCGGAGGCCCTGGGGCTGCTCGAGGGCCTCGACGGCCTGCACGAGGTGATGGCCGACGGCGGCCGGATCTTCGCGCAAGCCGAGGGCGGCGCCCGACGGATCCCGACCGTGGTCTCGACCCTCGAAGGCGCGGGCCTCGCCGTCGCGCAGATCGCCCTCTCGAGGCCGTCGCTGGACGACGTCTACCTGCACGCGACGGGCCACGCCTGGAGCGAGGAGAGCGAAGCCGCCGCGGGAGCCGGACCCGCCAGGAGGAGAAGCCCGTGGGGATCGTGAGGAGGAGATCGTGAAGGCCCTCGCCGTCGACTCGTGGATCCTGCTCGGACGGCTCTTCCGAGCCAGTCTGCGGATGCCCATCTTTCTGGTGATGTCCATCGTCCAGCCGCTCTTCTGGCTTCTCGTCTTCGGTCAGCTGTTCCGCCGGGTGGTGGAGCTCCCCGGCTTCGAGGGCGGGAGCTACTCCCAGTTCCTGGCCCCGGGGGTCGCCGTGATGACCGCCCTGTTCGGCGCGGCCTTCTCCGGCATGGGGATGCTGAGCGACATGGACTCGGGCGTCCTCGACCGCCTGCTGGCCACGCCCGTGCGACGAGGGGCGGTGATCGCGGCCCGCATGGCCATGGCGTCCACCCAGGTGATGCTCCAGGCCACGGTCATCCTGGGGGTCTCCTACCTGCTCGGGGCCCGCCCGGCCACCGGGCTCCTGGGCTTCCTCGCGGTCTACCTGTCCGCGGGTCTCCTGGGCTCCGCCGCGGCCGGCTTCTCCTGCTTCCTGGCCCTGGCCGCCCGGCGGCAGGAGATC
>CAJQNK010000088.1 GCA_905479655.1 uncultured bacterium | reverse complement strand
CCGTGGGGGACGCAGTCCAGGACCACGAACAGGGTGCGGGCCGGTGTGACGGCCGGGGCGTCAGCGGCCGCGGCCGCGGCGACGCCGAGGGTGGTCAGGGCCGCGACGGCCAGGAGTCGCCGGAGGGCCGGGCCGCCGCTCATCGTCGCTCCCCGGAGCGAGCGCCCTCCATCCGCGCGATCGTCTCCGCCAGGCCGCGTCCGCAGCGGGCGGCGCGACGCGCGAGACGCCCCAGGGCCACCCACGCCCTGGGCCGAGCCAGGGCCCACGAGAGCATGGCCGCCCGGCGCGTCGCGCCGTCCTCGCCCCGAAACCGTTCGATGGGCAGGGGCAGGGCCTCGTCCGCGGCATCGGACACCGCTCGCAGGGCCAGGTGGGGCACGCCGAGACGGGCCGCGACCCGGGCGAAGGCCGCCGACTCCAGGTCGACGACCGCGACGGACGGGCGGCCCAGGGCCTCCCAGGCCCGGCGCTTCTCCCCGGGCGTCGCCAGGACCCGCTGGGCGCCCGCCACGACCCCGGCGCTCGCCCCCGCGGCGACCGCGAGGCGGAGGCTCTCCGGGTCGGTCGCCGACCAGGTCTCCCCAGCCTCCACGATCTCCCGGGAAGCCACCAGGGAACCGACCGCCAGCTCCGGCGAGAGCCCCCCCGCCACTCCGAACGTCACGACACGGGCGACGGTGTGGGCGGTCAGCGCCGCCTCGAGCCCGGCCGCCGCGAGGCGCGCACCCTCTCCGGTCACCGCCAGCAGCACGCGGCGGCCCGCGAGCTCACCCCAGGCGATCCAGGGCCGACCCCGGATCGGACCTCGGACCCCCGCCCTGCGGGCCAGGGCGGCCATCTCCTCGCCCAGTGGCGAGACCGCCGCCGTGACGTCCGGGTCCCGGTCCGCGCCACTCATCCGAGACCCGGCCCCACCTCGCGGAGCCGATCCTGCCGGAACCAGGCGACGGCGCGATCGAGCGCCTCCTCGACGGGGGTCTGGGGCAGACCCAGCTCCGCGATCGCCCGCGAGGGGTCGAAGACCATGCGGTGGCGGGCCAGGCGGACGGCCTCGAGGGGCACGGCAGGCTCCCGGCCCAGGACCGAGCCGCAGGCCGTCGCCACCGCCGCGTACGCCAGCGGCAGCCAGTGGGGCACCCGCCAGGGCGGGGCCGGCAGGCCGGTGAGATCGGCCAGGGTCCCGTAGATCTCCTCCAGGCTCATGTTGCGGTGGCCCAGGATGTAGCGCCGCCCGACCTGCCCGCGCTCGGCCGCCAGCAGGTGTCCCTCCGCAACGTCCCGGACGTCGACCAGGTTGAGGGCCGTGTCGACGAAGGCGGGCACCCGGCGACGGAGGAAGTCGAGCACGATCCGACCCGTGGCGGTGGGCTTCAGGTCGCGCTCGCCCACGGGGGCGGAGGGGTTGACGACCACCACGGGCAGCCCCCGGGCGACCCACTCGTCCACCACCCGCTCGGCCAGGTACTTGCTGCGCTTGTAGTGCCCGACCATGTCGGCGAGCGCGACGGGCGTCTCCTCGGTGGCGGGGCGGCCGTCCGGCTCGAGTCCCAGGGCCCCGACCGAGCTCGTGTAGACCACCCTCTCGACCCCCTCGTCCGCCGCCGCTCGCAGCACGTTGCGCGTGCCCTCGACGTTGCTCCCGTAGAGCTCGCGCGGGTCGCGGGACCAGAGGCGGTAGTCCGCCGCGCAGTGGAGGACGAGTCGGCACCCGCGGAGACCTCGACGCAGCCCCTCGGGTTCCCGCAGGTCGCCCTCGACCAGCTCGACGGGCCGTCCGTCGCGCTCGGCCCGCGCGAAGTTGCGCCGGTCGCTCCCCGGGCGGACGAGGCATCTCACCTCGTCCCGCCCGCGGGCCAGGAGACGGGTGAGGACGTGGCCGCCAATGAAGCCGCTGGCCCCCGTGAGGAAGACGGTCATGGCGACGGCAGGCGGCCGCAGCCACGGACGGCAGCCCGGGCGGTCACCCCGCGAAGTTCCAGGCCACCAGCCGCATCAGGTCGCCGGGGTTGCGCGGCAGCTCGCGCACGACCGAGGCCTCGAAGCCCGAGTGCATGGCGCAGTTCTGGCACAGCCGGTCCTCCCGCGACTCCCAGTACTCCCAGTCCGTCTGGTTCCAGAACTCCTCCCAGTCCCAGGTGTAGCTCTTGCCGATCAGGTAGCAGGGTCCCTTCCAGCCCCTCGGCGTGAACGTCACGGTACTCCAGGGCGAGCACTTGTACTCGCGCAGACCGGCGGCGAACTCGAGGAACATGGGGGTCGAGGCGAGGCGGTAGCGCTTGGAGATCTCCAGGACGCGCTTGAACTTCTCCTCGATGTCCCGGCGCGCCAGGAACATGTCCGTCTCCACCGACTCGTACTGGTAGCCGGGGGAGATCAGCATCCCGTCGACCCCCAGCCCCCGCGACAGCTCGCACAGCTCCTCCACCTCGTCGATCTCCGTCTCCTTGAAGACGGTGGTGTTGGTCATGACGTGGTAGCCCAGCGCCTTGGCCTGGCGGATCATCTCGATCGCCTGGTCGAAGACGCCCTCGCGGGCGCAGACGTGGTCGTGGGTCTCGCGCATGCCGTCGAGGTGGACGTTGATCGTCAGGCGCTTCTGGGGCGGCACGACGCCGAACACCCGCTCGTCGAGCAGGAGGGCGTTCGTGCACAGGTAGACGTGGCGCCGACGCGCGATGATCCCCGCGACCAGCTCCGCGAGCTCCGGGTAGATCGTGGGCTCCCCGCCGCAGAGCGACACGGCGGGCGCGCCGCAGTCGTCCACGGCCTGCAGGCAGGTCTCGAGCGCCAGCCGGTCCTTCAGCTTCCCCGTGTGTCGCTCCTTGGCGCAACCGAGGCAGGCCAGGTTGCAGGTGTAGAGAGGCTCGAGCATGAGCACGAACGGGTAGCGCCGACGACCCTTGAGGCCCTGGCGCACCTGGTGCCCGATCATGTCGGTCGTGATGTGGAGCGGAAATCGCATGGTCGCCCTTCAGGCCACCCGTCCGCCCGGGTCGTCCGCCGCGCGGCGCCAGGCGCCGAGGGCGAGGAGCGGGAAGTAGGTCGCGTACAGGTGGTATCGCAGGTAGAAGACCCGTGGGAAGCCGGTGCCGGTCCAGTGCTCGTCGACCCAGGAGCCGTCGGGCTCCTGCCGGTCGGCCAGGAAGGTCAGGCCGCGGCGGACGGCGTCGGTGAGCGGCTGGCCGGCGGCGAGCAGGCCCAGGAGCGCCCAGGCCGTCTGCGCAGCGGTGCTGGGTCCGCGGCCACGACGGGACGGCTCGTCGTAGGAGTCCGGCAGCTCGCCCCAGCCGCCGTCCAGGTTCTGACAGGAATGCAGGAAGGCGGCCCCGCGCCCGGCCCACTCCGAGCCTTCCGGCTCGAGCCCGATGGAGCGCAGGCCGTGGAGCGCCAGCCAGGTGCCGTAGAGATAGTTGCAGCCCCAGCGGCCGTACCAGGCCCCGTCCTGCTCCTGCTCCCGGAGCAGGAAGCGCAGGGCGCGCTCGACGGCCGGGAACGAGGGCTCGAACCCGTAGACCGCCAGGGTCTCCAGCACGCGCGCCGTGATGTCGGCCGTCGGCGGGTCGATCATGGCGTTGTGGTCGGCGAACGGGATATGGGTCAGGAACTCGAAGTCGCAGTTCTTGTCGAACGACGCCCAGCCGCCGTTGCGGCTCTGCATCGCCAGCAGCCAGGCGAGGCCCCGGCGGGTCGCCTCCCGGCGCCTGCGCTCCTCTCCGGCGTCCGGGAAACGGACCTTCGCGAGGGCCGTCAGCACTTCGGCCGTGTCGTCGCAGTCCGGGTAGAACTCGTTGGCGTACTCGAAGTACCAACCGCCGGGGGCGACCCCGGGGGCGCCGCGGCTCCAGTCCCCCGCCTCCCTGACCTCGCGGTCCAGCAGCCATCGGGCGCCCCGGAGGATCGCAGGGTCGTCCGCCGCGGTGCCGGACTCCAACAGGGCGTTGAGGCTGAGAGCCGTATCCCAGACCGGCGAGAAGCAGGGCTCGACCCGGAGGGTCTCCTCCTCCTCGATCACGAGTCGCTCGAGCTCGGCCAGCTGGCTCTCCACCAAGGGATGGTCCGGACCGTGGCCCATGGCGCGGAAGGCCAGGATGGTGTTGACGATGGGCGGGAAGATCGCCGCCAGGCCGTCGCTCCGGCGCAGTCGCCGCACGATCCACCGCTCCGCGCGGCGCAGGGCCAGGCGGCGAAGCGGCCGCAGCCGGGCGGCCTCGAGCCTCTTGAGCAGGCCGTCCCCGAAACGAAACACCCGCTCCCAACCCGGCGCGGCGTCGACCGGCGAGACGGGCTCGGCGCCCAGGACCCGGAGCTCGGGGATCGCGAGCTCCGCGGGGAGCTCCACGACGGGCTTGTGGGCCCAGACGATGGAGAGCGGCACGACGATGGCGCGCGTCCACGACGACATCGCCGCGAGACCGAAGGGCGACCAGCGGGGCAGGAGCGCCAGCTCGGGCGGCACCGCCGGACAGTCGGCCCACGGGTACTGGCCGAAGATGGCGAGGTAGATGCGGGTGAAGGAGTTGCAGGCGTCGATCCCGCCGAGACGCAGGATCGTCTCCCGGGCCCTCGCCATCGGCTCGGACGCGGGATCGTCGCCCATCAGCTTGAGCACGAAGTAGGCCTTGACGGAGGCGCTCACGTCAGGCGCCCCTCCGGGATAGAGCGACCAGCCGCCGTCGGGCCGCTGCGTACGCCGCAGCTGCTCCGCCGCCTTGCGCACCCTGGGGCAGTCTCCCTGGCCCAGGGTCAGCTGGGTGAGCACGTACTCGGACTCCAGGATCGAGTCGCCTTCGAGCTCCCCCCGCCAGTGCCCGTCTTCCCGCTGGATGGCCAGGAGATAGCAGCGGGCATCCCGGATGGCGCGATCCATCCCGGGCAGGTCCTCCCGGACCCGCCTCCGCCTGACGCTGAAAGCTGAGCTCATCTCCACTCCCGACCTCCTCGCGAACCCGCCGCCGCTCGCTACTCCGCCTCGCCCGAGCGCGGCATACGAGCTTGTCTACGGAGCGCCAACCCCGGCGGGTTCAACCCACCGGGTCGACCCCTGAGGCCAACCGTTAGGCCAGCCCGGCGGGTATAACGCGCAAACATAACAGCCCCGGCGATCTTGCCGCAAGACGGCGAAACGACGGTTCGCGCGGCCACCCGGGCGACGCTGCGCCCGGCGGCGGTGCTATAAGTCCAGCCATGCGACCGATCCTCTCATCCCTCCTCCTCGCGGTCTCCCTGGCGGCCACCCCCCTGGTGGCCCAGTCTCCCGTCGATCTCCTCCACCCGGCCGACGAGGCCTGGGTCGCGCGGAGCGAAGGCGGCCGCGGGGGCCAGGGCGACCGACGGGCCGCCGACGCCGCGGTCGCGGCCGCCGAGGCCGCCCTGCAGGCGACCCCCGAGAGCCTCGAAGTGCGCTGGCGGCTTCTCCGCGCCCTCTACTTTCTCGGCGAGTACGGTCTCCCGAGGAACGACGAGGAGGGGAGGCTCGAGGTCCATCGCCGCGCGCGCGACCTGGCGGAGGAGGGGATCGAGGCGGTCGAGACCACGCTGGGCGGCAAGCTGCGCGACCTGGCTCCGGAGCCGACCGCGGCCCGCCTGGCGGCGATCGCCGGCGGCAAGGAGGTCGTCTTCTGGGCCGCCGTCCACTGGGGCGCCTGGGCCGAGCTCGAGGGCAAGATCGCGGCCGCTCGCAAGGGCGTCGCCGGGATCATCCGCGACTACTCGGGCCTGGTCATCGCCGTCGACCCGCGGTACGAGGAGGCGGGCGGTCTGCGGGTCCAGGGTCGGCTCCACTCCGAGTCGCCGAAGCTACCCTTCTTCACCGGCTGGGTGGACCGGGAGACCGCGATCGCGTCGCTCGAGAAGGCCGTGGAGATCGCGCCCGAGAACATGCTGAACCACATGTTCCTGGCCGAGGCGATCCTCGACCACGAGAAGTCGCGGCGCCAGGACGCCCTGGAGATTCTCAGGCGGCTCGCGGACTCCGAGCCGCGGCCCCGGTACCCAGTCGAGGAGGCGCGGATCGTCGACGACGCGCGTGTGCTTCTGGCCCGGGAGACGGGGGGGGGTTGAGCGGCTAGCCTGACCTTCTCACCGGGTGTCGTCGCGAGAGGTCGTAGGTGCCTGAAGACGCAAGGCTTGCGACCGAGGCCGACGCAGGCGTACTGTCGGTACGTCGAGGAGGCCGACGGGAGCGTAACGCCGCAGATTCAGGCACATACGGCTTCGCAGTAGAGACTTGGTGAGAAGGTCAGGCG
>CAJQNK010000087.1 GCA_905479655.1 uncultured bacterium | reverse complement strand
CAGGGAGTCCTCAACGCCATCGTTGCCGGAGCCACCAACGCTCGACTCGAAGGCATCAACACCGTCATCCAGGGGCTCAAGCGCGCCGCTCGGGGATTCCGCAACCGAGACCGCTTCCGGACCGCCATCTACTTCCACCTCGGAGGACTCGACCTCTATCCCCGCGGCGTTGCCCACACAATTCCCGGATGACCCCTCCGGAATCGTCATCCTTGCCTCCAAACTGAGCTTGGCTGCCATGCTGGACCCCCCGGCGATCCGAGGATCCTGGCACGGCCACGACCCCGAGAAGGGGCCGTAACACTGGGTGTCGCTTTAGCTCAATTCTGGGGCGTCGCGCTACACACAGGCCAGCCGGTCACGCGGCCTCCTCCGCGTGGACCGCCTCGAAGGCCGCCGGGGCAGTCCGCCAGCGGCGGCGGCCCGCACCTGACCGCAGCGACGCTCACCCCTACTCGAACGTCAGGACCGCCCGACGCACTGTGCCGGTGTTCCGGTCCGCGCTCGACGCACAGACACGATTGAGTCCGACGAAGAGGTCTGCATCCCCGGACGCATTGGGATCCGGCACGTAGAATAGGCGCTTGAGTACCTGGCCGGACTCGAGGTGGCCTTCCGGATTCCCCCAGCTCACCCGCTGGTCGCACACTTGAAACCGGAGCGCACCCGATCCTGCACTCGTCTTCTGGGTCCAGATCCGCTCCACCGTGCCGTATGGATCCTCCTCGGCGAAGTACGCACCGTAGACTCGTAGCTCGCCGTTCAGAAGCTGAAGCTCTGCTTCGAAGTCGGTCTGCCCTGCATCACCGCCGTAGCCGTTGTTGCCGGGCGAGTCGCAGACGTTGAGCGCCCACCCGTCTGCCGGTCCGTCGAACTCGACGACGACGTTCAAGCACGAGCAGCCCAGTGCTCCCCCACCATCGATGTCGACCTCGAAGACGGCCTCAAGGTAACCGTTGCTGCTAGCATCTGTTGGCGAGGTCGAGATCGCGAGCTGCTTGCTCTGGCAGCCGGGAGCCACGAATCCCGTTTCGAGGTCGATGAAACAACGCGTGGCAGGACAGGCGTCCTGAGCGGCGGTGACCCCTGCCGTCAGCAGGGCACATGCAACCAGCAGGGCCAGTGCTCGAGCGACTTGGCCGGAGTAGGTAGACAGGACCCTGATGCTGCGGTCCAGCCTGGTGCTGTCGGAGTTCCACCGGTGCAGGCACATATTCTGGCGCCTGCGTGGCGACGCGGGAACCCTTCCGAAGTGCGGACTGCTACTCCTGATTCTCATCCACCTCTCCTTTCCTTCGTTCTGGAGGCGCTACGATTCTTCGACGAACAGCTCGCGCTACGAGCCGAGCGGGAACGATCATGCGATGGGGATCCGCAATAGCCCCTCCCCAGACCTTCCATGGCTTCGGGAGTCGAAAGAGGGAGGGCGCCGCCCGGGACCCGAAGGAAAGAGGACCCATGGCGGCCCGCCATGGCCAATCGCCGGAGCTAAGGGCTTTACACGAGAAGGCCAGGAGGCATGGAGAAGGGCGTGCACTCCCATTCTGAGCGCCTCCCGCGAGCCGCCTCGCGAGCAGCCTCCTAGTCTCCCCTTCCCCTGCCGTGAAGCGCGATTCCCTCGTGACGTACGATTCCTGCGCTTCCTCAGAGGCCACCGTTCCAACCTCCTATCGATTGTGGGTTGCTCCTTCACGGCCTGCAAAAAGCCCGCGCCGGGGAAGGAGACCTGGCGCGGTGAAGGAAGACGCTCCGGTCGCAGAGAGCTGCGCTCCTTCTCTCCACCTCTCCGAAGCGGCTCCCAAGAGCACGTTCCTGGAACTCGGGCTTGCGCAGGAATCGGGACCCAGGCCTCGTTGCTGGGCGGACCGGCGGACTCGGAGGTCGAAGCCTCTCCCCCTGCGTCGAACAGCCCAATCGAGTCGACGGACACCCAGCCGCTGCAGGAGTCGTTCTGGACCACCAACCCTGATCTTCTGACTTCCTTCTTCGTCGCAACCATCGAGCTTCCCTTCCCTCGTCGCTCTTCCGGCGCCATCGAGTCTCGCGATCGTCGTGTTACTATCCCCGCACCTCCCGATAGCCGCCGGTCGCACTCCACGTGACGCGCGTCTGCTTTCTAGTCGTGCAAACTGCAGGAGAAACGGCCACCATGACTGCGAATCACCTCGGTCCCCGCGAGATCACCGCCGCCCTTCAAGACTGGCAGCGAGGAGAGGAGGGCTCGTTTGACCGGCTCATTGAGCTCACTGTCTCGGACATGCGCAGGATCGCCGGCGCGCTCTTCCGAACCGAGCGACCGGACCACACTCTTCAACCAACTGCTCTCGTCAACGAAGCCGTTCTCGAACTGCGGCGCCAGCGCAGTCCACTGCTGCGCTCCCGCTGGGGATTCCGCCACCTTGTCGCACGCGTGATGCGGCGAATCCAGGGCACGTACAATCGCCGCCGCTCGAGCCTCCGGCGCGGTGCAGCCTTTCGTCGGGTGGAGCTCGAGGAGGCCAGCATGGCTCTCCCACCCTTCGACCCGTCCTGGGCCGATCTCCACATCGCGCTAGAGCGTCTCTGGGAAATCGACGCCCGCTCTGCCTCAGCGTTCGTCGGCCGACATGCGCACGGGCACACGTTCCTCGAACTTGCCGATCTCCTGGGGGTATCCCGGACGACCGTCCAGAACGACCTGCGATTCGCGAAGCTGTGGTTGCGTGCACAGCTAGAGGAGCCTTCAGCTCCGGACGGTACGACCTGAGACGTCCGCGGTTCGAACTCCGCCCGAGGAACCCCGCACTCCCCGGCTCCCCGGGAACTCAGATGGCTGAGGTCGCAGCACCAACTGGGCCCTCCGAATGAACGCCGACGACTGGCGACTCGTCAAGGAGCTCCTCGCACAAGCTCTCGATCTACCGGCTGGGCAGAGCGAGGACTTCGTCCGGGAGGCGTGCCGCGAGGCCTCGGAGGAGGTCCGCTCAAGCCTAACCTCTCTCCTCCGCTACCAATCCACCCACCTTCCTTCGGTTGCGGTAGAGCGAGATGCGGTCGGACTTGTCGAACCCGGCAGTCTGTTGGGGCCCTACGAGATCGTCGGACCGATCGGCAGCGGAGGTACGGCCGAGGTGTATATCGGTCGGCGGGCGGACGGGGAGTTCTCACGCCGAGTGGCTATCAAGGTCCTCCGAGACCCTCAAGAGCACGGAGGTGGGTCTCTTCGCTTCCATCAGGAGAAACAGCTCCTCGCGGACCTAGAGCACGCGAACGTATGCTCGTTGTTTGGAGCAGGAAGAACGGAGTCAGGTCACCCCTATTTCGTCATGGAGCACGTGGACGGCCTGCACTTCGATGACTATCTCGAGTCCGAATCGCCATCGCTCGAGCTAGCGCTAGACCTGTTCCTGGTAATCGCAAGAGCTATCGAGCATGTGCACTCACTTGGGATTATCCACCGTGACCTCAAACCTTCTAACCTACTCGTGAGGCAAGATGGTGTTCCCAAGATCCTCGATTTTGGTATTGCCAAGGTGGAATCCCGAATGTCGATGCCAACGACTACTCTTCTTGGGTTCCGGCCCCTAACCCTTCGCTGGGCTAGCCCGGAGCAGCTCTCGGGCGACCCCGTCGACTGTCGTACGGACGTCTTCTCGCTCGGTCTCATTCTCTTCCTTGTGTTGACCCGCGAGCACCTCCTCGACGTACTTGGCCTCGTCTCCTCACCCGCACCTGCCAGCACGATCCGACTGCCAGTACCAATCCTGCGCTGTCATGGTACACGCCGCTCGAGGGCCCCACGCTCGATCTCAGACCTACAAGAGACCTGCCTGCGATCATTGGCCTGGAATCCAGAGCGACGCTTCGCCTCTGTTTCTGAGTTCATCGACTCCCTGTCGGAAGCGCTTCGGCCCGGCCAAATCTCCCCAATATCAGAGGTCTCGGCCAGCCAAGCTGGGCAATCGGATCGAGCCCTTCCTGGACCCGATCGGAGTACGGGATCGATACAGACGGCTCTGCGCACCTACTTCCTCCTACTCATTCTCTTTACCGCCCTGGCCTCTGCATGGTGGAGTGAGCACCTAGCGAAACCAACCACGGCTCAAGACCTCGAACAGCTAGCCCCCACCGGGGGCGGCTCACGTTTAGGCCCCCCCCCACCCTCGGCTGACAGCGCAACCGGCCCCCCGCCTCCCTCTCTGAAGTCTAGCCCTCTCGAGAATGTGGAGCCACCAACAACTCGGGTGTGGTCGGCTAGGTGCCGAGGCATGACTTGGGTGGTCCGAAAGCATGTTCATACAAGTTGCCTCCTTGGTCGCGATTCGTCCACCGATTCCTATAAGGGCGACACACCGTGCGACAGGAGACTTCCAGTTCTCGCAATCAACAAGCTGGGGATGCCGAAGCCTCCGGAGATCAGCGAAGGTCCATGGCTCAGATGGTCGGGGGCTCGAGTACGTCTGACGCAGCCTTGGCTTGGGTTCGCCATGACGTCGCTCGCAGCGGCCAACGACCTGGTTCGGGAAGAGTTCGGCCCGGGGTGGAGAATGGCAGAATTCCACGACGGATCTGGCTGGAACTTCTGGGCAGATTGCTCAGGAGTTGCCAAGGACTTTGATGATCGCTTCTGGGTGTACATCAACGATCAGCCCGCTAACCCCTGGAACTCCAGATGATTCGACGAAGGGAGCAGCGCTCGACGACGCCACGAGCTCCTGCCTATCTCATCTCCGAAGGCTCACGAGGTGTGCTACTTGCAGTCTCCAAGCGTCAAGAGCTGAACGTCGTCGAATCGGTACCAACCCCGCCTGGGACTTCCCCTTCCATCGCCGAGGATCACCGTTCCATTCGCTGATGTCAAGCTCGGTGTGGAGGTCACCTCTGCTTTGAGACGACCGTCTACAAACAGCAGCTGAATTCCGTAGGCCCGACGGCTGATGACCTCGATCAGGTGCCACTCATCAAGAGAGAGTGGCTCAAGCGTCGCTGTGGCACCTCTCCAAGCTGTGAACTCCGTCCGATCCTCGGCGAAGTAAAGGCGACTCACTGGTGTGGACCCGCCCCGTCCTCGATTCCAATCCGTAAGGAAGTTGGCAGTCGCCCGCCCGTTCAAAGCCTTGACAGAGAAAGACAGAACGAAATCGCAGCTAGCTGGGCCAGCGAAATCCTGGTACGCATACCCGTTCGACCGAGTCGATAGGGTATTCACCTCCAGCGAGACGTCGCCGGCGACAGAGTCTTGCGAAGTTAGCCTTGCATTCGCCTTCGCTGACCAATGGCCAGTGCTCTTCGGCCTCGGTAGAGCTGTTCGCACCACCGGCAATAGGCCTCGCTCAAAGCTCTCATCCTTCAGCAGATAGCCTCTCCTTGCCGGCAGGAGCGATCGTCGAGCCGTCAGGTCAGCCTCATCCGGAACCTGCGGAGTTCCCGCGGCCGGCTGTTCGCAGGCCGCGAACGCAGTAAGCGCGCCTGCCACGACAATCCCTCCCAGGCTCGCCCTCGCACCCCCGGCCCCAGTTTCCGCTCTCGTCATCAGTCGGACTCCAAATAGTTTCAAGGGTGGAATGAGCACTCTGTCCGCTACAGGGTCCCGGGACGTCAGCGGAAGAGCGGGAACGCGAGCGACGCCCCCCTCTCCAGGATCGCGAGGTGGTCAGGGTTCGCTATCGCCAATCCAGATACGGACCGGGGTATGTGCCGGACCGGGGTATGTGCCGAGTGTAACGGAGGAGAGCGACCCGAGGTCGGGATTCCCGCCGCTTCGACGGGCCGGCGGGCGGTCTCGACCGACTGCTGGCGGGCTCAGGTCGGCTCGTACCGGCCTGGATGGAGATCCGCCGGCGGAGTGGTCCAGCTTTGGGTAGCAGGAAGGGGCTGCAGGCTGTACGAGCTCGAGCTCGGCCGTCCTTGCGTGCTCGTACTTCTCGATCCTCCGGCTCTCGCCTTTGCGCTGGAGTCGCCGCCGGTGCTCGTACTCGGCGGAACGGTCGAACCAGACGCCGGTGACGGACCCTCCGTTGAGGAGCTGGGGCGTGGAGGTCGGCCCCGGCCGCTCCTCGTTTCTCCGCGGCCCGGCCGAGGATGCCGTAGACGATCTCGTTGAGCTCCCGAGAAGGGCGGAGGAGGAACCGGCCCTGAATGGTGCGGCAGGTCACCTCCACCAGGGAGCCGGGCGGGACGTAGCGCAGGTCGCGGGCCATCGCACCCTGTATGGACGCGGTTCGAGCCGACCGTCGCTCTGTGTGGGTGGCAAGTGGAGTTCCTCCACTGTCGCTGACCCTCGGAGAATGGATGGCGGAGGCGGCTGGATCTTAGTTCGGCCTCGGGCCCCCGGTTCGCGGAGCTGGTTGGCCCCCTCTCGCCAGGGGCGCGCCTCCTGTCGCACGCGCGCCGGGCCGGCCTGGGCTGAGCTTCGGAGGTGCTAGCCGTCTTCCGTACGAGGAACTGCTGGCTCGAGTCGTGATCCCCGGGGTTCGACCTTCACGGCCAGGCGCGTCCGGTCGGTACCGATTCGCTGCTAGGGCCGGGTCGTCGCCTCCGCGACCTCGAGCCGATAGCAGCGGAAGATCCGCGGTGTGTCGAGGAAGACGGTGAGGACGTAGTGGCCCACCTGGGGAAGGGTGGCCGTCGTCTCGTAGAGGCCGGGGGCGCTCTCCCGCAGGCTCCGATCGACGACGGCGACGGCCCGCGGCGACTTGCCAGGGGTTGCGAAGTGGCCCATGGGGGCAGCCATCCCCTCCTTGTAGAAGTAGACGGCTTCGTCTCCCGGGTTGGCCAGGAGCACCGCTGCCCCGGCGGGCGCCCGGACCAGGGCCTCGGCGAGCGCCGGCCGGCTGGTGGTGCCCGGGGGGTTCTGGCCGCCGGGGAAGTCGATCACCGGGAGCGGCTCGCCCTCCGTCCCCACCTCGCGCAGGGGCACCATGAGCACCGTCTCGCTGCCCCGGTGGAGCACGTAGGCCAGCTCCTCGGAGAAGTCGACCTCGTAGGGGCTCGCCTCCACCGGACCGGCCTGGACGACGCGGTGGACAGCGGCGTCGAGGATCTGGAGGAGGTTCTTGGGCGGGTTGACGGCGAAGCCGTAGCGGCCTCCGGGCGCGAAACGAACCGAGTCGGTTCCGGGTTCGGTCGGGATGCGGGCCGTCACCTCGAGGCTCGCCGCGTCGATCACGGCCACCGAGCCCGAGGCGGGGTGCGTCACGTAGACGGCGTTGGCGAGCGGGCTGTAGGCGAGTGAGGCCGGCCCCTCGCCGGTCGGCACCTCGTCGACCTGGGTGAGCGTCCCGACGTCGATCACCGACACCGTGCCGCTCGCCTGGTTGCTGACGAAGACGAGGCGGCCGTCCTCGGAGAGGACCATCTCGTGGGGGCCGCGACCGGTCTCGATTCGGGCGACCTCCGAGAGGCGCCGAGTGTCGATGACCGAGACGCCCGAGGGACCCTCGGCGGTGGCCTCGTAGGTGGTCCAGAGGGAGCGCTCGTCCGGGGGGAGGCGAAGGCGTCGGGGCCGCCCGCCGACCTCGATCTCGCCCACCACCGACCAGCCTACGGTCTCGATCACGGCGACGCGCCCCGCATCCGGCATCGAGACGAAGAGCCGGGTGCCGTCCGCGGTCTGCTCCCAGTCGTCTCCTGCGCTCGCGAGGACGATCGTTTGGAGGAGTTTCGAGCCGCCGAAACCGAAGAGAGGGTCGACCACTCGAAGCGTGGAGTCCTCGTCGAGGGTGACGACGAGGTAGCGATTGAGGTCGAGGACCGGTGCCCGCAACCGGGAGCCTCCGATGAGGCTCTCGATCCGCTGCTGGCAGCTCGCTGCGCTCTCGTCCGGTGGGCCGCCGTGCTCCGGCAGCCGGTCGATCCAGGCCGCCGGGTAGAGACCGGTGAGCGCGTCGCCGGTCGGTGCCTCGGTGATGCCGATCCGCACTGCCACCGGCTCGCCCTCGACCAACCCCGTGCCGACGAGCGGCTCGACGCCGACCTCGATGACGAGGCCCTCCTCGACGGAGCGTTCGTGGAGTCCGGAAGGCCGGGCCTGTGGGGGAGGAGCGGGTTGCGGGTCGGCGGCGGCGGGGGCGAGAGCAGCCGCGACGAGGAGGAGGCCGATCCGCGCGATCCACCTCCGGCCCGACTCGCGCCTCCGCAACTTCGGAGGAGCGTCGACGCCTCGCCGCCCGTGGGAACCGTGAGGGGCTCGTCTCGCGCCCTCTCGGGGCGCAGCGGCGATGCCGCCCTCGGGTCCCTCGGGTCCCGGGTGTCGCCCGACTCGGGCTGGTGGATGACGCTGGCGTGAGAAGACCAAGACACCCCTCGCTGATGACTACGGGCCTCGCCCCAAGGTGCCGCCCGAGCCTCTCGAAGGGACCGAGAGACCGACGGAGAGGCGGAGGCGGTAGGGCCGTCGGCCGACTGCTCCTCTCGTGTCCCCTTCCCGAATCCGTCGGCAATGCTACCAGGGAGTTCGGAAGCCGGGCTCGGGCGGTGGTGCCGCCAACCGTTACTCTTGGCACTCCGCTGGGGCACTCCGCTGGGGCACTCCGCTGGGCCGATCGGCGCCGCTCGGGCGTCACGGAGGGGGAGCCCGTTCCACAATAGGGGTGGTCGGCAGGTCGGCGGCGAGCGGGGCTCGGCTGCGACCGGGCCGAAGGTGAGGCACAGCTCGAGGCGGGCTTCCCAGGGCTTTGCGCCGGAGTGGCCACTGGCTCCGCGGCGGCCTGTAGAGTCCCGCCAGGAGACCCCTTCGGCCTCGCCAGGTGTCGGACAGGGGTCTCCGTCGGAAAGGAGGCGGACGATGGGACGAGATCGGTGGACGGGCCGGAGGACCGGCCGGTTGGGGCCGCGGCTTCTGGCGGTGCTGACCCTCTTCGCGGCGGGGCCTGCGGGGGCCCACGACATGTTCCTGGTGGTGCCGGATCACGACGTCGCCGTGGGCGCCGAGGTGGTGGTCGCGCTCTACAACGGGACGTTCGACGAGAGCTTGAACGTCATCGACCGGGAGAGGATGGCGGATGTCACGGTGGTGGACGGGCGGGGCGCCGTCTCCCATCCTCCGGCCGAGAGCTGGACCGAGGAGGGCGACGAGACCCGGCTGCCGGTGCAGGCGGGGGTCTCGGGGACGTGGCTGGTGGGGGTGTCGACCTTGCCGCGGGTCCTCGAGCTCACGGCTGAGGAGTTCGACGAGTACCTGGAGCACGACGGCGTGCTGGATGTCCTCGAGGCGCGGCGGGCGGACCCCCGGCCGGACGCAGTGCGGGAGCGCTACTCGAAGCACGTGAAGACGATCCTCACGGTCGGGGGTGAGTCGTCCGAGAGCTGGGGCGCCCGGCTCGGCTACCCGATCGAGATCGTGCCGCTGGCCGATCCGGCGGTTCTCACCCCGGGCGATGAGCTGGAGGTCCTGGTGCTCCACGACGGCCAGCCGGCCGCGGGCCAGCTCCTCCACGCGAGCCACGAGGGATACCACGGCCACAGCGACACCGGCGGGCACCGCGAGGCCGTGACGACCCGGACGGACGACGCCGGGAAGGCGCGGATCGACCTCTCCCACGCCGGGCGCTGGTACGCGCGCCTGATCCGGATGCTCCCGTCGCCGGAGGACGACGTCGACTACGAGTCGGTCTGGGCGACGCTGACGTTCGAGATCGCCCGCTGATCCCGCGGCGGGTCGCTCGGTTACGGGGTGAGGCTGCGCCCGCCCGACCTTACGATATTCTAGAAGTCCAATTCGCAAGAGGAGGTGCAAGATGCGGATCTATCGATCGTTGATCTTCGCGCTCGCGGTCCTTCCCATGGCTTCGGCCGGCTGGGCGCAGGAGGCGGCGGGTGCGCCGCAGCCCACGGCGGAGCACGCGGCCCTGGAGGCCTTCGTCGGCGCGTGGAGCGGCGAGGCGGTGCTGGAGCCCGGGCCGTTCGGGCCGGGCGGGCCGATGAGCTGGACCGAGGAGTGCTCGTGGTTCGGGGGCGCCGGGTTCCAGGTCGTCTGCGAGTCGGAGGGCACGGGGCCGATGGGCCCGATGAAGGGCCTGGGCATCACGACCTTCGACGCTGCGAAGGGGGCCTACACCCACTACGGCGTCGACAGCACGGGCTGGTCGGGGATGTCCGAGGGCTCCCACGACGGGAGCACGTGGACCCTCTCGAGCGCGATGGAGCTGGGCGGCACGACGTATCACAACCGATTCGTCATGACGTTCGAGACGCCGAACCGCATGACCTTCACCTGGTCGACGTCCGAGGACGGGGAGAGCTGGGTGGAGGCGATGACCGGTTCGAGCGAGAAGCAGTAGGCGCGACGGCCCTGCGAGCTGAGGTCGGATGAGGGCGGCGACGGGCACGCGCGGGCGAGTCGGCCGCGGTGGTCCCGCCTGTGTGGGCAAGGCGAGGTGCCGCCTCGCGCGGCCTGTCGCCAGGAAAGGAAGAGGCTAGCAGGCCGTGGTGAAAGGCGAGACACGCTACGAGCGGCCCTCTCCTCCGGACTCTTCGTTGGGAATCCTCCCCGATTCACCGAATCGAGTGCGGATTCCCGCCTTGATTCCGAAGAAGACTGCGCGCTCTCGCTCGCGCCCGGCTTCCACCACGGGCTGCTAGCCCTTCTCACCGGGTGTCGTCGCTCCGAACCCTGGCTATACTCCGGTGTCGGTCCCGACGGGGGCCGGCACCGGCCATGGGCTTCTACGAGCACCAGATCCTACCCAGGTTCATCGACTGGTTCATGGACCGGCAGCCGTTCGAGAGACTCCGCTCGCGGTGTCTGGCCGACCTGGAGGGCGAGGTCCTCGAGGTCGGATTCGGCTCGGGCCTCAACCTTCCCCACTACCCGGCTTCGGTGGGGCGCCTGCTGGCGGTCGAGCCTTCCGGGACCGCCCGTCGCCTCGCCCGACCCCGGATCGAGGAATCCGGGCTCGAGGTCGAGGTGGTGGGGCTCGAGGGCGAGTCGCTGGCGCTCGCCGATGCCAGCGTCGACGCCGTCGTCACGACCTGGACCCTGTGCACCATCCCGCGACCCGAGCGCGCCCTGGCGGAGTTCCGGCGGGTCCTGCGCCCCGGCGGTCAGTACCGTTTCGTGGAGCACGGCCTGGCGCCGGAGGACGGGGTGGCCCGCTGGCAGAGGCGCCTCACACCGCTGCAACGCCGCCTGGGCGGCGGCTGCCATCTGGATCGGGCCATCGACCACCTGGTCCGTGACGCCGGGTTCGCGGTGGACGTCGAGACCTTCTACCTGCCCGGGCCCCGGGTGGCCGCCTGGTCGTACCTCGGCACCGGTCGCCCCACGGGCCCGACGCCACCGTCCGAGCCCCCCCGATCGTGAGCCTCGTCCGATCGCATCTCGCCTCGCGCGTCGTCCGGCTCCTCGCGGTGCTGGTCGGCCTGCTGGTCGTCGCCCCTCTCGGAGGCGCCGAGTCGCCGGCCGGAACGCGCTCCGTGACCGTCCTCGTCCCCGGGGTCACCGGCGTCTCCCTGGAGCGGCCCGACGGTGGGCTGGCCCCGTGGGGCACCGGGCGAGCGCTGCTCTGGCCGCGGGACCGCGGCTACGGGGTCGCCCTTCCGGTCGTGGACGGCGCCAACCCGCTCGCCGTCCCCGGCCGGGTGCTCGACGAGGTGCGACTCACGCGCTGGGTCCGCAAGCCCGTCTACGGACCGATCTTCCGACGCCTGGAGGAGAGCGGCCTCAGCCGCGGCGACCTCTCCGACCCGGGCCCACGCGCCGACCTCTTCGGCTTCGCCTACGACTGGCGACGCAGCAACGTCGCCTCGGCCCGAGACCTCGCCGAGGCCCTCGAGCACCTCCGCATCCAGCGCGGCCAGGGCACTCTGGAGGTGCGGCTGATCTGTCAGAGCAACGGCGCGCACGTCTGCCGCTGGTTGGCGAAGTACGGGACCGCCGGGCTCGACGAGGCCGAGGCGGGAGTGACGCGGCGACCCGCGGGGCTCCGGATCGAGCGCCTCGTCCTCGTGGGCGCGTCGAACGGCGGCAGCCTGCGGATCCTCCGCGAGATGAACCGCGGGCGACGCTACGTGCCCGTCGTGGGCCGACCGTTCCGGTCCGAGGCGTTCTTCACCTTCCGCTCGCTGTTCGAGGATCTCCCCGCGGGCGACGGTCGGCGCTTCGTCGACCTCGACGGCCGGGCGCTGGACGTCGACCTCTGGGATCCCGCCAGCTGGTGGACGCGCGACTGGTCGATCTTCCATCCCGCGGTCCGCGGCCGGCTCGAGTGCCGCCCGCGGCCCGACCTGTTCGCCGACGGACCGGCGCGGCGACGACTCCTGGTCACGGCCCTGGAAGACGCCCGTCGTTTCCAGCGCCTCCTGGCCCGCGATCCGGAGGGCTACCGGCCCCCGGCGCTCTTCCGGGTGGAGAACCTCTCGCGCCCCACGCCGGTCCGCGCCGTCCTCACCCGCAAGGGACCGGGCCGACCGTGGAAGACCCTCTTTCCCGGCGACCGCGCCGTCGACCGTCGACCCCGCCTCGTGGCCCGTCTCCTCGAGCCCGGCGACGGCCACGCCAGCGCGACGAGCCAACGCAGGCTCTCCCCGGCGGAGTCCCGCGCTGTGGTGGACTCCGCCGAGGTCGCCGGAGAGCACTTCGAGATGATCCTCGAGCAGGAGACGTTGGACGCCCTCGAACACTTCCTGACCGTCGGGTTGGAGCGCCCGGGGATCAGCCTCCGCCCGGAGGCGGCGGCGGAACGACCGGCCGCCCGACGCCGACCAGGGTGACCTCCGAGCGGCCACCGTCGGCCTCGTGGCGGATCACCAGCCGCGCCCGCACCGCCCCCGGCTCCGCCGGCACGAAGCGGACGCCGAAGGTGCACTGCGCGCCGGGTGCCAGGAACGGCGCCCCCTCGCAGGAGCCCGGCACGACGTAGAACGGCCCCGCGTCGGGCCCCTCGAGGATGGGGCTGGAGAAGCGCAGCGGCCCCGTGCCCGCGTTGGTCAGGGTGACGGTGCGGATGGCGGAGCGCTCGCCCACCCGGAGCTCGCCCAGGTCGAGGCGGGCCGGCGACACCTCGGCGCGCGGGACGGCCGGCGGCCTGCCGCGACCGACGAGTCGCACCTCGGTCGGCGCGGGGCCACCGTCGTGGACGATGGCGAGGACGGCCGTCCGCAGACCGTCCTCGGTGGGCTCGAAGGCCACCGTCAGATCGCAGCGAGCGCCGGGCTCGAGACTCCCGGTGCACGACTCCGCCACCTGGAAGTCCTGGGCCCCGCTGCCCACGACGGTCACCTGGGTGATCCGGACCGGCGCCGTGCCGGTGCTCGCCAGGCCGAAGCGGGCCGACGAGCCGCCGGGACGCTCCACCGTCCCCAGGTCGAGGGAGTCCGTCTCGATCTCGAGACGAGGCTGGACGCCGGTCCCGGTCAGGACCGCGACCTGCACTCCCCCGCCCGCGGCCGAGCGGAGCTCGAGCCGACCCCGCGAGGTCCCGGCGACCCGGGGCTCGAAGAGCACCCGGAGCTCGCAACTCGCTCCCGAGGCGAGCGGCGGGCAGGTGCGGGACGCCGCTCGGAAGCCTTCGCCCACGACCTGGGCCGGCGCGAGCCGCAGGGTGCCGGTCCCCGCGTTCCTGGCCTCGAGCCTCCTCTCCGACGAGGTGCCGACGCGGACGGAGTCGAACTCCGCGGCGGAGGGCTTCAGCTCGAGCCTCGGCTCGACGCCCACTCCGGCCAGGGGGATGCGGAGCCCGGCCCCCCGCGTCGCGCCCTCCACCTCGAGCACGGTCGCCGCAACCCCCTTCGCGAGCGGCCGGAAGCTCACCTCGACGGAGCAGGCGCCGCCGGGAGCCACGGCCTGGTCGGTGCAATCCCCACCGACCACCTCGAATCCCTGCGCGCCGTCGGCGACCCCCACCCGGGCTACGGCCATGGGGGCGTCGCCACGATTCGTCACCCGCACCCTGCGCGGCGCGCTGCGCGACGCCACGACGACCTCTCCGAAGTCGATCGCCTCGGAGCCGAGGTCCGCCACGGCCTCGGCCGAGAGCCCGAGGCCCGTGAGCTCCACGAGCAGGGGGGGGCCCGGCAGGTCGCCGCGCACCCGCAGCACGGCGCGCCGCATTCCGGCCGCGCCCGGCGTGAACGACACCTGCAGCGTGCAGGCGGTCCCCGGCTCCAGGGTCTCTCCGGTGCAGCGATCGCCGCGCCGCTCGAAGTCCGCGGCGGCGGCGCCGTCGACCACAAGGTCGCGCAGCGCGAGAGGCGCGGAGCCCTGGTTGCTGAGAGTGAGCGCCGCGGCCGGAGCCGTCGAGCCCAGCGGCGACGGTCCGAAGTCGAGGACCTCCTGGTCGGCCTCGAGACGGGGAGCCGTACCCCGCCCGGTGACCGCCACCGACCACGGTCCGTTCGGCGCATCGGCCTCGACCCCCAAGCGGGCGAGGCGCTCGCCCTCGCGCAGGGGCTCGAAGGCGAGCTCGACCTCACAGCCGTCGCCCGGCGCCAGGGTCCGCCCGTCGCAGGCCTGCGCCTCGACCGCGAAGTCGGGGTCCGAGGTCGGGTCCAGGGTCACCGAGCCGACGACGACCTGGCGCCCTCCGTGGTTCTCGACCCGCAAGCTCCTGGCACCCGTCGCGCTGCCGACGCGCACCTCGCCGAACCCGACGACCGTGGGCGAGACGACGAGGAGGGCCGGATCGGGCCTCAGAAACCAGCCGGCCGCGACCGCGAGGGCCAGGAGCAGCGCCAGGGCGAGCCAACGCCACCCGCCACCGCGCCGCGGCGCCCGACCGGACTTGGTGGGCCTCCGCTCCTCGGCCCGGGACGACGAGTCTCCGGCCGGCGCCCCGGCCTCGTTCTCCGGGGGCTCACCGCCGCCCAGGGGCAGGTCGATCATCGGGTGGCGAGGCTGTTGGGGGCGATCGGCCATCCTCGTCGTCTCGCTCTCTCGGTGTCGCCCGCAGTGGCCGTCACCGACCCGGGTTGGCCCGCCGCGACTCCTCGAAGACCGTCATCTCGCCGGCCAACAGGACCAGCCGCAGGACGATCTTGGCTACCAGGTAGAGCTGTGCGGCCAGGAATGCGAGCGCGATGTTCACCGTCGTGGCGGGCCCGGCCCCGGGGGCCGTTGCCGCCCAGAGCGCCATGACGGCCCAGGCCGGCGCCGACAGGAGCAGGTAGACGGCCAGGGTCTTCACCGGGCTGCGCAGGACGAACGCCGCTCCCGAGGCGAGCGCCAGGAGCGAGCTCCGCCGCTCCTCGAGCACGATGGCGATCCGGGCGTAGTCGCCCGCCATGTCCACGAGGGCGAAGACCAGCAGCACGAAGGCCGCGACGGCGAGATTCCACAGCAGCACGGTCGACTCGGCCGTGACCTCCCGCAGCCGCTCCTCGAGCCAGGGAAAGAGGAAGCGCGAAAGGCGGTACAGGAAGTAGTACAGGACGCCGGTCAGGACCGTCAGCCGCAGCAATCGGGAGAAGTAGTGGAGCCCCCTCGGCAACAACCCGACGAGGCCGGCGACGCCGCTCGGACGAGCCAGCCGGTCGATCGCCCCACCGAGGAGCAGGACCCAGACCAGGGCGAACAGGGCCCCGGTGGCCACCAGGAGCATCGGCTGCTCGAAGAGCTCGCCCCGGAACCAGAGCTCCAGGTTGTCGAGGATCGGCCCCGGCCCCACGAGGCTCGAGCGGAAGGTCGAGACGATCCCCTCCGCATCGTGGAGCAGCTCGCCCAGCCAGTCCAGGTCGAGCCCCCGGCGCAAGGCCTCGTGCACCTTGCTCGCGCCGATGCTCTCCCGCAGGGCCTCGCCCACGACCAGGGACGCGGGCACGGCCAGGAGGAGGTTGACGAGCCACATCCAGAGGGCCACCGACAGCGCGCCGAGGCCTCTTCCGAAGCCCCGGGTGACCGCTCGGGTGACGCTCACGGACTCTCCGGACCGGTCTTCTCGGCCTGGATCGACCGAAGGTACGCGACCAGGTCGTCGAGCCGCCCTTCGACCTCGTCCGGTCGCCCGACGCCCGAGCCCTGGACCTCGAAGGTCAGGCCCCACACGGGCATGTCGCTCCGGGCGTGCCCCGGCACGACCATCCGACCGTCGATCGAGCGTCGGATCGCCTCGCTGTCGAACTGCCCGCCTTCCGCCAGTCGGGTCAGGTCCGGAGGAGCGGTCGCCAGCTCCGCGGCCAGCGCCCCGTCACCCCGCCCGCTCTCCCCGTGGCAGCTCCGGCAGTGCACCCGGTAGAGATGCGCGCCCCGCTCGGCCGGCGACGGCTCCGCCGAAGCGGCGGCCGCTCCGATCACCACGGCCACGAATGCAACAGCCACCGAGTCCAGCCATCCTCGTGACCTTCGGCCAATCACCGGTCTCATCGTCTGTCTCCCGTCCCCGTCGGCCCCGCCGGAGGCCCCCCGGCCGCGACCCGAGCCCCGAGTCTACCCCCGGCCCTCAGCGGACGACGTGCCACCGCGTCTGGCGGCCCGCCAGGTAGACCACCCGCTCGCCGTCGTAGAGGGCGCTCTGCTCCAGCTTGATCTGGACCTCCTGGCCACCCCACTCCCGCACCGGCGCCTTGACGTTCCCCTCGATGGCGTAGCCGGTGCTCTCGCGCAGGGTCCAGTCGCCTCGCGCCGGCGTCGGCCCCTGGTTGTCCCACATCCCGATCGTCGGCCCCGGCGCGTGCCCGAAGTACCCCAGGGGATGGCTGTACACGCTGGAGCGGATCGACTCCGCCTCGGCGGCCGCCAACGCCCGCGCCAGGATCTCGTTGCCCGTTCTTCCGGTCGCGAACTCGGCCGTCAGGAGGTCCTGCCAGCGATTGCCCACGGCGAGCGCCTCCCTCAGGCCCGCCGGAACCTCCGACTCGCCGGAGCGCAGCACGTAGCCCATCTCCTGGGTGTCGGTGCACAGTCGCAGGTAGCAGATCCCGACGTCGGTGTGCAGGACATCGCCCGGGCGGATCACCTCGCCGCCGGCGCCGCAGAAGGGGTCGTCGGCGCCACAGTCGACCGCCGGACGCTGGACGTTGACGTAGGGCATGAACCAGGCCGCGAGACCCAGCTCGGCGAATCTCTCGCGGATGAACCAGGCCACGTCCTCGGTCGTCGTCGCCCCGGGGGTGATCACCCTGGAAGAGAACGCCTCGGAGATCACTCCGCGGGCGAGGGCCACCGTGTGCGGCCACAGCGCCCGCTCCGAGGCGGTGCGGGTCTCCAGCCAACGCACCACCAGCTCCTCGGCGCTCACGAGCTTCGAGGACATCTCCGCCCCCAGCTCGGCCTCGAGGCGGTCGCGCAGCGACGCCGTCAGGCCGTCCGCTACCGGCCACGTCGGGCTCACGTCGATCCCGATCCGCTCCGGGCTCCGCTCCGCCACCAACTCGGCCAACCGCCGCCACTGCTGGTCCAGCTCGCCGCCCTCCCAGGCGGCCTCGTAGAGCTCTCCCAGGGGGTATCGGCTCACCGTCAGGCGCTCGACCCCCTCCTCCGGACCGCGGTCGAAGAACAGCAGCATGGTCGTGCGCCGCGCGGCGAAGACCGGCTCGGGGACGAGCGTCAGGTACACCGGATCCTCCGCGTACTCCCGGTTGATCACCAGCCACAGGTCGATCCCCGCCTCCCGCATGAGCGACGGCAGCAGCTCGTCCAGGCGCTCGCGCAGAACGGCGTTGACCACCGTGGGCCGTTGGCGCTCGGGCAGCACCGCTCCCGGCCCGTCGATCACCCGGCCCTGAGCCGGCTCGGCCGCCCCCACGGGCGCGGCCGCGCCGACGATCAGGAGGACGAGGGCCAGCTTCAGGGTCGACCTCCCGGCTCTGCGTGCTCTCGCTCCGTGCTCTGTGTCCATCCGTGCTCCTCCTCGACGCGGCCACTCTATCGGAGAGGCTCCGCCAGGCGCCGCGAGCGCCGTTGGCGACTTTCTGTTAGCCTCTCGGCTCCACATCTGCTACTGATCGAAACGGAGGAGGAGAAACATGAAGAACATCGGAAGAGCTGTCCCCTGGGTCCTGGTCCTGTTGGTCGTCGGTGTCGTCGCCGTGGGTTGCGGCGGCGGTCACGACGCGAACCACGACGCCGAGGAGGCCATGGACGACGCCAGCGCGGCGATCGGTGAGGCGGCCGAGCAGGCCGGAGACGCCATGGAGGAGGCCGGGGAGGCCATGGGCGACGCCATGGACGAGGCCCACGGGGCCGCGGGTGAGATGGTCGACGGCGCCGAGGAGGCCGGGGGTGAGATGGTCGACGGCGCCGAGGAGGCCGCGGGTGAGATGGTCGACGGCGCCGAGGAAGCCCTCGACGAGGCCAAGGACGCCGTCGAAGAGGCCAAGGAAGAGGGCGGCAACGGCTGAGGTCGCGGGCTCGGAGGCCCTGCGGCGGGACTCGACGCTGCGGCGTGAGCTCGCACCGGGCCTTCGGGTCGCCGGCCCTCCCGGGCGACGCCTCCGCGCGTGTCGCCCGCAGAGAGGGTGGGGTCAGAGCCCGCCGCGGCTCCCCCCGACGGCCTCGTCCATCGAGGCCCTCTCCTCCTCGAGCTGGCTCAGGAGGTCGAAGTAGTTGCGCACCCGTTCGACGTAGATGACCGGCTCCGCTCCCCGCGCGTAGCCGTGCTCCAGCTCCCGGTAGTAGCGGCTCTGCGAAAGCAGGGGCAGGATGTCCTTCACGTCGCTCCAGGCGTTGGGGTTGCGATCGAGCTTCACCGCGAGGACCCGGGCGTCCTGGAGGTGCTCGTATCCCACGTTGTAGGCCGCCAGCGCCATCCAGAGCCGGTCGGGCTGGGGCACGAAAGCCGGCACCCTGCGGATCAGATCCCGGAGATAGCGGGCTCCCCCCAGCACACTCGCCTCCGGGTCCTCACGATCCTCGACACCCAGCGTCTCCGCCGTGTCGAGCGTCAGCATCATCAGGCCGCGCACCCCGGTGCGGCTCACCGCCGTCGGGTCCCAGTGCGACTCCTGGTAGGAGACCGAGGCCAGCAGCGCCCACGGCAGGCCCGTCCGTCGCGCCGCCTCCTGGAACAGGGCCCGCCAGCGCGGAAGTCGGACACCGACGCGGCGCAGGAAGACCGCCGTGTCGAAACGATCGAAGCGCCCGATGTGGCCGTAGTGCCGGTTCTCGACCACCCGCAGCTCGCCGCTCGCCTCGAACTGCGCCAGCCAGCGGGTCGCCTCCTCGGCCAGCGGTGCGCCCAGGTCCGAGAAGTACCAGACCAGGGACTCTTCCTTGTCCAGGGCGAAGGGTGTCCGCAAAGACGGCAGGAACCGCCGGTCGATCGCGACGATGTTGGAGTCCGCGACAGTGCAGTCGATCTCCCCCACCGCCACGCGCTGGAGGAGCTGCTCGGTCGAGCTGTCGGCCACCGCCTCGAACCGCAGGTCGGGCAGCGACTCTCGACGCAGCTCGCCCAGCGTCTCCAGGTAGCTGCTGGACGAGATCACCTCGATCTTCAGACCCTCGAGATCCTCCTGACGCCGCACGTTGGCCGACGGCGAACAGACGGCCAGCTCGCGAATCGTCTGGTACGGCGGGCCGGCCACGAACCGCCGGGAGCGCGCCGGCGTCTCCGTCAGGCCGGCGGCGGCGACGTGGCCCCGGCCCTCGGCCAGGGCGGTCAGGATGTCGCCGATGGTGTCCAACACCTCGTATCGCACATCCAGACCCAGGTGCTCGGCGAACGCCGTGACGAGGTCCACCTCGAAGCCGGCGGGCCGACCGCCGCGACCGAGGTAGTAGGTGGTGGGGGCGTAGCGGGTGAGGACGACCAGGGTCCCGCCGTCGACCGTGGGCTCCGTGCTCGGGAGCTCCCCCGGCGGCTCCGGCTCGCCGGAGCAGGACCCCAGGGCTCCGAGGCCCAGAGCGAGGACGACGGCGAGGCAGGCGGGGCCGCGACTCAATCCGGGCGCACCTCGACGACCCTCTCGACCGCAGCGGGGGGAGACACGAGAGCCGCGGCCCTCACGGGCCGGGAAGGGCGGCGCAGCGGATCGGTCGCGAACAGGGTCTGGATCCTCGAGGCCGGCTCGTACCGGCCGTTTCGGTGCGCTGTGGGTGCGCTCGGTCGTTCTCTACAATACCGCGACCCGGCCATGCCCTCCCTCGCCTGCTTCGTCTCCGCCCACGGCTTCGGCCACGCCGCACGCGTCGCCGCGGCCGTCGAGGCGCTGCGCGGGAGACTCCCCGGCCTGCGCGCGCACCTCTTCACCGAGGCGCCGCTGTGGTTCTTCGAGGACTCCTGCCGCGGGGTCGGTGACGCGAGCCCCTGGACGCACCACCCCACGCGGGCCGACGTCGGCCTCGTGCAGAGGACCTCGCTGGAGGAGGACGCGGCCGCCACCGTCCAGGCCCTCGACTCCTTCCTGCCGTTCCCCGACGGGCTCCTCGATCGGCTCGCGGACCGCTTGCTCCGCCTGGGGTGCCGCGCCGTTCTCTGCGACATCTCGCCGCTCGGGATCGAGGTGGCCCGCCGCGCCGGCCTCCCCTCGGTCCTCCAGGAGAACTTCACCTGGGACTGGATCTACCGGCCCTACACCGAGGCGGAGCCGCGTCTGGGTGAGCACGCCGACCGCCTGGCCGCCATCTTCGAGCGCGCCGACCGGCGCATCCAGATGGAGCCACCGTGCGCCCCGAGAGCCGACGCCCTGTGGGTCGCCCCGGTGGCCCGGGCGTCCCGCGCGTCGCGCGCCGAGGTCCGCGCCGCCCTGGACATTCCCGAGGCCCGGCCCCTCGTCCTGGTCACGATGGGCGGCTTTCCGTGGGACTACGAGTTCCTGGAGCGGCTGGAGGACCACCCCGGCGCCTGCTTCGTGATCCCCGGCGGCGGCCCGCGAGCCATCCGTCGCGGAGCGCTGCGTCTGCTGCCCGAGCGCTCCGGCCACTACCACCCGGATCTCGTGGCGGCGGCGGACGCGGTCGTGGGCAAGCTCGGCTACTCCACCCTGGCCGAGACGGTCGCCGCCGGCGGCCGGCTCCTGTTCGTTCCGCGCCCCGCCTTCCCCGAGTCTCCCGTCCTCGCGCGCTGGGCGGCCCGGGCGCTGACCGCGGCCCCGATCGAGGTCGCCCACTTCACCGGCGGCACGTGGCTCGAGCCGCTGGCGGAGCTGCTCGCCCGCCCGCCCGCGGCGCCGGGGCCGGCTGGCGGCGCCGACGAGATCGCGGCCCTTCTGGCGGCGATCTGCGGGGGGGACTGATCCCCTCCTCCACCGACCCGGTCAGATCTCGATGTCGCAGATGATCGGCAGGTGGTCGCTGGCCACCCGGGCCGACCGATGACGACATCGGTACACGGCGTGGACGGCTCGAACGCCGCGCACGTACAGCTTGTCGAGCGAGCCCTGGGGCGAGAAGCTCGGGAAGGTCCTGAGGCTGCTCGGCCCGCCGCGGGTCGGCCGGTCGGTCGCGCACAGGAACCCCAGATCCCCGACGAAGGCCGGGCGCAACAGCGAGCGCCAGTCGTTGAAGTCGCCCCCGATCACACACGGCATCCCGGGAGCCAGACCGGCGACCTCGGGTGACTCCGCCAGGCGCGCCACCTGCCGGCGCCGCTCCCGGGCCGACAGACCCAGGTGGAGGTTGAAGACCTCGAACCGGCCCTCGGCACGCGACGCGCCGAGGTCCAGCGTCGTGTGCTGGCACCCCCGCCGCTTACGGCGGCCGATCGTGAGGTCGATGTTGCGCTCGCGCACGATCGGCAGACGACTCAGGGTCGCGTTGCCGTAGTAGCCCCTGCGCAGGCTGACGTTGTGGCCCAGGGCGAAGTACGGATAGCCGGCCGCCTCCGCCAGCTCCCGCGCCAGGTTGAGCTCCCGGGAGCGGGGCACTCCCTCGTCGACCTCCTGGAGTAGGACGACGTCGGCACCGTGGTCGGCCAGGATCGCGGCCACGCGCTCGGGTCGGAACCGGCGGTCGAGCCCGATGGCACGGTGGATGTTGTAGGTGAGCAGGCGCAGGCGCACATGGACCTCGGCGGACGTCGCGAGTCTACGTGCTCGCCGGCCGGAGCGTTCGGGCCCGGACGGAGCGGAAAGCGCCGCGCGCCGCGGGGACGCTCGGGGTCACGACCCGACCGCCCGTGCGCGAACCGAGGTGGAAGGTGGAGGCGGGACGACGAAGTCGATCGCCGCGCCTCAGCTCAGGACCAACGCCACGAACCGGGGCAGGAGCGCCTCCGTCTCCGGGCTGTCGTGGAAGCGGTCGAGGGCCGCGCGGCGCTCCTCCTCCGTCATGGAAGCCGAGTAGCCCTCCATGTAGCGCTCGAATCGACCGCGGTTGGTCGCCGCGTCGAGCTCCGGATGGAACTGCGTGGCCCAGATCGGCTTGCCGGGGACCCGCAGGGCCTGGAAGGGGGAACGCTCCGAGGACGCCAGGTTGGGGATGCCCGCCGGCATACGGCTCGCCCTGTCCTTGCGTCCCATCTGGGCTCGGAATCGGCCGGGAAGCTCCGAGAACAGGGGGTCGATCCGACCGGCGTCGGTGAGGCGGAGGGTATAGGTCCCCACCTCGGTGTTCTCCGGGTCGTAGACGATCTCGCCGCCCAGGGCCTTCACCATGAGCTGGAACCCGAAGCACGACGCGAAGGTGGGGTGCCCCGCCTCCACGACCTCGCGCAGGAGCTCCAGGACCTCGGGGAAGCCCGGCAGACTCGCGTTCGAGACGTAGAACTCGCCGGAGCCGCCCACCATCAGCGCATCGTGGCGCAGCACCCGGGCGAGGCTGAGCGTCTCGTCCAGGAGATTCAGCGGAACGACGGACTCCTCCTCCAGGCCGCACTTGGCCGCGAAGGAGGAGCGCTCCTCGAACCGCGCCGGGTCGTCCGGCCGGCGGGCCTGCAGAAGGAGGATCGTCGGGGGCACTCAGACGCGGGTCCCGACCACCTACTCGCCCGCGAGCGCCAGCAGCTCGACCTCGAAGACCAACGCGGAGTTGGGCGGGATCGCGCCACCACCGCCCTGCTCGCCATAGGCGAGAGCGGGAGGGATGAAGAGCTTCCACTTGTCTCCCACGCTCATGCGCGGGATCGCCTCCTGCCAACCGGGGATGACCCGATCGAGGGGGATGTCGATGGGCTCGCCGCGGTCGACGGAGCTGTCGAAGACGGTGCCGTCGATCAGCGTGCCATGGTAATGCACCTTGACCGTCGAGCCCGGCTCGGGCGACGGACCGTCGCCGCTCGCCAGCACCTCGTACTGCAGCCCGCTCGGCAGCGTCATCACCTCGGGGCGCTCGCCGTTGTCGGCCAGGAAGGCCACCGCGGCCGCCAGGTTCTCTTGGATCGAGGCCTCGCGCTCGGCCTGCATCCGCTCGACGACCCGGGCTCTCAGGCTCACCATGATCTGCTGCATCTCCTCGTCGGTCAGGCGGATCTCGCCGGCCATCCCGTCGCGGACGCCGGCCATCAGAACGTCCAGGTCGACCTCGATGCCCTGCTGGGCCATGGACTGCGCGAAACCGACACCGACCGCGTAGCTCTCCCGGCTCCGCACCGACTCCAGCTCGGGGGCCTCGGCGACGTCCTGCGCGAAGGCCGGGAGGATCAGGAAAAGACCGAGGAGCCCTCCGAGGGCAATCCGGGTCCTGCTCATGTCAAGACTCCTTCCGTGTGGGTTTGGTTTGCCGCGCCTCGGGGGTGGGAGGCCCGGACCGGCCGCTCCGCGGCGAGGGACCCGGCGATCGTCCCGGGGGACGGGAATCGCGGATCCGTGGAGCGACGGAGCGGCAGCATACCATCCGTGCCGGCGACCCCGGCGCCGAGTATGATGTCCACCCCTTCGCCACCGGGCCGCCCGCGGGATCCGGCCCACCAGCCATGTACGAGCGCTACTACGGCTTCCGCCACGCCCCCTTCAACATCACGCCCGACCCCCGGTTCCTGTTCTTCAGCGAGCAGCACCGGGAGGCCTACGACCACCTGCTCTACGGCGTCCGCGAGCGCAAGGGGTTCATCCAGCTCACCGGCGAGGTCGGCACCGGCAAGACGACCCTCTGCCGAGCCTTCCTGGAGCGCCTGGGTGACGGGTACAGCACGGCGCTGATCCTCCACCCGGTGATGACCGGCACCCAGATGCTGCGCACGATCCTCACCGAGCTGCACCTCGAGGCGCCGCGCGAGCGCCTCGGCTGCCTCGAGAGGCTCAACGAGTTCCTGCTGAACCAGCTGGAAGCGGGCCGCGATGTCCTGCTGGTCATCGACGAGGCCCAGGACCTGACGCCGGACCTGCTCGAGGAGGTCCGCCTGCTGTCCAACCTCGAGACCGACCAGCGCAAGCTCCTGCAGATCATCCTGGTCGGCCAGCCCGAGCTGCGTCAGGTGCTGAACAGCCGCAAGCTGCGACAGCTCCGGCAACGCATCACGGTTCGATATCACCTCTCTCCTCTCACCTTCCACGAGACCGAGCACTACATCGAGCACCGGCTCACGGTCGCGGGGGCGCACCTCGACGGCCTCTTCACCCGCCCCGCCCTCCGTCGCATCCACCGCTACTCGGGAGGCATCCCGCGCCTGATCAACGCCATCTGCGACAAGACGCTGCTGTGCGGCTACGTGACGGAGAGGGACCGGCTCGGCTTCCGCCAGGTGGGGCGCGCGATCCGCGAGTTGGAGGGGAGGATCCGATGAGCTTGATCAACGAGGCGCTGAAGAAGGCCCGCCACGAGGCCGCGCGCCGGGAGGCCATGGAGACAGGGCAACCCTACCCGGTGACGCCACGCCATCTGCCGCGTCGCCGGCGGGGCGGCCCGCTGCCGTGGATCCTGGCCGGCGCCCTGCTGGTGGCCCTGGGCGCGGGCGCCACGGCGTGGCTCCTGAGCGGTCGGACGGCCGTCCAGGAGATGCCGGCCGAGCCGACCGAGCCAGGGCCGGAGGGACCGGCTGCCGCGAGCCCGGACACGGCCGGGTCGCCCTCGAGGGACGGGGAGAGTCGCCCGCCGGCGGACTCCCCGGCTGACGACGCCTCGCGGAGCGCGGCCCGGGAGCCCCGACCGGAGCCGACCCCCGACCCGGCGCCCGCGGATGGCGCGGAGATCGCGCCGAGCCCGGCGCCGAGCGCCGGCGGGGACGTGGGGCCCGAGAGTCTCCGTCGGGACACGTTCGGCGAGGCCGCCGCCACCGCCACGGAGACGGGGACCCGGACCTACAAGGGCACCGCCCGGCTGTCCGACGGCCGGACGCTGTCCCTGGCGGGTGTCGCCACGGGGGACGAACCGGTCGCCGTGGTCAACGGCAGGGTGCTCGGCCTGGGTGAAGGAGTGGAGGGTTTCATCCTCGAGGCCGTCGACAGCGGCCGGGCCACCCTTCGCGACGGGGACCTGATCGTGATCCTGGAGCTGCCTTGACCGGAGACCCCGAGGACACGGGAGGTCCCGAGGCCACGAAGGGTCGGGGGGCCGCGGAGAGGGTCCCGGGGCTCCCAGCGGGCCTGCGGCCGCTCGAGGTGCCGGTCGAGCATCGCCGAGCTCATCCGTCGCGAGGCCGGCGGGCGGGCCTCCGTCGCGGGCCATGACTGGGGCGGAGCGGTCGCCTGGCGGCCCCGGCCCGTCTCCTGTGGGGCTAGCCGCGACCGGGCGCTGCGGGAGTCGCTGATCGGGTCGACGCTGGCGCTGTGCGACGAGGGCGGCGTCAGGCGCTTCCCCGACGCGACCCACTGGCTGGCCCACGAGGAGGCGTCGGGGGTGTCGCGAGAGCTGATCCGGTGGTTCGGGGCCGGCCGAGGCGACCACCGCCCGACCGAACTCCGGTGAGCGGCCCTCCCGGAGCCCCTTCCCCGAACGGCGCTATCCTTTCCGGATGAGCAGACCCACCGTCGTCCTCGCCTACAGCGGCGGACTCGATACCGCCTGCATCCTGAAGGTCCTCGAGCGCCGCGGCTACGACGTCGTGGCCTACGTCGCGAACGTCGGCCAGCAGGAGGATTTCGCCGACATCGAGCGCCGGGCGCTCGCCACGGGCGCCTCCAGGGTCTTCGTGGAAGACCTGCGGCAGGAGTTCGTCACCGAATTCGTCTTCCCGGCCATCGCCGGCAACGCGATCTACGAGAATCGCTACCTCCTGGGCACCGCCCTGGCGCGCCCGATCATCGCGCGGCGCCAGGTGGAGATCGCCCGCGAGGTCGAAGCCGGGGCCGTCGCCCACGGCGCCACCGGCAAGGGCAACGACCAGGTGCGCTTCGAGCTCGCCTACGCCGCCCTGGCCCCGGACCTCGGGATCATCTCGCCGTGGAAGGAGCAGGAGTTCCTGGACCGGTTCCAGGGGCGACCCGACCTGTTGGCCTACGCCCGCGAGCACGACATCGAGGTGGAGGCCACAGCCGAGAAGCCCTACTCCACCGACGAGAACCTGATGCACCGGAGTTGCGAGGCGGGCGTCCTGGAGGACCCGGCGACCCCCGTCCCCGAGAGTGCCTGGAAGCGCACGCGCTCGCCCGCGGAGGCGCCCGACGACCCCGCCCGGCTGGTGGTCGGCTTCCGCGACGCGCTGCCCACCCGCCTGGCCGAGCTGGACGCCGACGGCGGCGAGGTCCGGGTCGAGGAGCGCCCGTTGGAGCTGTTCCTGCGACTCAACGAGCTCGGCGGCCGCCACGGCGTCGGCCGGATCGACATCGTCGAGAACCGGTTCGTCGGCATCAAGTCCCGCGGCGCCTACGAGACGCCGGCGGGGACGATCCTGCACCATGCCCTGCGGGACCTGGAGGGGATCGCCATGGACCGTGAGGTCCTGCGTCTGCGCGACAGCCTGTCGCCGAAGTTCGCCGAGTTGATCTACAACGGCTTCTGGTTCAGCCCCGAGATGGACTTCATCCGCGCGGCCTTCGCTCGCTCCGAGGAGCTGATCGACGGCTCGGTGCGCCTCGACCTGTACAAGGGCAACGTCATGATCCGCGGGCGCGAGAGCCCCTCGAGCCTCTACGACCGCAACCTCTCCTCGATGGACGTCGAGGGCGGCTACGACCAGAAGGACGCGCGGGGGTTCATCCGGATCAACGCGCTCCGCCTGCGGGCCCACAAGCTGATCCTGCGGGGGGCGAAGGAGCGGTGAGCCGACTCTGGGACCGGGGGGGTGAGCTCGACGAGAGGATCGAGCGTTTCACGGTGGGCCGCGACCGCGAGCTCGACCTGGAGCTGCTGCCGTGGGACGCGCTGGGCAGCTTCGCGCACGCGGAGATGCTGGCCGCCATCGGCATGCTGGACCCCGACGACCTCGAGCCCCTGCGCGACGAGCTGGCGGAGGTCGTCCAGGAGGTCCGGGAGGGCCGGTTCGTCATCGCGGGCGAGGATGGGCACAGCGCGCTCGAAGAGCGGCTCACGGAGCGCCTGGGCGATGTCGGGCGCCGCATCCACACGGGTCGCAGTCGCAACGACCAGGTGATCGCCTGCCTGCGCCTGTGGGGGCGCGACGCCGTCACGAGGCTGACGGAGGGCCTCCTCGACGTGGTGGCGCGCCTGGTCGTTCTCGCCGAGGCGGAACGCGAGACCGCGCTCCCCGGCTACAGCCACACCCGGCAGGCCATGCCCTCGACCCTGGGGTTCCTCTTCGCGGCCCACGCGGACGGCCTGCTCGACCACCTGCCGTGGCTGGCCACCGCCCTCGGCCATCTGGACCGGTCGCCCCTGGGGAGCGCCTCGGGCTTCGGCGTCGCCCTGCCTCTGGATCGAGAGCGGGTGCGGCGGAGCCTGCGCTTCGCGACGCTCCAGGAGAACACCCTCGCGGTGCAGAACGACCGGGGTCGCACCGAGGCACTCACCCTCGCCTGCGCCGGGGCCGCAGCGATCGACCTGTCGCGGCTGGCGACCGACCTGATCTGGCTGTCGAGCGACGAGATCCGAGCGGTCGGCCTCGCCGACGAGGTCACGACCGGCTCCAGCATCATGCCCCAGAAGCGCAACCCCGACGTCCTGGAGCTGGTGCGGGCCGGCGCGGCTCGACTCGTCGGTCGCCAGGTCGAGGTGGCCGCGGTGACCACGGGCCTGGCCTCCGGCTACCACCGGGACCTCCAGCTCACGAAGGAGCCGTTCCTCGACGGTCTCGCCGCCGCGGTCGACCTGTTCGCGGCGACGGCCGTCGCCCTGGACGGCTTGACGGTGGACCGCGAGCGCTGCCGGGCCCTCCTGGTGCCGGCCATCGGGGCCACAGACGCCGTCTACGCCCGCGTGGCTCGCGGCGAGCCGTTCCGCTCGGTCTACCGCGAGGTGGCCGAGGACCCGGAGGCGGCCGTCGCGAGCGATCCGGCCGAGGCGTGGCGGCTCCGGACCCACCGCGGGGCTCCCGGCGCGCCCGACCTCGGCCCCCTGCGCGAGCGCTTGGACGAAGGCCGTCACCGCTGCGCGGAGACACGGCGCCGCCTGGACTCGGTCTGGCGGCTGCTCGACGGCGGCTGAAGCCATCGCCCAGCCGCTCCCGGGGCGGGCGGGTAGCCGGCAGACCCGGCGCGTTCGGTACACTCGCAGCTGATGGACTACTCGGTCGATGTCAAGCGGCGCCCCGCCCGGGTCGTCGACCGATCGGGCAGCGCCCTGGATATTGTCGTCTTCCTCCACGGCTCGAGCACCCGGCCGGACGGATTCGAGCCCCTGATCGAGCGTCTCAACGCGGAGGATGTCGCCTTTCTGCCGTGCGAGATCGACGGCGGCGTCGAGCTCCTGCGCCTCGACTGGCTCGCCTACGTGGAGATCGCGGGCTTGCCGCCCGAGCTCCCGGACCTGGAGGACATGGGGGCCTACCGCGAGGCCCTGAACCTCGACCTCGTCTCCGGAGAGAGCTTCGAGGGCGAGCTGGTCTACCTCGCCCCGCCGACCGCGGCCCGCGTCTCGGACGTAGTGAATCGGCCGGAGCCGCGGTTCCTCACCCTGCTGCGCCGGGGGCGCACCGTGTACCTCCATCGTCACGCCATCTACCGCGTCCATTTCGACGCCCGCTGAACGGAAACACCCCTTGGCCACCATCGATCCCCTGTTGCGCGCCGTCCTCCAGGCCCGGGCCGACGCCCTGGTCCTCCGACCCGGCCAGCGGCCGTCCCTGCGTCGCGGCAAGACCGAGAAGGAGTTCACACGCCAGGTGCTCGATGCCCAGGCGCTGAGGCGGCTGCTGAAGGAGGTGGCTCCTCCGGGCACCGTGCCTCCCCCCGGGGTTGCGGAGGCCTTCGAGTTCGAGGTGCCTCTGGACGACAACCAGCGCTTCCGGTTCCAGGGCGTCCCAGACGCGGACGGCCTCACGGTGGTGGTTTGGCCGGTCCCCCGGGACGAAGCGACGCCGGAGGGCAACCCCGCCGGCTCCACGCCGGCGGGCCGGACGGCGCCGACGACCGGGCCCGTCGCGGCCGACGCGGGGCCTGCCGAGAAGGGGTCGGAGGCGGCCGGGGTCAACCCGGCGGCCGCCGCTTCCGAGCCGCCCCGCCCGGTCGAGTCGCTGGAGGAGCTCCTGGAGCGGATGGTCCAGACCGGCGCCTCGGATCTCCATCTCTCCGCGGGTCAGACCCCACGCTTCCGTCTCGACGGCGAGATGACTCCCCTGACGGACCTCGAGGCCCCCGCGTCCGCGCTCGTCGAGCGGCTCCTCCGCCCGATCCTGCCACAACGGAACGCCGAGGAGCTCGCCGAGTCCTCCGACACCGACTTCGCGTGGGAGCTTCCGGGTCGGGCCCGCTTCCGGGTCAACGTCTTCCGCGATCGCCACGGCCTCGGCACAGTGCTGCGCCAGATCCCGCACGAGATCCCGTCGTTCGAGAAGCTCGGCCTGCCGGCGGCGCTACGCCCGCTGACGCACTTCGCCAAGGGGCTCGTGCTGATCACGGGGCCGACCGGCTCCGGAAAGTCGACGACCCTGGCGGCGCTTCTCGACCTCATCAACCGGGATCGGCGGGAACACATCGTCACGATCGAGGACCCGATCGAGTTCGTCCACCCGTCGAAGGGGTGCCTGGTGAACCAGCGCGAGGTCGGCGTTCATACCCACAGCTTCAAGTCGGCGCTGCGGGCGGCTCTGCGCGAGGACCCCGACATCGTGCTCGTGGGCGAGATGCGCGATCTCGAGACGATCTCGATCGCCATCGAAACGGCCGAGACCGGGCACCTGGTCCTCGGCACGCTGCACACGACGACGGCGCCCTCGACCGTCCAGCGCCTCGTGGACCAGTTCCCGGGGGACCGGCAGGGGCAGATCCGCATGATGCTGGCCGACAGCCTGCGCGCCGTCGTCGCTCAGACCCTGCTCAAGAGGGTGGGGGGCGGCCGGGTCGGCGCCTACGAGATCCTGATCTGCACGCCGGCCATCTCCAACCTGGTGCGGGAAGGGAAGGTCTTTCAGATTGCCTCCGCGATGCAGACCGGTCGCCAACTCGGAATGCGGCAGCTCAACGACGACCTGGCGAGGCTCGTGAAGGAGAAGGTCGTCGAACCCGAGGAAGCGTGGCGCAAGGCGGCCGACAAGGACGGGCTGGTCGCGCGGCTGAACGCCGCCGGCATCCGGTTCGAGCCGCCGGGTGCCGACGATCCGCAGTAGGGCCGATTCACTCCTCGGCCGCGCCCCCAGAACACCGCCGGCCTCTCCGACCTCATGACCCGGGTCGCAGCTCCTGGAGCATCTCCTGGAGGTTGGAGAGATCCTCCACGACGCGTGCTCCCACCTCTTCCAGCGTGTCGGCGTACGCCGGGGCGGAACGGCCGCCAACCACCAGGCGGGTCCGCTCGGGAAGCAGACGCATGAGCTTCCGCAGCTCGGACGCCAGCGTGGGGTCGTCGGGCGGGTAGGTGATTCCGAGAGCCACCACCTGAGTCGGCGTCCGGTAGGCCGCGAGGGCGATCTCCTCCGCGGGCAGGTTCGCTCCCAGGTAGAGAACGTGCCAGCCGGCGTCGTCCGCGACGGCCGCCGCCAGAAGGGCCCCCATCTCGTGGATCTGGCCGCGCGGCGTCGTCACCACGATCTGCGGCCCCTTCTCTGCGTCCGGCCCCGGCATCGCGCGCCCCGCCGAGACGATCTCGCGCACCAGCGAGGTCAGGAGATGCTCGTGAACCGGCCTCAACCGCCCCCTCGCCCACGCCTCTCCCACCTCCTCCAGCAGCGGAGCCAGGACCTCGAGGATGAGCCCCTTGCGGCCGTACTCCAGCGAGGCCCGTTCGAAGATCCGCACCAGCTCGTCCTGGTCCAGGCGCTCGACCGCCCGCAGGCAGTCCCGGATCACCTCGTTCTCGGGCTCCGGTCGGTCGTCGCCCCCGGTCGCGGCCTCGTCCTCGAGCACCAGCTCCTGGAGCTCCTCGTCCGGCAGCGTAGCCACCTGCCCGATGCGCCAACCGGCCTCGGTGGCTCGCCGCAGGAGGATCAGATGCTGGATGTCGGACTCGGAGTACAACCGTCGCCGGGTTTCGCTCCGGGCCGGCTCCACCGCCCCGTAGCGCTTCTCCCAGGCGCGAATCGTGTCCGGCTTGACTCCCGTCCGCCGGCTGACGACCCGGATCGGGTAACGCCTCTCCTGGCTGGCCGCTTCGAAAGTTCTGTTGCTCATTTGTCCAGGGAATCGTAGCACCATCGTTGCACCTCCGGGGTGAAACTCCACATCGGACGCCATCTGTCGAAGGAGAAACGCGTTTTCGGCGTTCCGGAAACCAGAATATAGCTTAGTGTCCATCTTTTGTCAATAAAAATGTCGTGATGGAATCAGAAATATGGACAAAAGGCAAGCACTGGGGAGCTGTTACGATCGCCGCGTCCGCCACCGATCATGACCACCCTCGCCATCCTCGCCGACATCCACGGCAACGTTCCGGCCCTGGAGGCCGTCCTCTCCGACCTCGAGACCGTCGAGATCGACGAGGTCCTGGTCGGGGGGGACCTCGTGGGACGCGGGCCTCAGGGGACCGAGGTCGTCCGGCGGATCGCCGGCCGGTCCTGGCCCTCGGTCCGGGGCAACCACGAGGACTACCTCCTCGACTTCCGGCGACGGCGGGTGCCCGACTCCTGGTGGCACGAGGATGTCTGGGCCGCCTCCCGTTGGATGGAGGCCGAGCTCGACGAAGAGGCCGAGCGGTGGATCGCCGGTCTGCCCCTGCAGCTGCGATCGCAGACGGCGCCCGGCCTGCAGCTCGTTCACGGGACGACGAGCTCGAACAACCGGGGTCTGGGGCCCTGGACCTCGACGGAGGCGCTCGAGCAGGAGCTCGTGGTGGCCCATGGCCGGGTGCTCGTCTGCGCCCACACGCACCGGCCCATGGTGCGGGACACGCGCCGGGGAATCGTCGTGAACGTCGGCTCGGTCGGGTTGCCGTTCAATCGCGACCGGAGGGCGCAGTACGCGCTCTTCCACTACTCCGACGGCGAGTGGAGGGTCGAGCTGCGCCAGGTCGAGTACGATGTCGAGCGGGCCCTCGAGATCCATCACGAGTCGGGGTTCGCCCGCGAGGGCGGCATCACGGCGCGCCTGCTGGCGATCGAGCTACAGGAGGCCGCGCCGTTCCTGGTGCCGTTCCTGGCCTGGTGCGAGGCCGCGGGCCGGACGCCGGAGGAGGCTGCCGTGCCCGAGTTCCTCGATCTCTACGATCCCGACGTCCCGACCGGCGAGTTCTTCCGCCGGCTCCGCGCCACCTCGAAGAGCGCCGCCGGCTGAGCCCCCCCCGGGGCTCGAGAGCCGAAGTTCGATCCACGACCCAGCAGCCCCGCCGGAGAGAGAGACCTTCGATGCAGATCCGCAATCTCGGCCGCAGTGGCCTCCGCGTGCCCCGCCTCTGCCTGGGCACCATGATGTTCGGCGCCTGGGGCAACCGGAATGTCGACGAGTGCGTCCGCATCATCCACCGAGCCCTCGACGCCGGCCTCTACTTCATCGACACGGCGAACATCTACTCCGGCGGCGAATGCGAGGAGATCGTCGGCCGGGCCCTCCGGGATCGCCGGGAGGACGTGGTTCTCGCCACCAAGGTCTTCGGCGCCATGGGACGCGGCGAGCACCGGAGAGGCCTCTCCCGGAAGGCGATCCAGGAGCAGGTCGAGCACAGCCTCCGGCGTCTCGGGACCGACGTGATCGACCTCTACCAGATCCACCGACCCGACCCCCTGACTCCGTGGCAGGAGACGTTGGCCGCCCTGGACGACCTGGTGCGGCAGGGCAAGGTGCGCTATCTCGGCTGCTCCACCAACCACTGGGACACGGGCGACCAGAAGCGCATGCCCGCCTGGGAGATCGTCGAGACCCTGTGGCTGGCCGAGAGAGAGGGTCGTGAGAGGTTCGTCTCGATCCAGCCCCCGTACAGCATGCTGCGCCGCACCATGGAGCTCGAGCACTTTCCCATGGCCCTCCGCCACGGTCTGGGCAACGTCGTCTGGAGCCCGCTCGAGGGCGGCTGGCTCGCCGGCAAGTACCGTCGGGGGAACGGCAACCCTGAGGACAGCCCGCGCGCCCGGGACTGGGTGGGGGACATCGGCCAGGATCGGTTCGACCGGCGCCTCAACGCGGTGGAGGCCCTGATCGAGGTGTTCGAGGGTCGCGACGACTCCCTCGCGGAGATCGCGCTGGCCTGGACCCTGCGCCACGAGGCGGTGACCTCGGCGATCATCGGACCCCGGACGATGGAGCAGCTCGACAGCTGTCTGCGGGCGACCGAGATCGAGCTCACCGACGAGGAGATGGCCGCCGTCGACCGTGTCGTCGCCCCCGGAACATCGGTGCTCTGAGGCCCGCCCCGGTAGGCCCGGACCACCCCACCGTGCGACCCCCCGAAATGGCAGCGTCCCCCAGCTCGAGCACGACCGCGCGCCGCGACCAGAGTGTGCGGACCGTCCTCTGGGTCGTGCTCGTCCTCAACCTCGGCGTGGCCGCCGCGAAGCTGACGACCGGCTGGCTGGGCAACAGCATCAGCATGGTCGCGGACGGCTTCCACTCCCTCACGGACTCCGCGTCGAACGTCGTGGGCCTGGTGGCCGTGGCCCTCGCCGCCAGGCCCCCCGACGTCAGCCACCCGTACGGCCATCGCAAGTTCGAGACCCTGGCCGCGATGGCCGTGGGCATCCTGCTCGCGGTGGCCGCCCTGCAGGTGCTGGAGGCCGCCGTGCGCCGCGTCGCGACCGGCGGCGAACCGACGGCGGGTGCCCGCAGCTTCGCCGTGATGGGGGTCTCCATCGTGGTCAGTCTCGCCGTCTCGACCTGGGAACGCCGCCGCGGTTCCGAGCTCGACAGCGCCGTGCTCCGGGCCGACGCGGCGCACACCCTGAGCGACGTCTACACCTCGGTCGCGGTGATTCTGAGCCTCGTCGCGGCGCGCCTCGGCGCTCCCCAGCTCGACCTCCTGGCGGCCCTCGCGATCACCGGCGTCATCGGCTTCGCCGCCTGGCAGATCCTGCGCGACAGCATCGCCGGCCTCTCGGACGAGGCCCTGTTGCCCGGCAGCGAGGTCCGGAGGGTGGCGCTCACCGTCCCCGGCGTGCGCTCCGTCCACAAGATCAGGACCCGCGGCGCCGGCGGCATCGCGCACGCCGACCTCCATGTGCAGATGGATCCGGCGATCCGCCTCGACCAGGCCCACAGGATCGGCCACGAGGTCGCGGACCGGCTCCGGGTCGAGCTGGGTCTGGACGACGTCCTAGCCCACGTGGAGCCACCCGCAGAGCACCGAACCGACTGGTCGCCCGGCGACGAGACCACCCCCGGCGAGACCGACTGAAGCCCCCGACCGCCCGGAGCCCCGCATGCCCCGTCAGACCAAGATCATCGCGACCCTCGGCCCCTCCACCGACAGCTACGAAGCCGTCCGCGACCTGGTGCGCGCCGGGCTCGACGTCGCCCGCCTCAATTTCTCCCACGGCGACCACGAGACCCACCGTCGCTACGCCGACAGGGTGCGACGCGCCGCGGCCGAGGAGGGCCGGGCGGTCGCGATCCTGCAGGACGTCCAGGGACCGAAGATCCGGGTCGGCACGCTGCCCGAGGAGCCCCTGACCCTCACCGCCGGCGACGAGGTCCGCCTCGAGCCCGCCCGCACGGGGAGTCCGGGCGGGGCGATCCCCATCGACTACCCCCATCTCCTGGACGACGTCCGGACCGGTCACTCGGTCGTCCTCTCGGACGGCCTGATCCGCCTCGAGGTGACGGCGGTGACCGCCGACCACCTGCAGGCCCGGGTGCGGGTCGGAGGCGAGCTGCGCAGCCGCAAGGGTGCGGCCCTGCCCGACAGCGACCTGCGGGTCCCCACGATCACCGACAAGGACCGGAGGGACCTCGCCCTCGGCCGCGAGCTGGGCGTCGACCTGGTGGCCGCCTCCTTCGTGCGCACCGCGGCGGACGTCCTGGGGGTGAAGGAGCTGGCGGGCGTCCCGGTGATCGCGAAGATCGAGCTCCTGGCCGCCTACCAGCGACTCGACGACATCCTCGGGGCCGCGGACGGCGTCATGGTCGCCCGCGGCGACCTCGGGGTGGAGATCCCGCTGGAGCGTCTGCCCACGGTCCAGCGCGACATCCTGGAGCGCACGAACCGCTGGGGACGCATTTCGATCACGGCCACCGAGATGCTGGAGTCCATGACCCATTCGCCGCGACCGACCCGGGCGGAGGTGACCGACGTCGCCGTCTCGGTGAACCAGGGCACCGACGCCGTCATGCTCTCCGCCGAGACGGCGGTGGGGCGCCACCCGGTCCGCACCGTCCGGGTCATGGACTCGATCTGCCGCGAGGCCGAGTCGAGCGGAGACCGGGGCGGACGACCGGAGGTGGGCTTCCTGGAGAAGGCCGTCCCCTTCCCCTCGGCCACCGCGCGGGCCGCCGTGCAGGCGACCCGGTCGCTCGGGCTGGGCACCATCGCGGCCTTCACCGCCACCGGCGGCACCGCCCGGCTGCTCTCGAAGTACCGCCCCGAGGCGCGCATCGTGGCGTTCACGGCGGAGGCGAAGGTCCACCGTCGCCTCGCCCTCCTCTGGGGCGTGCTTCCGATCCTCATCGAACCCCTCGAGACCACCGACGAGATCATCGCCCGCGCCGAGCGGGAGCTCCTCGACCGAGGTCTCTGCGAGCACGGCGAAGGCGTCGTCATGGTCGCCGGCGCGCCCCCGAACCGGCGCGCGCCGACCAACCTCATGAAGCTGCACCGCCTGGGCGAAGAGTAGGCCAGAGGCGGGCCCGTCCCCCTCGCCGCGGGCCGGCCGTCCGCCCGTCGCCGTTGTCCAGCCCCGGAGCGGGGTGTCATCGGTCATTCATCCGCGCTGCCTACCGTTCTCTCCACGGACGGTCGCCGGGACCCGGAACCTCCGGGGTCTTGCCGGTCTCTACTCCATCGTCGCCCGACGGTCGTCCGTCTTGTCACGAACGCCACCACAGCCCTTCCGACCCACCGACCCACGGAGCACCCCCCATGTCCTCTTCGATCTCGGGAGCCCCGCGCAGAGTCAGCAGGCTCCTCCTCCTCACGCTTCTCGGCTCGCCACCCGTCCTCGCCGCCACACCCGCGGTCGCGGAGACCGTCCCCGCACCCCGGGCGCGGCTGATAGCGACCCTGGAGGCCGCCCTCGAGCGGCCGGATCTCCGGGCTCTCCAGGTCGGCGCCTCCGCGACGGCCTCCGAGTGGCAGCTCCGGGCCTCGCCCGGCGCCCCTCATCTCGTCTACCAGCAGGAGGGGATCGGCTCCTCCTTCGACGAACAACCGAACGCCATCCGCTACCTGCGCTGGACGCAACCGGTCCAGGCACCCTGGCAGCGGCGACGCGCCCGGGAGCTCGTCCGGGAGACCCGGGCGTGGCGCGGCGCGACGGATCGGGCCCGGGTCCTCGACGCCGTCGCCGAGACCGCGGCCCTCTGGGTCGAGCTGGCCGGCGAGACCGACCGGGCGGCCGTCCTGGCGGCCCGCCTCGACCGGCTCGAGCGCGCCGTCGAGCTGCAGCGGGCCCGCTACGAGCTCGGTGAGGTCGCCGGCACGGAGGTGACCCAGCTCGAGCTCCAACGGACGAGGGACTTCGGCGATGCGCGGCGGGCGGACGCGCGGCGGGCGGAGCTCACCGCGCGGTTGGCCGCGCGGCTCGGTCCCGGGTGGCGGGCGCCCGAGCCCGGCGATCTCTCGGCCCTGGCGGCCGAACAAAGCGGCGCCCTGCCGCTGGCCGAGACGCTCGCCGAGAGCGCCGAAGGCGCACCGATCGTGGCCGAAGCGAAGAGAAGGAGCGAGGTGGAGACCCGGATCGCGGAGCTGGAGCGCTCGCTGCGGTGGGGCCGCCCCGAGATCTCGGTGGAGTGGGAGCGCGTACCGACCCTCGACGGCGTCGAGGCCTTCGACGCCCTCGGGCTGCAGATCGCCATCCCCCTGCCCATCGGCTCCGGCCATCGCCGCCGCCTGGCGGCCGCCGGAGCCCGGGCCGAGGTCTCCGCCCTGGAGGTCGCCTCGATCCGCGCCGAGACGCAGGCCCGGCTGCGCGGTGCCCTGGCGGCCGCGGAAGCCGCCCGCCACATGATCGCCCGGCTCGCAACCCCCCTCGAGAGCCTGGACGACGTCGAGGCTTCCCTGGCGGGCCAGTTCCGGCTCGGAGGCATCTCCTACCTCGCCTACATCGACGGCCTCGCGAGGATCGACGAGGTTCGCGGCGAGGCGATCGCGACCCACGCCGCACTCCTCCGCGCCCGTCTGGAGCTCGCCGTCCTCCTGGACGACGCCTCCCTGTTCCCGCTCCCAACGACCCCTTCGGAGGTGATCTCGTGAAGACCATCCCCAGCCTGTCCCCGCTACCGCTCACCGTCGCCCTGGCCCTGGTCGCGGGCTCCGCGTTCGCCCTGGACGTCGTCCGGCTCGACCCCGCAGCCCAGGAGCGCGCCGGCGTGCGCCTGGAGGCCGTCGAGAGTCGGCCCTTCGGCGACTCCTTCCGAGTCGTGGGCCGAGCTGTCCGAGCCCCCGGCGCCACCACTACTGTGAAGTCGATCCTCGAGGGTCGGATCCTGACCCTGCGGGTCGCCCCGGGAGACACCGTCGAGGCCGGCGAGCCCCTCGTCGAGCTTCATTCCCACACGCTGCACCAGTTGCAGGGGGAGCTCCTGCGGACGAACCAGGAGCTGGACCTGGCCAAGAGCCTGTGGCACGCCGGCCAGCAGCTCTACGAGCTTCAGGGGATCAGCCGCCTGGAGCTCGACCGGCGTGAGCAGCAGTTCATGGCTCGGCAGATCGACGTACATAACACCGAAGCCGAGCTCCACGACCTGGGCTACAGCGAGAGCGAGATCGAAGAGCTCTCCCGGTCGCGCGAGCTGCACCCGCGGTTGACGGTCCGTTCCCCGGTGGCCGGCGTGGTCCTCGAGGTCGGGGTCCAGCCCCACGAATGGGTCCAACCCTTCGACGACCTGCTGGTGGTGGGCAACCCGGCAAACGTCGAGCTCGAGCTGCAGCTACCGCCGGACCAGGCCGCCGCGGTCCGTCCCGGCGACGGCATCCGCTTCCGGCCGGTCGGAGCCGCCACCGGCGGCGGCACGGCCGAGGTCGTGAGCCAGGTCCCCCAGGTCGACCCGAAGACCCGGACCGTGTCCGTTCGGGCACGGGTGCTGGACGGCCGCGAGAGCGTCGTCCCCGGCGTCTTCGTCGAGGGCACGCTGACCCGTGGCCCGCGCTCCCCCGCACCCTCGGTCCCCGAGGAGGCCGTCATCCGCGTCGGCTCCGGGGACCGGGTCTTCGTGCGTCTCGACGGCGAGAGCTTCGAGGCGCGCCAGGTGTCGTTGGGTCGCCTCGAGGACGGCCGCTGGGAGGTGGTCGAGGGTCTGATCGGCGACGAGCAGGTCGCCGTCGAGGGGGTCTTCCTGCTGAAGTCGGCGCTGGTGCGGGGGGAGGGCTGAGCGATGGGACGGATCGTCGACCTCTCGCTGGCCCACCGCCTCGTCGTGCTGACCCTCGCCGTGCTCCTGATCGCGGCGGGCGTGACCGCCTTCCGCTCGCTGCCGATCGACGCCTTCCCCGACGTGACCAACGTCCAGGTCACCATCATCTCCCAGGCGCCGACCCTCTCGCCGCTCGAGGTCGAGCAGCTCGTGACCTACCCCATCGAGCAGTCGTGCGCCGGCCTGCCCCACTCCACCGCGGTGCGCTCGCTGTCGAAGTTCGGTCTGTCGATGGTCACCGTCGTGTTCGAGGACGGGACGGACGTCTACTTCGCGCGCCAGCTCGTCATGGAGCGCATGCTGACGGCGCGGGAGCAGCTTCCCGCCGGCGCAGAGTCCTCTCTCGGGCCCATCTCCACCGGTCTGGGGGAGGTCTTCCAGTACACGCTGCGCAGCGACCAGCGGGACCTGATGGAGCTGCGGACCCTGCAGGACTGGGTGCTCCGGCCCATCCTGCGCACCGTCCCCGGAACCGCAGGCGTCGACTCCTTCGGCGGCCAGGTCCGCCAGTACCAGGTGATCGCCGAGCCCGCGGCGCTGCGGCGCTTCGGTCTCGGCATCGGCGAGCTCGCCCAGGCGGTCGCCGACAACAACGGCGTCGCCGGCGGCTCCTACGTGGAGCGCGCGGGGGAGCAGTTCGTGGTGCGGGGCGACGGCTGGGTGCGCTCGCTCGAGGATCTCGAGGAGACGGTGGTCGCGTACCGGGAGGGCGTCCCCGTCCTCCTCTCCCAGGTGGCGCGTGTCGCGATCGGCTCCGAGATCCGGCAGGGCGCCATCACCCGGGACGGCGAGGGCGAGGCCGTGGCGGGGATCGTCCTCATGCTGCGGGGCGCCTCCGGCCGCGAGGTCGTCGAGGGCATTCGGGAGAAGCTGGAGGTGGCGAAGGAGAGCCTGCCGGACGACGTGGAGGTCGTACCGTTCTACGACCGCAGCGTGCTGGTGTCCACGGCGCTCGGCACGGTGCGCTCAGCGCTGCTGCAGGGAGCCGTCCTCGTGGTCCTGGTGCTGCTCTTCTTCATGGGCAGCCCCCGCTCGGCGATCCTCGTGGCCGTCCAACTGCCGCTGGCCGCCCTGGCGACCTTCGTCGTGATGCGCTGGGTCGGCCTCTCCGCCAACCTCATGACCCTCTCCGGCCTGGCGATCGCGATCGGCATGCTCGGCGACGGCGCCATCGTGCTGGTCGAGAACACCGTCCGCCTCGGCTCCGGCCCCGACGCCCCCACGGACCGCCGGAGCCTCGTGTCCCGGTCGGCCCGGGAGGTCGTCCGGCCCATCGTCTTCGGCGTGGCGGTGATCATCGTGGTCTTCCTGCCCATCGCGTCGCTCCAGGGGATCGAGGGCAAGATGTTCGCGCCCCTCGCCTACACCATCTGCATCGCCCTGGGGTGCGCCCTCGTCCTGACCGTCACGGTCATGCCCGCCCTCGCCTCCCTCCTGCTGAAGCCGGGCAAGGACCGGCCCGCCGCCGGCCGACGCCGCTTCCGGCACCCCGCCGACGTGGTGCGCCGGATCTACCGGCCGCAGCTCCGCTGGGCGCTGCGCCACCCCCTGTGGGTGGTGGGTGTGGCGGGCGTGCTGCTCGTGGCGGCCGCTCTGGTCGCCCCGACCCTGGGGACGGAGTTCCTGCCGACGATGGACGAGGGCTCCATCGTCGTGCAGCCCTTCCAGCTCCCCTCCGTCTCCCTGCCCCAGGCGCTCGACGTGGTGGACCGGATCGAGGAGACGCTGCTCGAGGTCCCCGAGGTCGTGGGGGTCGTGAGCCGCACCGGCCGGTCCGACATCTCGTCCGACCCGATGGGTGTCGGCGAGAGCGACATCTACGTGGAGCTCGCGCCGCGCTCCGAGTGGCGCACCGCCCGGACCAAGGACGGCCTGGTCGCGGCGCTGCGCGAGCGCCTGAAGACCGTGCCCGGCGTCGAGTTCGGCTACACCCAGCCCATCCAGATGCGGGTCGACGAGCTCATCTCGGGCGTCAAGTCGCAGATCGCCGTCAGGGTCTTCGGCGAGGACCTCTCGACGCTGGCCGGCATCGGCGAGGAGATCGCGAAAGCGCTGGGCGACATCGAGGGGGCGGTGGACGTCAAGGTCGAGGCCGTGGAGGGCCTGGGCTACCTGGAGATCCACATGGACCGTCGCCGCCTGGCCCGCTTCGGGATCCGGGTGGCCCAGGTGCGCGAGCTGATCGAAACGGCCCTCGGCGGCCGCGTCGTGACCGTCGTCCCCGAGGGCGAGCGGCGCACGGACGTGACGGTCCGCCTGCCCCGCGACTTCACCTCACGGGTGGAGAACCTGCGCCAGCTCCCCCTCTCGACCCCGGGAGGAGAACGGGTCGTCCTCTCCGAGGTGGCGTCGATCGAGCTCTCCGAGGGCCCGGCCCAGATCTCGCGGGAGGAGGGCCGGAGGCGGGTCGTGGTGGAGCTCAACGTGGTCGGGCGCGACATCGGAGGATTCGTCGCCGAGGCCCAGGAGACGATCGCGCGCCGGGTGGACCTGCCGACGGGCTACTGGGTGACCTGGGGCGGCCAGTTCGAGCAACAGCAGCGAGCCATGGCGCGCCTCCAGGTCATGGTACCGCTGGCGCTGGTCCTGATCTTCCTGCTCCTCTACCTCAACTTCCGCTCGCTCCGGCCCGTGGCGCTGATCCTGGTGAACATCCCCCTGGCCCTGGTCGGAGGCGTCTTCGCGCTCAAGCTCTCGGGCCTATACCTCTCCGTCTCGGCGTCGGTGGGATTCATCGCGCTGTTCGGCATCGCCATCCTCAACGGCCTGGTGATGATCGAGTTCTTCCGCAAGCTGGAGGCCGACGGGCTGGATCGGCGTAGCGCGATCCTCGAGGGCGCCGAGCTCAGGCTGCGCCCCGTCCTGATGACGGCGGCCACGACGGCCCTCGGGCTCGTGCCGCTGGTCTGGGCCTCGGGCGTCGGCTCGGAGGTCCAGCGGCCGCTGGCTGTGGTCGTCGTGGCGGGCGTCGCCAGTTCGACGGCGTTGACGCTGCTCGTCCTGCCGGTCCTCTACCAGTGGTTCGGCGGCGGGCGGCCGGAGCAGGAGGTCACGGTCGTGGAGGAGGAGAGCGCGCGGGCCGCCTGACCGCGGGTTCGTTACTGGGGCCGCCCGGGCTACTCCGACACGATGCGCAGGTCGTAGCGGCCGGTGGCCCCGTCGCGGAAGTCGACCTCCACGGTCCAGTCACCCGAGGCGCCGCCGAAGCGGGCGCTCGTGACCTCGTCCTCGGGCGCCTCCCAGACCTGCGTCCACGCCTCCGCGCCCGCGGGGTCCCGGACGGTGATCGCGAGACCGCCCGACGTGAGCTCCACGCCGACCCGGAGGGCCGTCGTCTCGCCCTCGGGCACCACGAACTCGAGCCGTCTCTCCCCCTCCTCCGCGCGGAAGCTCTTCACGTCCACCAGCGCCCCGTAGGACCAGTCGTCCTCCTCGACCGAGCAACCGACGACGGTCAGGAGGACCAGCGCGAAGACGGTGGCCGCCGCGGCGGGGTGACGGTGAAGAGAGCGCCTCATCGCACAGACGATCCTACCAGCCGACGAGGGGCGTCGGATCAGGGCCGGGGTCCCGGGCGCCCACCTCGCGCAGGAAGTCGAGCACCGCCTCGGCGGCCTCGTCCAGGGCCTCGCCCGGCGTCCTCCCGGAGCGCTTGCGCGGCTTCAGAGAGTGGTCGCCGTCCTCGATCCAGTGGCAGGTGATCGCGCCCGACAGACTCCAGCCCCCGACCTCGTGCGGTCCGCCGAATGGGTCGCGGGTCCCCTGGACGACGAGCGTCGGCGTGCGCAGGTCGACCAGGTGGGCCGTCCTCAGGGTCTCGGGACGCCTCGGGGGATGAAACGGATAACCGAGGGCGACCGCCGCGTCCGCCGCGCACCCGTCCGCGACGCGCGTGGCGACGCGCCCGCCCATCGACTTGCCGCCCACGGCCAGTCTCCCGGGACCGCGAGCCGCGTCGACCGCCTCGCGGTACGCGCGTTCCAGCGCCGGCATGCGGTCCGGCGGGCGGCGTCCCCCGTCGGCACGGCGGCGGCGCATGTAGGGGAACTCGAAGCGGACGACGCGGACGCCGCCGGCGGCGATCCGACCGCTGATCTCCAACAGGAAGGGCGAGTCCATGGGCGCGCCCGCCCCGTGGGCGAGGAGCAGGGTCCAGGGCGCATCGCGCGGTCCCTCTTCGAGGAGGAGTTCGTCTTCGCTCATGGCTCCGGCCGGCGGGTCAACCCAGCAGGAACTCCTCGAAGCGCCGTCGGTCGCGCGCGTCGAGGGCCAGGGGTCGCAGCCGGCCGGAGAGCTCCAACCGGACCGCGACGCCCCCGTTCGCCAAGCGTCGCAGCAAGTCCTGGGACGCCGGGTAAACGCCCACGGAGAGGGACCCGAGCTCGGTCGTCTCCTGACGAAACCCGACCGCGGAGAGGCGGAGCTCCCCTTCGGCCGCGTGCAGCTCGAGGACGGGCGGCTCCTCCAGCTCGCCGGGCGTGAGCGACGTCAGCGAGAGGGCGCTCTTGACCCTGCCGCCAGCATCGAGCGCGGCCGGCGACAGGTCGTGGCGCACGCTCCCCTGCCCCCACTCCTCGAGTCGTGGCCGCACGAATCGGACGCGGCGGGCCGGCGCTCCGGCGGGCGGAGTGGCTCGGAACGCGGGTATCATGGCTGCACTCGAAGGGGTCGCTCGGCTCATGGGGAACCTCCAGCGCCAGCCTACCCACGAGCGCACGCGGTCGATGTAAGGCGCGTCACAGCCGAGGCGGACCGCCGGCGACGGAAGCCCGGCCCGCCTCCCCGCCGGGCTCCGTCGCCAGTCCTCGCCCTGCCGCAGGAGCTGGGACACGGACGAGCAGAGGTTGGAACCCTGGTTCGGCGTCTACCGCGACGGCCGGCGTCACCTCGAGGGCCGCTCCCTGGACCTCGGCGAGGGCATCTGCGGCACCGCCGCGGCGCTACGCCAGCCGGTACGCGTCCCCAACGTCCAGGTGGACCCCCGCTGCGTCGCCTGCGTCCGGGACCTGGACGTGGCCTCGGAGCTCGCCGTGCCGCTGCTCGTCGAGGACCGGCTGATCGCCGTGTACGACCAGCGGGATCGGACCCTCACGCTCGCGGGCTCCGGACTCCCCTGTCCGCTGCTGGTTCGCGGTGGCGCGGTCGAGAGCCTCGACGTACGCGGACTGCCTCTGGGTCTACTCCCCGAGCAGGAGTACCGGCAGACGAAGCTCGAGCTCCGGACGGGCGACGAACCCCAGGACGACCGGACGGTCGTGGTGCTCCGGATCACCGACGACTCGTAAAGGCGGCGAGCGGCTGCAGGATCCCGAGGTCGACGGCCACCGGGAACAGCAGGGCCTCCTCGAACGCCAGGTGCTCCTCGATGCCGAGCCGGAGCCGCTCGCTCTCGACCTGGGACGGTCCGTCGCCCGACCGGCCTCCGCGCGCCAGGCCGACCCCGAGGTCCGCGTGCTGCAGGCGTACCAGCCGCAGGGGGAGCCACTCGGAACCGACCTCGAGAGCCAAGGGGAGCAACAACGCCCGCTCCTCGTTGAGGGCGTGCTCGTGGAACAGGGACGCCACCCTCCGGAGCTCCATCTCTCCCGGTCGTCGTAACGCCCGGCGCAAGTGGACGTGAGCTCGAAGGAGTGCCCGGTAGAGATGCATGTCGCGATCCGCAGCCGAGCCTGACGCTACAAGTTTCGCGGCGTCGGCTCCTTGCTCTACGACAAAGGCGGGGCGATCACTCCTCGGGCACGGCGAGCCGTCGCAGGGCCTCGACCGAACCGACGACGACCCTCTGCCGACCGACCTCGATCCACCCCGCCTCGGCCCACTCCGAGAGGAGGCGGCTCACCGTGTAGAGCGTCGTGCCGACCATCTGCGACATCTCCTCCCTCGTCAGGGGCAGGTCGATCAGCGTGCCTCCCTTCACCGGCTTCCCCACCTGGTCCGCCAGGCGGAGCAGAAGGCCCGCCAGCCGGCTCGGCACCTTCGCCGTCGCGGTCTGTCGGAAGCGGCGCTGCATCTCCTGCGCCCGGTCGGCGATCTCCGACATGAGGACACCGGCGAGAGCCGGATGGCCCGCGACGATCGCCCGGATCTCCTCGCGCGGCCAGAAGGCCACCCGCACCGGGGTGAGGGCCCTGCAGGTGACGGGGAATCGTCGGACCCGGTCGAGGGCGGCCACCGCGGCGGTGAACTCGCCGGGCGTCACCAGACGCAGGATGACCTGCTCACCATCGGCGGCCACCTGCAGCAGCTTGGCGCATCCGTCCAGGAGGATGTAGAGGCCGTCGATCGGCGCGCCCTGCTCGAAGAGGTTCTCCTCGGCGGCGAGGGTCGCCAACCGGCCCCGCCCGATGGCCTCGGCGCGCGGCTCCGCCGGCAACGCCGCGAATAGCGTATTCTCGGTGAGCCGCAGTCGATCGATGTCCTCGAGTCTCGCCATGGCGGAGTCAGGCGATTCTACGCGGATCCTCGTATCCTTGCGGTGGCGCAAGGAGACGAGCGCCTCTCTCCCCTACTTTGGTGAGGAGAGCGACAGAGAGACCGCCGCCCGCCCACGACCCCGCAGCTCGCCGTCGGCAGACTGCGAGGCCGGCGGCGGAGCGGAGCCCCGAACGACCCCACAGGAGAACGAGGATGCCCGAGCGAGACCTGGCCCCCCACCCCACCCACCGGCTGTCCACGCGCCGGACGACCGTCCTGGCAGTCGCCGGCCTCGCCCTGGCGCTCGTCGCCGCCTGCGCCGGACCGCCTCCGGGGCAGCAACCGGTCTTGAGTGTCGAGCCCGGTGACACCGAGGGCGTGATCGCCGCCCGGGGCCTGACGCCGGACGACGTCTACGCCGCCGTCAAGACCTACACGCCCACCGGTCAGAAGGACGACTACGTCCTGTTCGCGTCCGGCGGCCACTCCGGGCAGGTCCTGGTGATCGGCGTGCCCTCGATGCGGCTGCTGAAGGTCATCGCAGTCTTCACGCCGGAGCCCTGGCAGGGCTGGGGCTACTCGGACGAGACCCGCGCGGTCCTCGCCGGAGGCGATGTCCACGGCAAGTCGATCCCCTGGGCCGACACCCACCACCCGGCCCTGTCCGAAACCGGCGGCGAGTACGACGGCCAGTTCCTCTTCATCAACGACAAGGCGCAGGCGCGGGTGGCGGTCATCGACCTGCGCGACTTCGAGACCAAGCAGATCCTCAACAACCCGATCTCGACCTCCGATCACGGCGGCACCTTCGTGACGCCGGACAGCGAGTGGGTCATCGAGGGCGGGCAGTACGCCGCGCCCCTGGGAACACGCTGGGCCAGCCTCGACGAGTACGAGGCCGAGTATCGCGGCATGGTGACCTTCTGGAAGTTCGATCGCGAGGCCGGACGGATCGACCCGGACCGCTCCTTCGCCCTCGAGCTGCCGCCCTACTGGCAGGACCTCTGCGACGCCGGCAAGCTGGTCAGCGAGGGCTGGATCTTCTGCAACTCGTTCAACACCGAGATGGCCACCGGCGGGATCGAGGACGGAAGGCCCCCCTTCGAGGCCGGCGCCTCGCAGCGCGACATGGACTACCTCCACATCATCGACCTGGTGAAGGCGACGGAGCTCGCCGCGGCCGGCCGGACCACCGAGATCGAAGGCTTCCCGGTGATCGGTCTCGACACCGCGGTCGAGGAGGGCGTGCTCCACTTTCTGCCGGAGCCGAAGAGCCCCCACGGCGTCGACGTGACACCCGACGGCGGGCAGCTCGTGATCTCGGGCAAGCTCGACCCCCACGTCACGGTCTTCGGGTTCGAGAAGATCCGCACGGCCATCGAGGAGGGGAACTTCTCGGGCACCGACGGCTACGGGGTCCCCATCATCGACTTCGACGCGGCCCTCGTGAAACAGGTGGAGGTCGGTCTCGGCCCGCTCCACACCCAGTTCGACAACCAGGGCTACGCCTACACCAGCCTGTTCCTCGACAGCGCCGTCGCACGCTGGAGCCTGGGCAATGGACCCACCCCGTGGAGCCTGGTGCAGAAGATCCCGGTGCACTACAACGTCGGCCACATCGTCGCCGCGGAGGGCGACACGGTCAGCCCTGACGGCGGCTATCTCGTGGCGCTCAACAAGTGGTCCATCGACCGCTTCCTCACCGTCGGCCCACTCCATCCCCAGAACTTCCAGCTCCTGGACATCTCGGGAACGGGCGAGAGCATGCGCCTGCTCTACGACATGCCCATCGGCCTGGGGGAGCCCCACTACGTCCAGATGATCGAGGCGGCCAAGCTGCACCCGTGGGAGATCTACCCCGAGATCGGCTGGGACCCCGGCCTCCAGGCCAAGCGGGAGGGCGCTCCCGAGAACGGTGACGAGCGCATCGAGCGCCGAGGCGACACGGTCGAGGTCTGGATGACCACCATCCGCAGCCACTTCACGCCGGAGCGGGTGGAGGTCAAGAAGGGTGACCACGTGATCTGGCACATCACCAACATCGACACGGCGAAGGACGCCACCCACGGCTTCGCGCTCCCCGGTTACAACTACAACCTGTCCCTGGAGCCGGGGGAGACCACCACCCTCGAGTTCGAGGCCGACACGAGCGGCGTCTTCAGCTACTACTGCTCGGAGTTCTGCTCCGCCCTGCATCTCGAGATGACGGGCTACTTCCTGGTCGAGGGATAGCCCGCAACCAGCACCATCGGGGAGGCGACGCCCGTCGCCTCCCCTGGAGGTTCCCATGTCCTTCGTGAGCAAGATTCTCGGCCCCCGAGTGCCGGCCGCCGAGCTGGCCCGCCACCGGGTCCGCTTCCTGGCGCCCAGCCTCTGCTTCGGCCTCGCCGCCGTCCTGCTGCTGGTCTCCATCTTCGTGCCCTACTGGCGGCTGATCCTGCACGCCCCCCAGTACCCCGGCGGGCTCGAGGTCCGCGCCTACCTGAACCACATGGAAGGCGATGTCCGCGAGATCGACGGCCTGAACCACTACATCGGGATGCGTCCGTTGGGCGAGGCGGCCGCGCTCGAGAAGTCCCTCAGCATCGCCGGGGTCCTGGTGCTGGCGCTGCTGATCCTGGCGGCCATCGCCATCCACACGCGCTGGGCGGCCCTGGCCGCCCTGCCCGCCCTCCTGTTCCCGGCCCTCTTCCTCGCCGATCTGGGCTTCTGGCTACGCCACTTCGGCACCAACCTGGATCCCACGGCTCCCCTGAGCTCGTCGATCGACCCCTTCGTACCCCCGGTCCTGGGCCGCGGCTGGGTCGGCCAGTTCGCCACCGATGCCCTGCCGGACCAGGGGCTGATCCTGGCGACGATCGCGTCGCTCGTGATCCTGGTCGGTCTCGTCCTGCACCGGCGGGCCTACAAGCCGCTGGCCGACGCCGCGAGGGACGGAGCCACCGGGGCCGACGCATGAGGGCCTTCGCAGCTCCCCGGCGGCCGGAAGCGATCGCGCTGATCGCGGTCTGGCTGCTGTGCGCCCCCGTCGCCGCGAGGGAGTGGCGGGTCACCGCCGACGACCCGGCCGACACCCTCGCCCGGGTCGTGGCCGGCGCGGCCTCCGGTGACCGGGTCGTCGTGCGCGGCGGGGTGCACCGCGGCCCGATCCGCATCACGGTCCCCCTGGAGCTGGTCGGCGAAGACGAACCCGTCGTCGACGCGGGTGGGCGGGGAACGGTCATCTCCGTCGTGGCCCCGGACGTGACGGTGCGGGGTCTGGTGATCCGCGGCAGCGGACTCTCTCTGGACCAGGAGAACTCGGGTCTGGCGGCCGACGACGCCCTCCGTCTCAGGGTCCTGGACAACCGGCTCGAGGGGGTTCTCTTCGGAATCTACCTGCGCCAGACGCCGGGCGCGCTCGTCGCCCGCAACCACATCACGGGCGCGGACCTCGACGCGCCGCGCCGAGGCGACGCGATCCGTGTCTGGTCGTCCAGTGACGTCACGCTGCGGGACAACCGGGTCTCGGGGAGCCGCGACGTGGTGCTGTGGTACTCGGAGAACCTGCGGGTGCTCGACAACCACGTGGTCGGCGGCCGCTACGGCCTCCACTTCATGTACTGCGACGACGCCACGATCCGCGGCAACCTGCTCCAGGGCAACTCGGTGGGCGCCTTCCTCATGTACTCGCGGCGGCTGCGCCTCGAGAGCAACACGATCGCCGGCAACCATGGCCCCAGCGGCTACGGAGTGGGGCTCAAGGACATGGACGACGCCGAGCTGATCGGCAACCGGCTCCTGGGCAACCGCGTCGGGGTGTTCCTCGACAACAGCCCGCGCGACCGGAGCTCGAAGACGGTCCTGCGGGGCAACCTTTTGGCCGCCAACGACATCGGCATCTCGCTCCTGCCCAACGTCCGGCGGGCCGAGATCGAGGGCAACACCCTGGCGGAGAACCGGCAGCAGGTGGAGGTCGCGGGCGGCGGCGGAGACCCGTCGGCCAACCGATGGCTCGGCAACTACTGGAGCGACTACGTCGGCTTCGACGCGGACGGAGACGGCGTCGGGGATCTCCCCTACCGCTCCGAGCACCTGTTCGAGAACCTGGCCGACCGCCAACCGAGCCTGCGCCTCTTCGTCGCCAGCCCCGCGGTCCGGGCGCTGGAGCTCGCCGCGCGAGCCTTCCCCATCGTCCGGCCGCAGCCGCGCCTGGAGGACCCGGCGCCCCGGCTGAAGACGATGACGCCGACCGGCTGCCCACCGCTGGACCGCCCCGAGGGCCTGCCCCTGGCGCCCGTCGGCGGCGGACTGGCCCTGGCGGCCCTCGCGCTCCTCGCCTCTCCCGGCCTGGCCCGTCGCCTGGCGACCCGGGAATCCACGACCGGGGAGGAGGCCCGTCTCCCTCCGGCCGCCACCTCCGAGGGCCCCCCCGATCGCCTGACGCAGGAGTCCACCGGACCCACGGGCCACCCCGAGCTCTCCGGGCCCCTGGTCTCCCTCCGCGACGTCACCCGGAGCTTCGGCTCGTTGCGAGCGCTGGACTCGGTCTCCTTCGAGATCCAACGGGGCGAGTCCGTCGCCCTGTGGGGCCCCAACGGCGCCGGCAAGACCACCGCCCTGCGCGTCGCCCTGGGCCTCCTTCCGGTCACCGGCGTCGTACGCCTGGCGGGCCTCGACCCGTGGCGGGACGGACACCGAGCCCGCTCCAGCGTGGGCTTCGTGCCGCAGGAGGTCGCCCTGCAGGCCGATCTGCGCGTCGAGGAGACGCTGCGGT